>JAADGH010000078.1:111107-219915 GCA_013152475.1 Planctomycetota bacterium
AGAACTTCATGATCACCTGGTCGGTCAGCCCGCCGCACGCCTTCTGGATCTGTCCCGACCCGTATTACAGCATGTACGGCCCCGACACGATCCCCTTTCCGTCCAACTGGACCCACCGGCCCGATGCCTACCAGCGGCCCCAGGCCGCCCGCATGGGAAAACAGATGGGCGAGAAGTGCCTGCGCGAATACGTCCGCTGCTACTACGGCCAGGTCACGATGATGGATGCGCTCATGGGCCGCATCCTCGACGCCCTGAAGGAGGCCGGGCAGGATCGGGACACCCTTGTCATCTACACCGCCGACCACGGCGACATGCAGGCGGCGCACGGGATGGTCGGCAAAGCGCTCCCCGCCTACTATGAGGAGATCGTGCGCGTGCCGTTCCTCATGCGCTATCCCACCATCAAGCCCGGCACGGTAATCGACCGGCACGTCAACTCCGTGGACATGATGCCGACGCTCCTGGACTTTGCCGGCATGCCCATCCCGAAGGCCGTGCAGGGAGAGTCGCTCAGGCCGCTGGTCGAAGGGAAGGTTGCCTCCGACGACCGGCCCGGCTTCTGCGAGCGGGGCAGGGGCGACAAGCATGCCAGCCGCATGGTCCGCACGAGGCGGTGGAAATACTCCTGGTTCGCCCACCAGAATCGGCGGGAGCTCTTTGACCTGCAGACCGACCCGCACGAGATGGCCAACCTGAGCGACAGCGCCGAGCACCGGGCGACCCTCGCCGATCTGCACCGGCAACTTCGGCAGCAGATGGAGCGGACGACCGACCCCGCGCTGGCCATCCTCCCGAAGGCCTGATCGGCGGCCAACCATTGGCCAGGTAATGACTTCTCTTCCTTCGTGGTTGGGGAGGTCGTTGCACCGACGGAGACACGCTCAAGACAAGTTTGATCGTGACACGCAGGCGCGCGGCGGCGGGTGACCTACAAATGCCCGCACACCGGGCAGTCCGGCCGGCGGGCGATGGGGATGCGCTGGAAGGTCATGTTCGCCGTGTCGTAGTAGAGGAGTGTCCCGGCAAGGGTCTCGCCGAAGCCGGCGAGGATCTTGATGCCCTCGGCCGCCGCGATCGCCCCCGCCAGCGCCGAGACCGCGCCGAAGACGGGGAACTCCCGCTTCCACGTGGCCGGGTCCTCGGGGTAGAGGCACGCCAGGCAGGGGGTCCTGCCGGGGAGGATCGTGGTCACCTGCCCCTCCATGCCGTACATCGCCGCCTCGATCATCGGCTTGCCCTGCCGCACGCATTCGCGGTTCATGGCGAAGCGCTCGACGAACAACGGCGCGCAGTCGAAGACGATGTCCACCTTCGAGACCAGCTCGGCGACGTTTTCGTCGCTCACGTTTTCCGGTAAGCCCTCCACATCGAGGCGGGGATTGAGTTCCTTCAGGCGGCGCGGGGCCGACTCCGCCCGGGGCTTTCCGAGCCAGTCATAGGTCATTAAAATCTGGCGGTTCAGGTCGCTGTGTTTGACGCTGCCGCCGTGGGCGATGACGAGCCTTCCGATCCCCGCAGCGGCCAGGCTGTAGGCCACGGGCGACCCCAGGCCGCCGCACCGGCTGATCAGGGCCGAGCTGGCCTTGAGCTTCTCCTGTCCGGCCTCGCCGAAGCCAGGGGTCCACATCTGCCATTCGTACGTCGCACGCTCTTCGTCGGTGAGTTGCGTCATTCCTTCCTCCTTCTCTTTACCCGCCCGCCACGGGGCTGAACACCGAGACCTCGTCGCCGTCGGCCAGGGTGCGCTGTTCGTCCTGGCGCACGGTCTGGCCGTTGACCAGGACGATCAGGTTGGACCGTACTGTCCCGCTGTCGTCCAGGATCTGGCGTTGGAAGTCGCCCCCGCGCTCCTGGGCCAGCGTGGCCAGAGCGCCGCGCGCGTCGGCGCCGTCGGGGAGCTCGACCTGCTCCCGCTCCGTGCCGGCGCCCTTTCGGACGAGCGCGAAATACCGGAATGTCACCTTCATCGATTGCATCTCCTCTCTTTTTCGAATAGGCCCCAAGGGTTACGAGGCCGGTCCGGCGTCCTTCTCTTGCTTCCTCTCGGCGATGTCCTTCGCCGAGACCAAGCCCTTCAAATGAGAATGGAATACAGTACGCCGTTGTTGATCTCTATTCGCATCGACACGGCGTCGTAGCGATACGGCGCGGTGGTCTTTCCCCCCTGCCACCGCAGGACGTGCTGGCGCGAGTCGCCCGTGGCGGGGATCGAGTTGTGCAGCTCATACCCCTCCAGCGG
The DNA here is from genome assembly GCA_013152475.1 of Planctomycetota bacterium. Taxonomy (GTDB): domain Bacteria; phylum Planctomycetota; class Brocadiia; order JAADGH01; family JAADGH01; genus JAADGH01. The sequence goes on from JAADGH010000078.1 coordinate 113,350, forward strand.
CATGCCGTACGGATCGCGCAGCTCCGCCTTGAGCCAGCCGTCGATGTCGGCATCCACACAGATCTCCGCCCGGCCTGGGATGAACGGCCTCAGCGTCAGGCTGCCGATGGTGCTGGGCGAGGTGGCCAGGCCGGCGAAGCGGCCCTTCGGCCACGACGCCGCCATCACGCCGCGCCATTCGGTCTCGACGCCGGGTGGGAGCTGGTGGTTGTGCTTTGTGTTGCCGGCGGTGTAGAGCATGATCTGCTCGTCGCCGACCTCGATCACATCGCTCGTTGCATAGGCCGACATGCACCCCTTCTCCGGCACGGGGTCGCGGGGGATCCACCCGCCGCGCAGGGGGCGGAGCCAGTGGCGGCCGTCGCGGCTGAAGCAGAGCTCCACGTCCATCGTCTGGTCCCAGCAGCGGTAGTGGCCGAGAAAGCCCGTGCACCACTCGGGCTCGCGATGGACGGCGAGGTAGTAGAACTCCATGTCGAGCGGGTCGTGCTCGTCGGCGGTGATGAGGAGCTCCGGTGCGCTCCAGTCGATGCCGTCCTCGCTGGTGCGCCGCTGGATCGTGCGGAGGACCTGCGGGGCGTTGTCGTGCGGTGTGTAGCGGTGCGTCTCGGGCCAGGTCGGCATGAGCCAGACGGAGTACATCTCAAAGATCTTCTCGGCCTCGTTGTAGTAAACATACGTGGCGTCGTTGCTGCGGAGGCGCTTGGCCTCGATCCACTCGACCGTCCGTTTGTCTTCGAACTTGCTGTTGGGGTTGGCCGCCGTGAGTCCCGCCGCCCATCCCGCCTGGCCGACTTCGAGGTCGGAGGGGTGGTAGACCGCGGGCTTGTTCAGGTCCGTCAGCTTCCAGCGGATCCCGTCCTTGCTCTCGGAGATGATGTAGCGGATAATGCCCCGGTCCTGGCCGTGGAGCCAACAGTACATGAGCCACCGGTCGTCGGGCGTCCGTACCACGGACGGCTGGATGATATTCGCATTTTCGTAAAGGCCGCCGATCCGGATGTGGTTCGTGTCTTTGCCCTCCCACTCCACCTGCCCCAGCATGGGGCGCTGCCAGGAGAGGCCGTCGGCCGACTCGGCGATGGCGATGCGCATGGTGTGCGGGTCACGCCGGCGGGTGGAGTAGTAGATGCGGAAGCGGCCGTCGTCCAGCTTCATGACGGTCCCCGCGAAGCTCATGACATTGTCGAGGTCGGGTGGTCCCTCCGCGTCGAAGACGATGCCGTGCTTCTTCACCGGCACGCTCCGGAGGTGGAGACCGTTCCGGCAGAGCACATCCTGATCGTCGTAAACGCGAATCCTTCGCTCGTCCATTCGAGGTCCTTTCTCTACTCGTCCCCAAAACTCGTCCCCACAGCTCGCGCCGCGCGGATGACCTCATGGCTGCGGGGGACGAGCCGCTGCTTCACAACGGCCTTCTCAATCGGCACGGACGTGATGTCGGCGCCCTTGAGACAGACCATCCGACGGAACCGGCCAGTCGCCACGAGCCGGGCCGCCTCCGTGCCGAACCGCGTGGCCAACACCCGGTCGAAGGCCGTGGGCGACCCGCCGCGCTGCAGGTGACCGAGCACCACGGCGCGGCTCTCAATGCCGGACATCGCCTCGATCTGGTCCGCCACGACGCGACCGACGCCGCCCAGGCGGACGGGATCGAAGCTTGTCTCGACCATCCGCTTGACGACCTGCTTGCCGCCCTTGGGTTTGGCGCCCTCCGAGACGGCGATAATGGTGAAGCGCTTGCCCACCTTGCTGCGCCGCGTGCAGCACGCCGCCACGCAGTCGATGCCATACGGGATTTCGGGGATGAGGATCACGTCCGCCCCGCCGGCCACCCCGGCATGGAGCGTCAGCCAGCCGGCATTGCGACCCATCAGCTCGATGACCATCACGCGGTGATGGGACTGCGCGGTGGTGTGCAGGCGGTCGATGCCGTCGGTGGCGATCTGCACGGCCGAGTCGAAGCCGAAGGTCAGGTCCGTCTCGCAGAGGTCGTTGTCGATGGTCTTGGGCACGCCGACGACGTTCACGCCCCGTTTGCCCAGCTCGTTTGCGATGGACAGCGTGCCGTCGCCGCCGATGGCGACGAGGGCGTCGAGGCCGAGCTTCTTGCAGTTCTTCAGCACGTGTTCGGACCGGTCGATCTTGACGAGCTTGCCGCCGTGCTTCTCGATGTTTGCGAAAGGATTGGCCCGGTTGGAGGTGCCGAGGATCGTCCCGCCGAGGGTGAGGATGCCGGAGACGTCCGTGGACTTGAGTTTCCGGGCGTGCAGCTTGATCAGCCCCTGGTAGCCGTCGAAGATGCCGACGACCTCCATGCCGTACTCGTTCATTGCGGCCTTGGCCACGCCGCGCAGGGCGGCGTTCAGCCCGGGGCAGTCGCCGCCGCCGGTGAGGATGCCGATGCGCGGTGTCTTCTTTGTCATGGTTTGACCTTCCTTTCGAATGACTGCTCTGGATTCAGGCGCAATCATAAGAGATTGCCTTGGCCAAATCAAGGTGTGGCTTTCCAGGAGTTTCCCTACGACCCGCGTGGCGTCATTGCGAGACGCATCTTTCGCGATAGCGGAAGATGCGACGAAGCGATCTCATGTGCCGATTGGCAGGCGAGAGACGGGATTGCTTCGTTAGCCTGCATCCTGCGGGCCACCTTGCAATGATAAAGCTGGGGTTCCGCGAACCAAACAGAGCAAACGCAATTCGTGACTTGGGTTAGGGCAGATCGCGCTCCGATTCTGGGGAAAGTCCTGGTCGTTTTGATTTTGCCTACGGGGCCCGGTCGTCATCCAGGCTCTCATATTCCAGGAGGCGCTCCAGGCAGTAGTTCCGGAGGGTGTTCCGGTCCTGTGGGGTCATGTCCGCAAAATGAATACCCATTCGGATCGAGCCGTCCCGCTGCTTCTGAAGGCGCACCACCTGGCCCTTGATGTCCACCATCTCCGAACCGAGAACAAGCCCCAGCTTGATGATGGAGAGAAAGGGGAAGTGGCTGTCGGCCTCCAGTAGGATGCCGCCCTCGCTGATGTCGATGGTCTTCCCCATAGTGGCGTTGGCCGACGCCGGCGGCGTTTCCACTTGCTCGGCGAAGACCATTCCGCGAAATGTGACGCGCGGCTGCTTCCGCTTTTCCGGCATCTCTCGGCCCTCCTGTTCTGGCGTGCAATGAGGGTGAATTATACCCCGGCATCCTGTGTCGAAGTCAAGCGAAATACGGGAAATAAACCGTTGTGCACGTTGCTGCACATCGAATCATGGGGTATACTTTTAGTGGAGGCGGGGCGTAGCCAGGCGTACGAGGCACGCCGTAAAATGCCTCAGACGCGGCCGTACATAGGTCTGGCTGTGGGCGCCGAAGGGGGATGCTGTTATGCGCAGCGGAGTCGTACCCAGCTTAATTTGTGTCTTGCTGGTCGCCGGGTGTATAGGCCATTATACCGCAGTTCCCGTGGAGAGGACGCCCTATGACAGGGAGTGGGATGTCATCCGGAGGTCAATGGACGACGCGGCGAGACTGGAGTATCGCCGGCGACCCAGCGCCGAACGCCTGTGGCAGCCGCCGGCCCTGACGGTTGCGACAGGGAGGGGAGACTGCACAGCGCTGGCAACGTTCCTCTACTACAGGATGAGGAAGGGCGGCGTTAAAAACGGGCGGATTGTCTTCGGCTTTATGGGCGCCAATTGGCATGCCTGGGTGGAGTGGCGAGGTTATGTTCTCGATCCTACCATACATGCCATCGCCGCCATGCCTGATGCGAGCGACTATCGGCCCTGCTGGGGGTACGACAGGAGGGGGAGGTATCGCTACATCGAGACGCCATCCGGCGATGGCGAGCCACACGGCAGGGGAAACCACATGTTCCTGATCAATGCAACCGCGTCTGGGACATGCCGCTGACGGTGTGCCGTCACCTGACCACGCCTTTTTCAAATGCGAATCGAATCAGGGCGGCATTGGAGTTCAGGCCGAGTTTGCGCATCATCCGGTACCGGTAGCTATGGATTGTGCTGATACTGAGATGCAGCTCGTACGCGATCTCGGACGTCTTCATGCCTGCGGCCAAGTGCTTCAACACCTGCAGTTCCCGTTCCGACAGTCTGCTCACCGGGTCGCTCCCATCGAGCTTGCCGATGTTCTCACCGATCTTCTCCAGGATGGACGGGCTGATGTACGTTCCGCCGGCGTGGACTTTTCGGATGGCGTCCGGCAGTTCATCGGCGGAGGCCCCCTTGGGGATGAACCCCGCGGCGCCGGCCTGAAGCACATGGATGGCGTGGTTCTCGCTGTCGTACATGGTGAGGATGATGATTTTGGTCTCTGAGGAGTCCATGACAAGCCGCGCGGTGACTTCCTCCCCGTCGAGGCGGGGCATGGCCAGATCGAGGACGGCTACGTCCGGTTTTGTATCGCGGCAGAGCCGGAGCGCCTCTTCGCCGTCCCTGGCCATGGCCACGACGGTGATATCCCCCTCAGGCTCCAGCATTCGGCGCATACCCTCCAGCACGATGGGGTGATCGTCTGCGACCAGGACCCGGATCATAAGGGCGCCTCCTCTCCCGATGGGGGCGGCGGAGAGACCCGTATGCATGTGCCGCCGCCCGGTCTCGACTCAATGACAAACTCGCCGCCAAAGATTCGTGTCCTTTCCTGCATCCCGCGCAGGCCGCCGCTGAACCGAGGCGGCTTCTCGTCGGGGTCGAAACCTCGTCCATTGTCCAAAATTTTCAGCACGGTTCGTCCGTTGTTTGGATAGAGAGAGAGTTCGACGCGGGTCGCATTGGCATGGCGCGCGACGTTGGTCAGGGCCTCCTGCATGATGCGGAACACACCCAAGCCGGCATCGGGGCTCATCCCGCTTCGATCGAGCGAACACTTGAACTCCACGTCGATGCCCGTCCGCTCCCGGAAGTCGTCGATATGCGTCCTCATTACCGCAGTCAGTCCCACGTCGGCGATGACCGGCGCCCGGAGGTTGGAGCACAGATCTCGAACCATGCCCACGGCCGAGCGCGTGACCTCCTTAATTCGGTCCAGGCCGTCCGGCGGCAGGTCCTTCCCGGACGCCATTGCCCGGCGGATAGCCTCCACCTCGAAGTCGATGGCCGTCAGAAGCTGGCCGATCTCGTCGTGAAGCTCGCGCGAGATATCGGCGAGCAGCTCCTCCTGGAGGGTGATGATCCGCTGAGACAGGTTCTTAGCCTGTTTTCGCGCCGTCTCGCGCTCGGTCACATTCGTGACAGTGACCAAAACTGAGGTAACCTTGCCCTCCTCGTCTTTCAGCGGTTCCAGGTTGGCCTCATAGTAATTGAGGCGCCCTCCCACAATCGATTGGATTCGATCCATAAAACGTTTTCCGCTTTCCGCTACCCGTTTGATGCTCGCCATTTGGTGATGGGCAACGTCGGGAGGAAAAATGTCATCGAGCTTCCTCCCCAGAAAATCCCTTGGTTTGCCGCCAAGGTGGCGGGCGCCTTCTGCATTGATGAAGAGGATTCTCCCGTCCAAGGCATGGTTGATGATAGGATAGTTGGTTCCCTCGATCAAGGCGCGGTATTTCTCTTCGCTTTCCCGAAGGGCATTCTCGGCCTCCTTAAGTTCGGTGATGTCGATGGCGGTTGCGGCCATGAAGGACGGATGGCCGTGGTCGTCTCGGATGACGACGCCGTTCATTAGCATAGGAAAAACCGAGCCGTCTCGACGCTTGTGCCACACCTCCTCGGCGCTGTAGCTCCCGCTTTTCTGGAGTTTTTCGTTGATGGCTGCGACGTCCTTCATCTGCTCATCGGTGTGAAACACGCTCAGGTTCCTGCCGACAACTTCCTCTGGGCGGTATCCGTGGACTTGGGCGAAGTATTCATTCACGTAGATCAGCGTGCCGTCCAATTCGGCCATCGCCATACCGTCATTCGCGTTGTCGGAGATCGTCTTGAACTTTCTGAGTTCCTGCTCCATGCGCCTGCGTTCATCGATATCCACCGCCGCCACTTCAATCCACCCTTTGTCGGGATAGGCCTTGGCGGAAAATGCGAGCCACAAACGCGAGCCGTCCTTTCTGGTAAATTCTGCCTCATGGTTGTGGACCTCCCCCTTTTCCTCCAGTTTGCTGAGGAAGCGATCCCTGCTATAGGGATCCGCGTAGTGGTCCCCCGCTACAAACTCCCGGAGAAATTCTTCTCTTGATTCATAGCCTAACATGCGGACCCCGTGGTCATTCACTTCCAGGATGCGTCCGTCTCCGATCGCCGTGGTAAACAGGCCCACGAGCGCGCTGTCATATAACAGGCGATATTTCGCTTCGCTGGTCCGAAGGGCCTCCTCCATCTGTTTCCGCTCGGTGATGTCTACGTTTACGCCGAGGATTCCCGTGATCCGGCCCTGGTCGGTGATCGGCGCCAGGATGTTGTAACAATGGTATTTCTTGCCATGCACATCCGTCACTTCCGCCTCGCCTCGAATCGTCTCGCCGGAAAGAACGCGTCGGTTGTTCTCCTCCCAGACGGCTATCGTGCGCGGGTTAAGATATTGGGCGTCGAAGGGCTTCTCCTTCAGGTCCCCCCACCGCTGCCGCGATATCTTGCTCTGCATGATGCAGCGCATGTCCACGTCTCGCGCCCAGAAATCGACGGGGATGTTCTCGATCAAGGTGCGCATCAGGGCCCCTTGCTCCCTGGCCATCTTCTTTGTCCGCTTCCGCGCGGTGATGTCGCGGAAGATGCCCATCGCCGCCGCCGCCCCGCGCCAGACGGTTCGCGTGGCCGCGACCTCGACCGACACGCGCGTTCCGTCCTTTCGGCGGAGGTGTGCTTCATACCGTCCTGGCGTGTCGTCCCCTTCCATACGCCTATGGTAGCCGTCCATGATCCGCTGGAGATCCGACGGCTCGGCCAGACCGCGGATGTTCATTTTCATCAGCTCGGCCACACTATACCCGGTGATCTCTGCCATGCGCGGATTGGCGTACACATGCCTGCCGTCGGGGCCGGAGCAAATCACGATGCCATCGCTGGCACTCTCGGCCAGGGCCCTGAAGTTCTCATCGTTCTCCCGCCTGTTCATCCGTCGTCTCCTCCAGCGCTTGGCACGCAAATCGAAGAAGGTAGTGTAGAAGACACACCGTCGCGATGTCAACTGCAATCCACTACGGCGGGCGATGCCTCAGTTACGGGGCGCTTGGACAAGGGCGTGTAGTCGCACCCTTTACGGGTGCGGGGTTTCGGCGGTGGAAAGATCTGCATGGGGAAAACACGGGGCCGGTGGATCTCCCCGCCTGAACCCACCGGCACCGATTTTGAACCCCCGATCCCACTGATCATGCTTTTACAAGGGGCCGTCCCCCCAGATGTGGGGTACACTGCCACTATCCGCGCTGCGCAATGGCCGCTGCGCAACCCAACACGATCTCCGCAGAGTATACAGATAATCTGCTGATGGCACTTGGCGATCTGACTGAGGCCGTAGGCACACTCGGTGGCCTGTGCAAACGCCCTTCCCCCCTCCCCCTTCAAGACTACCCTCCTTTTGAAGGATCGTCAAGAGCAAGAGATGTGATTTTGGTATAGCAAGTTATGCCACACATCTATGGCATTATACGCCGCACCTGAATCATAACTCCATTCAGCGCCGTTCATTACCACTCCACACAGGGCAAACCCGCTCATTCCGGCAAAATGCCGGTCCCTGCGTTCCGGACGCCCATGGCGGTGCATGCAGGAGACGCACTTGCAGTCGACTGCCGATGTTGCTAACATGCCCCGGCGCATGAGGGCCCTTGGTCTTTGGGTTCGCAGGCGACAGAGGACATGAACACCCCATTTGGACAGATACTCACGATGATGATTCTGCTGGCCGCTGCAACATCGGGTCTTGCTCAGTCCCCAGTACCCTCCATCGTCCGTGTGCTCCCCGGCAATCACCAAGCGACCATCGAGTGGACCAAGCCGGAGGACAAGATGGACCCGGCCGACCTGCGCTACACCGTGGAGGTCAAGCTCCGCGCCGCGCGATGGCAGGACGCCATTACGGCGAAGGTTCCCGGCGATCAGTTGTCCACCACCGTGACCGGTCTGCTCAACCATGCCGACTACAACATCCGCGTCCGTGTCGATCAGGCGAGCGCCGGAAGGCAGATCGGCCTGAGCGCCGAGCGGATCGTCCGGCCTGGTCCCGTGCCGGGGGTGGTGATCGACTACCTGCACAAGGACGACCCCTGCTACGCCGAACGGGGGCAGTACGTCGGCAGTCCCTCCATTGCCCGGATGCCCGGCGGGGCCCTGGTGGCCAGCCACGACCTGTTCGGCACGGGGACGGACGACTTCTCCCGCGTCTTTCGCTCCGAGGACTGCGGCGAGACGTGGCGTCATGCGGCGGATGTCGAGCCGGCCTTCTGGGGAAAGGTCTTCGTCCGCAAGGGAGAGCTCTACCTCCTGGCCTGCCGGAAGCAGTACGGCGACATTTTGCTCCACCACTCCCCCGACGGCGGGCGGACGTGGGAAAAGCCGATCACCATCGCCGAGGGGGAGTACCACAAGGCCCCCATGCCCGTGATCGAGCACAAGGGCCGCCTGTGGACCTGCGTCGAGCTCAAGCGGGGGGCCTGGGCGGCGGGCTTCGCGGCCGTCGCGCTGTCCATCCCGGCCGATGCCGATCTGATGAATCCAAAGAACTGGACCGTCAGCGAGCCGCTGCCGTACGACCCCGCCTGGCTGCCGAAGGACCTGAAGGTGAAAAAGGGGACCGATGGATTGCTGGAAGGAAACGCCGTGGTCGATCCCGAGGGCAACCTGCTGAACATCCTTCGCTATCACATCGCTCCGAACTTCCGCAAGGCGCTGGTGCTGGACATCGCCCCGGACGGCAAGTCGCTCTCCTTCAACCGGGTGATAAACTTCTATGGCGGCATGACGAAGTTCACCATCCGCCGCCACCCGGAGACGGGGGGCTATTGGTCGCTGGTGAATCGCGTGACCGACCCGACGAAGTACGGGATGCGCAACATACTGACGCTCGTGAAATCGACCGACCTGGACCACTGGGCCCTTGTGCGCGACGTCCTCCGCGACGACAACGAAACGGCCCCGCGGTACGTGGCGTTCCAGTACGTGGACTGGCTCTTCGACGGCGACGACATCATCGTGGCCTCGCGCACGGCCTTCAACGGCGCGCACAACTTCCACGACGCGAACCACCTGACGTTCCATCGCGTGAAGGACTTCGCCGCGAGCGGTATGGTCGGTCCGTGACAGGGTCTTGGGGTGAATCTTCGACCGCATTCCCGCCGCAGCAACCCGTCACCCGTCAGTCTTTCCCCCCTGACGGCCCTGGATGAGCAACCACTTGTCGCCGCCCTCCCACTTCATCTTGATCAACTTGAAGGGGCCGGTCAGTTTTTCGCCCTTCAGCTCGACGCGAAGGAAACCGTCTTCCCGTTCGAGCAGCTCGTACTCACCTCGGTCCCAGATTTTGACCGCACCCGCGCCGTATTCCCCCTCCTCGATTTCCCCCTCGAAGTCGATGTAGTCGAGATCGTGGTCCTCCACCTCGATGGCAAGACGCTTGACGGCGGGGTCCATGGACGGCCCCTTCGGCACGGCCCAGGATTTCAGGACGCCGTCCATCTCGAGCCGGAAGTCCCAGTGCAGGTGTGTGGCGTGGTGTTCCTGGACGACGAATCGCGGCATGGGTCTGCTCCCTTCGCTTGGTCAGAACTCCGCATCGCGTGTTTTGATAATGGTGGAAAACGGCGGCACAACGACATCGCCGAATATGGGCGCGTCGAGGGTCATCTCCTTCTCCCCGAAGTTCACCGCCACCGTGTGCGAGCCGACTATGCAGAAGAGAAATTTATCTGAAACCAGGCTGCCGCCCGCCGTGTCGCGCGCCCGCCGGGTCCGCCGCCAGGGCTGGTTCAGGAAGGTGATGATGCACACCGACCCGATCTGCTCTCCCTTGCGATAGGACGTCCTCCGCGAGATGTTATGCAGGGCGACCCATTCCTCGAGCTTGGGGATCTGTCCGCTTGCGTGGGCCTGGTTGAAATAGAGCATTTCGTTGCCGGATTTCCCCATCGTCTCGATAACCACGTAGCCCACGTAGTTGTCCAGGTTGAGCCAGGGGGATTGGAGCCGGTGCTTCTGGTCCTGGGCCAGGTTGACCCCGCGGACGGTCAGTTTCATGCCGACGGTATAGAGATCCCGCTCGTTCTTGTCCAGCGGATACTCCACTCCGATGAGGCCGATCTGCTGGCCGGCGATCTCGACATCTTCCGCCGCAACGCGGAGGTCGGTGTACACCACCACGTCATTCGGCAGGGAAGCGAACGACACATAGTGGTCCACCTTCCCCTTCACGCGGGACAGGCGGCACGTGGCGGTGAAGCCGTGTTCGAGGGCTTTGACGTTGCACTTGACCAGCGTGCTGTGCTCCTCGTCGGGCGGTTCGCCATTGATCAGTCCGATATAGGAGGCCGGGTGGGGCCAGATGGTCCAATTGCCCGACGACGGAATCGCCAGGGCCAGACGCTTGGCCCCCCAGGAGAACGAGGCGAACTTGCCCGGGGTCCGGTGGATGATAAGTTTCGCACTATCGAATTTCTTCGTTCCGGTGGCGTCGAGGTTGAACCGCGTGGAGTCAATCGGCTTGGGGCCGGGCCCCCTGAGCGCATGGAGGAGGTAGCAGTGGATCAGCGCGCTCGCGCACATGCCGTTGAAGGCCGGGTCGGCGTCCACATTGTAGTACCCTCTGCAGTGGTCCTGCATTCGCTCGGCAAAATCGAGCGCCCGCATCTCGAGATACGCCGCATGGTTGTCGTCGAGCATGACGCAGCAAAAGGCGTGAGCAAAGACATCGGCCGCCTGGGTGTGGATCATCTTCCAGTCGCTGCCGGTGACATACACCGGCGACCCATCCCACGCCATAAAGTAGCGATAGGCGCGGTAGCACTTGGCCACGTTATGCAGCGTCGCCTGCGGAGGCGTCTTGCCGGCCAGGAGATAGGGCAGACAGTTCTCCCCCAGCGCCGTGACGGCGGCGCTCATGTGGCGGAGGTGCACATAGCCGTTGTTCTGGATCGTGTAGTCGGGGAGCAGGTTCACGGTCTTGACCCAATCGCAGACGGGCGTCCCGTCGTCGCCGATGCCTTGGTCCCTCCGATCCGCCTCGGATGAGAGGGCGTTGTACATGGTGAACTTCGCCTGCCGGTCCCACTGCTTCGCATGGGGGTGATCGGGCATCATATTCGCGGCGAGGGACAGGACCTGCGCATTGCCTGCGTTGACCTCAGCCTTCGTCCTCGCCGAGGACTGTTCCAGCGGCTGCGGCCCCAGGAGGCGATCCGCTTCGTATTCGATGATTCGGGCGACGGCGGTGCGCGTCTTCGAGTCGAGTCGGTCCCAGATCAGCCAGGCCCCGAGGCCCATCGACTTCGCCCCCATGGCCGACCCCGGCTGTGCCCCCCAGGGCTTCTCCTCGGGACAGGGTTTATCCGCGGTCTGGTGGGTGGCGCAGAGGTAGCGCAGCACGTGGACGGCTTGCATCGCTGCGGCGTCTTCTTCGCGACCCTCTTCGGTCACATCGAGGTCCGGCGGGTCGATGGCGGTGAGGAAGGCATTGACCAGGACGGCGTAACATGCCGCACGAATGTCGCGCTCCTCGTTCGCCGTCCCGCCGTAATAGCCGGCGCCGGGAATCTTCTGATACGGCCTGTATCGAGCACTGAGGATCCTTCCCCAGTCGCTTACGCAGGCGTAATATCGAAGGGCCAGCTCGACCGCCGCGTCGTCTGCGCCGGCGGGGGCCAGCTTCCGGACGTCGAGGAGTGCGATGTAACGGGACGGATCGTCCGCAGGCCAAGCTCCTCCGCACAGCACAAGGAGGAGAATGGCGGGTGTTAGACATTTCTTCATGGGCAGACTGCCACGTATTGTGTGTCACGCTCAAGCGTGCTTGAGCGTGCGGATCCCGGAGCGCCCACGGCATCGGAAGACACGCTCAAACGAGTTTGAGCGTGGCACCCGGCCATGCAGTGTGTGCCCCCACCAAACTTCGTTTGGGGGTGCGTTGGTCGGGCCACTCGGCTGTCGCAGGACACCCCCAAGCACAGCTTGGGGGTGGCACCCTCGCAATGACTGGAACGGGGGCCTCCGGCGGGAACACTTGGGTTCGTTCTCACTCCAGCACCTTATAGACCCTGAAGTCGTCGTAATAGGCCTTACTCGGGGCCATCTGCCGGAGTCCCAGCTTGCCGGCCCCCCAGACGGGGCCGTAGGTCTTGCCGTCGTCATCGAACTTGACGGCCAGCTTGCCGTCGATGAAGAAACGGATTTTGTTCCCCTTTTTGAGCAGGGTGATGTGGTATTTGCCTCCCGGCACGGGCGGGATGGGGTCCTTGCCGACGGTCACCAGGAAGAACCCGTACTCCTTCCGCATGTTGCAGATGCCGCTGCGGACGCGGATATTTCGGAAATACGAAATATGGTAGGCGTTGATGTCGCCCAGGATGTACTGCTTGAAAGTACCATCCCGCTTCGCGACAGTGGGATCGAAGATGTCTTTGCCGTTACGGCCCTTGGCGCAGAAGAAGACGATGTAGAGGGCGCTGTCGTTCGCGGGGAAGAAGTCCCACTCGGCGAGGAAGTCGGCGGGGTAGTCCTTCTTGTTCCAGAAGACGATGTGCCCTCGCTTCGGTTCCGTCGATTCCATATAGAGCCGGCCGTCCACGATCTTCGTCACCCCCGGGCCTTCGAGCACCCAATCGTCCAGATTGCCGCTGAAGTCGTTTTCGTAAAGCAGCTCCTTCTTCACGGGATAGTTGGCAAGCGTTTCCTCGAAGACCTGGATCCCCTCGCTTGTCAGCTTCTCCTCCGGGCGTAATTTGATGGAGGCCGCGATTTCCTCGGCGGTCAGTGGACGGTCGAAGAGCTTGAGTCCGTCAATCGCGATGCCCGGACTGCCGACAAGAAGCTTCGCGCCGGGGTCGGGCATCTGCCAGGGCTCACGCTCGATGTGTGTGTATGGCCGGCCGGCGACATAAAGGTCCAGCGCGCCCTTCTCAGAATCCCAGGTGAAGGCCACGTTGTACCACTTCTTCGCCTTGAGATGGGTGAAGTCGAACCGAATGAAAGGCAGCGGTTTCTCGCCCGCCCGAATGCCCATCCAAAGCTGGGCGGAGGAGCGGACGGAGAGACCGATCTGCAGCGCCTTTTTGTTTTCGGCTCGCACCAGGGAGACTTTCCATCGCTTCTCGAAGGCGATCAGATCCTTCTGCGGCTGGAGCCAGAATAGGATCGTGCCCTTTTTCAGCTTCGTCGCCGGCGGCAGGGGGATTTCCTTGGCGCACTTGGCGCCCTCCGGGGCAAGGACGGCCTTCCCATTCCGTCCTGGCGCATTGCCATCGTCGAAGGCATCCTGCAGAATGGGCTTCGTATCCTGGGCCGCCGCGAATGGGACAAAGGCCACGACGGCGATCAAAAGAACTGCTGTCGTGAGTTTCCGGACCATCTCCATCCTCCTCAGAGGTCGAACAGTTTTCTCGTGAACTCGCAGGCCCGCCCGATGCTGGCGGGATCCTCAAGCTTGTATTGCAGCATCACCGGCCCATCGAATCCGATCTCCTTGACGCCTCGGACGAAGGCATCGTAGTCGAACTCGTCCGTATCGCTCCCCGGCTCGCCCCGGTCGCTGCCCGAGATATGGATTTCACCCAGGAGGCCCTTCATGGCGATGGCTGCCTCGTAGGGGTCGGCCTGGTCGTTGTTGATGTGATAGGTGTCCGCGACGATGCGGATTCGCGGGTCGGTGGATTGGATGAATTCGACGGCCTCGCGGTAGTTGTCGATGGTGCAGCCCTTCTCGAATTCGAAGGCGATGGGATAGCCGGCGGCATCGGCCTTGGGGACTCCAGCCTTCATGTTCTCGGCAAAGGTCTTGAGGCCGTCCTCTTTGTTCACCCCCTCCGGCAGGTTGGGCCACATGGTGAGGAGTTGCGCGCCGAATCGCTTGGCCATCTGAACGGCGATGTCGAGGTGCCTTTGGGTCTCCTCCTCCTGGCCTGGGGTGGTCCAGATGTGGGGGGCGATGCCGATGGACGGCGTCTTCAGGCCGGCGTCGCGCAACATGCCTTCCAGGCTCTGGAGCGGTTCCTCGTTTTCCGCATCCACGAAATCCGGCCGCATGGGCAGGTTGATGGCGTCGTAGCCGCAGCGCGCGACCTCCTGGATGATTCCTTTCGTGTCGAAGTGCTGCATGGTGCCCGAGTAGGGGTCATAACCGATCAGCATGGTTCGCATCCTCCGAGATAGGGGTTGGGTTGACAGGCATGGACTATACGAAGTCGGGCCGGGAATGTCAACAGCGGTCCCCTTAAGCGGGCGGGGCCTGCATCACATTCTGGACCGTCTCGCGGAGGGTGTCCACATGGAAGGGTTTGCTGAGGCACTCCGCACCGGTCTGGCGAATGAACTTACGCGTATCCGGGGAGAGGGTGTCGCCGGTGGTGAAGATAATGCGGCGAATGTGGCCCGGCTTTTTCTCTTCGATCCATTTGTAGAAGGCAAGGCCGTCCATGTCGCCCGGCAGCCGCACATCGGTGAGAATCACGTCATATTCTCTTTCGTTCAGCTTCTTGAGGGCCTCGTCTATGTCCTTTGCGGTGGTTACCTCGTGCCCCATGCGCTCCAGAATGCTCCGGCTGACGCGGAGGACGGCCTCCTCATCGTCGATCACGAGGATCGAGCCCTTGCGGGGCTTGGCATCGGCCGCAGCGGCGCGAACGCCGGTCTTCTTCCGCACGACCTCGGACGTGACGGGCAGTCGAATGATGAACTGGGCGCCTTGTTCCGTGTTGCGCGCCTCGATCTCCCCGCCGTGCTGCTCGACGATACCGTAGCTGATGCTCAGGCCGAGGCCGGTCCCCTTGCCTACGTCTTTTGTGGTGAAGAAGGGGTCGAAGATTTTGTCGATATTCTCGATGCCGCCGCCGTCATCGGTGAACTCAATGGACACCTTGTCGTTATCGCGGCGGGTCCGGATCGACAGCGTTCCCCGGCCGTGTCGCTCCACCATGGCATCGAAGGCGTTGGAGATAATGTTCAGGAATACCTGTTGGATCTGGGAGGCGTCGACGGCAGCATCGGGCAGTTCGGTGTCGTACTCCTCGACGATGTCGACGTTCTGCACGCGCATCTCGTGCCGCCTGAAGTCCAGCGAGTCTCGAACAATCTGGTTGATGTTGGTCGGCTCCTTCCGGGCCTCCTGCTGCCGGGCGAATTTCAACAGGCCGCCGACGGTCTTCGCGCAGCGATCCGCCTGCTTCAGGATCATATCGAGTTCCTCGCTGGCGACTTGCTTGACTTGTTCTTTCTCCTTCAGAAGCTCCGTGAAACCGATCACGCCGGTCAGGGGGTTGTTCAGCTCGTGGGCGATCCCGGCCACCATCGTGCCCAGACTGGCCAGCTTCGCCGACTGGGCCAGGCGTTTCTGCAGGTCCACGTACTCCGTCACATCATCCGCTACGCCGAGGAGGCCATATCCTTCGCCGGTCTGGTTCATCAAGGGAGCGAACGAGGCCGAGTGCTGCCGCCACGGCCCTTCTTTGGGGCCGACTCGGTATTCGAGGTGGGACACGCTCTCCCCCTCGTGGGTCACCTCATTCAGCGCGTCTTTGAACTTCTGGACGTCGTCCGGGTGGATGAAGTCGAAGACCGGTTTCCCCTCGATATCCTCCGCTTGTCGCCCGAGCATCTCTGCACCGCGGGGGTTGACGAACTGAAGCGTCCCGGTCGAATCGGCCAAGAAGATCATGGCATTGGCGGTATTCACCAGGGTCTCATATCGCATCTTGGAGGCGTCGAACGCCTCTTCCAGCGCCTCATGCAGCCGCGCTTTCTCCAGCACGATGGCGGCATGGTTCGCCAGGGACTCCAGCAACTGGCAGTCGGCCTTTTTGAAGGGCGGTTTGCCCGCGCTGCGGTTGACGTTGAGCACGCCGAGCGTCTTCTCGCCGATCTTTAGCGGGGCGCAGACGGCCGACGCGACCTCCCGTCCGGCGATGGCTTTGGGATAGCTGGTGTTGCCCGACACGTCGCCATTCAAGAGCACTGCACCCGCCCCTTGCGCCACGACGCCCGCCACGCGCTCGCCGAGCTTGGTCACCTCCCTCTTCGCCTCCGGGTTGAGGCCGGTGGACTCCTTCACGCTCAGCGTGCCGGCCTCTTCGTCGAACAGCATCAGCGACCCGCTGTCCCCGTCGACCACGCGCACGGCGCTGTCGAACACATGGCGGGCCAGTTGATCGAGATCTTCGGTAGACACCATGCGCTTGCTCACGTCGAACAGTGTGGCGAGCCGGTTGCTCAGGTGGAGCATACGCTGGGCGGCCTCGCGGGCCTCGCGCTCCCGCTTCACCTGCTCGGCGAAGTACCCTACCATCATGGCGGTGACGAAGAAGAAGATGGTTCGCATGTAGAAGGACAAGGAATACAGCGGGACGCCGGTTTTTCCATATTTTGTCAGGACACCGTAGATGATGGCTGTGACGATGCTGGTGGCGATGGCGGCGGTGGCGCTCTTTGCCGATGCCGCAATAAAGATCGTCAGGAAGTAAACGAGGTAGAACTCCGTCGTCCGGGCCTGGAGGTAGAAGACAAACACGCTCACAAAGAAGGTGTCGAAGATGAAAATCCAACCGGAAATTCGTTCGTGCGCGAACTGCTCCTGCTTCTGGAACATGAACAGCAGGTTCGAAAGGGCGAACACGGCGAGGATGGTGTAGACGACTTTGGTGTGTTCCGGGGCGGCCTCGCGATAGGCCAGGACCCCGACAATGGCGAGAATCAGGAAGCGCGTAACGATAATGAACCGCTTCCGGCTCGTGACGAATGTGCCGCCTCTCGTCTCCGGCCCCACGGCGGGAAGGATATCTCCGGTCAAATCCAGATCTGTGATCGGCTGCAATTCAATACTCCAGCGCGGTCGCCCCCGGCCCTCTCACTCACGCCGCACACAGACATGGGCGCACGTCCCAGGTCCTTCCAGGTCGTTCCACGTCGAGGGAAGTATAGCCTGATTTCGAGATAAGTCAAGAAAGAAGCCTGAGGAGTTTTCCCGCGGTCCATGGAGTGGGCGAATGCTCGAAAACGGTCTGTCGATAGAGGCCTGACCTGACCTTCCTCGCCATATGTCAAAAAGGACTCAGGAACAGAGGCTTGGCCCGCTGCTCCGATTCCAATTCAGAATTGACAGACACGCAGCACTGTGATAGGGTAAAAGAGGGACGATTCTTGTGCAAGGAAGGCCCCCGTACGTTGCACCATGGCAGAAGCCAGAGATGATCTAATCGACTGCAAGGACAGCCCCTACTCCATCAGGCGGAGCGTCTGCTGGGCGCGCCAGGCGGAGGGGCGGCGGGGTTGCCGTCGATGCGCCGAACGCGGCGGGCAGTTGTTTCTATTTGGTTCTCCGAGGCAAGTCATCAGGTCGAAGAATGCGTAGTCTTGCGGTCATCGCAGCCGTGGCAGTTGCCGCGGTGGTTCTCGCGGCGTTTGTTTTCTTCCGAAGCGTGAAGGAGACCGGCGGCCCCCCGCCCCCCCCTGTAGAAGGCGTTCCGGCGCCCGGTTCCGTTGCGGCCACAGTCAACGGGGAGAAAATCCTGTGGGACGAGCTCCTGGGGGAGATCCTGCGCATCTACCGTGTGGAAGCGGGTGCGATTCTGAACCAGCAGATCATGGATCGAATCGCGGCGCAGGAGGCCAAGAAACAAGGTGTGGCGATTACCGATCAAGAGGTAGAGGCCAGCCTTCAGGAGCAGAATGAAAAACTTCTCGCGCAGTCCAACGGGACAGTAACCCTTCAGAAGCTCTGCGAGCGGACAGGGCAATCCATGGACGAGATTCGGCGGGAGCTCCGGAAGCAGCTCGTCTTTGAGCGACTTCTACGCGAGGAAAAGAGAATCCAGGGGCCGATTACGGACAAAGCGATTCGGAAATGGCTTGACGAAAGGAAGGCCCGCGCCAGCATCCGCACGGCGGCGGGGGGGCTCCCCCCCCACGTGGCGGCCGTGGTCAACGGCGAGGAAATCCCGAAGGCGCTTGTCGTGAGCGAGCTCCTCGGCCGGATGTCCCACTCCGCTATCGAGGCGATCCTCGACGACCTTATCACCGGTCGCCTGCTCCAGCAGAAACTCCGGGAGCGGGGCTTGCGTGTGACCGACGACGAGGTCGAGAGCATGATCCAGACCAAGCGCGAGATGATCCGCCAGGATCCCCGGTACTACCGGCAGACGCTCGATCAGGCCCTTAAATCGCAAGGGAAAACGCTCAAAGACCTCGAAAACCATCTCCGTCAGAACATTGCACTGGTAAAGCTCTTCGAAAAGGAGATACCGGAGAAGGATCTCCGCAAGCTCTTCGAGGACAGCAAAGACGCCCTGAGCGGCAAGCGCGTTCGGGCCAGCCATATCGTCGCCATGACGATCCACCCCAAGACCAAGAAACCCCTCGGCCCGAGCGCCGACATTAGGGCGAGAAAAAAGATCGAGCACATCCGGAAGCTGCTCGACTCCGGCGCCAGATTTGAAGATATGGCCCGGAAATACTCCGACGACCCGCCCAGCGCGCGCAAGGGCGGCGACCTCGGGTTCTTCCGAAAGCGGGGGGATGTCGTGGCCCAAGTGGCCGATGCGGCCTTTGATATGAAGAAGGGGGAGATAAGATCGCCCGTCAAGAGCACGTACGGCTATCACATCGTGAAAGTAACGGACATTGATCCGGGCAAGAGCATCTCCTTCAGCACGGAACGGTTCACGCTGTTGGTCCAATACGTCAGCCAGAAGTCCAACCGTACCCTCAGGGAGAAATGGATCGAGCGTCTGCGCAAGGAGGCCAAAATTAAAACATTCATCGCAGGGATCGGACGGAAGATTCAGCCTGCCGAACAGGCGAAAGAGAAAAAGGCGTCCCAATGAGACGGCAGATCATAGCGGCAACGTTGCTCCTCGGGGGCATGGCATCGGCCAGAGGGGACCTCGTCCGCCTGAAAAACGGAAGCAAGTTCGAGGGGGTGATCACCCGCCAGACGCCCGACGCCATCGAGATGAAGATCCAGCTCCACGGCGAGATGACCTTTCCCCGTGACCACATCGACAAGCTTGTCACCGCCAGCCCGATGGAGAACCTTTTGATCGTCGAGTCCTGGGAGCGGGAGGCCCGCATTGCGCGCAGGCGTGAAAAGGAAACGGCCCGTGCAAATCCAGACAGGGGCAGCGTCATCGTCCCCCACAATCACCGGCATCGAGGTAACCCCATCGAGACAAGCCGCCTCATTTCGGAGGGAGCGCGCGACCGCAGCGCCAGCGGCAACGATGTTCTGTCCTCCGGCAACTGGAACCACCGGGAGACACAGCACTTCATCGTGTTCTACCAGGACGAGACCGTGGGAAAGAACCTGGCCAGCCGCGCGGAGTATTTTCTGGAGAAGACGCTCTACGACCTCGGCATGAAAATCGAAGACCTCCGGACCCGGCGGAAGTTCGAGGTCTTCATTATCCAGAACATCGAGCAATGGGAAGCGCTCGCGCGGAAGCAGTCGCAACTCGAGTTCACCATTGCCTTCTCCCTCGTGGCGAAGCGAGAGATCTTCGTCCGCGTCACAGGCTACAACGACGAGGTCCCCACCTTTGCCCATGAATTAGGCCATATTGTTCTTTGGATGTTTTGCAAGGACCGTTCGGTGCCCCTTTGGGTGCACGAGGGATTTGCCATCTATGAGAGCGGCCAGATGGGCTACGGGACCAAGAAGCTTCTCGCGGCCCTGCGAACAGGCGAGCTCTACTCCCTTCGTGACCTGCAAGACATGACCGCATATCCTCGGACAAAAAACGCCCGAATCCTTTTCTACCTCCAGGCCGCCAAGATTGTGGAATACATGGTCACCCAGCATGGGCGCCATTTCTTTGCGAAGTTCACCGCGCTCCTCGCCGACGGCTCCTCCCTCGACTCGGCCCTGCGGCGCACCTTCCCCGGCTCCATAGGCACGGTCTCGGGTTTCGAGAAGGCCTGGCTCAAATACCTCACGGACTGATCGATGGCATGGCAAGGTCGTGAATATCAAGGGGGCTACTACTCGCCGCCCCGCATGACGCCTGCGGTGAAGGCGATCCTCCTCGCCACGGTTGCCGTCTTTGTCGCCGAGGTCATCCTCGGCCGCCCCTTCCTGGAAATTTTCGGCCTGGTACCGGGGCTCGCCCTCGGCCGCCTCTGCGTGTGGCAGTTCGTCACGTACCTCTTCCTCCACGATACCTACGATCTCTTCCATATCCTCTTCAACATGCTGGCCTTGTACTTCTTCGGCCCCACCGTCGAGCGCATCCTCGGGAGCAAACGATTTGTCTGGTTCTACATCGGCAGCGGCGCCTTCGCCGGTCTCGTCCATTCCGCCATCGGCATCTTCTACTCGCCCGGCGTTCCCGTGGTCGGGGCCTCGGGGGCCCTCTACGCCATCCTCGTCTTCTGCGCCATGTACAACCCCAACCAGATCGTTATCCTCTTCATCTTCCCGATGAAGCTCAGAAACCTGGTCCTCCTCCTCATTGGAGTCAACCTTTTCGTGACGCTCCGCGTCGGCATGGGAGGGATGACGGCGACCGTGGCGCATCTCGGCGGCGCCGCCTTCGGCTTTGCCTATTACATGCTAAAGGTCCAAAGAGGATTCAGCCTGGGCGGCCATCTAAGTGGAGGAGTTAACAGGTGGATTAACGCTCTGAAACGACGCGCCGAGCTCCGGCACCGCATGCGCGAGAATGACGAGGATGACCGTGTCGAGGACCTCCTCGAAAAGATCAGCAACGAAGGGATGAACAGCCTGACGGAGGCCGAACGCAAGTTCCTCACCGATGCCGCCCGCCGGCGCCGCGACCGGAAGTGGTAAGGCCCATGTCATCCAACGTTGAAATCAAGGCCCGATACGCCGACTTGACCAAGGCCCGCCGCATCGCCGTCGAGCTCGGCGCCGAAATGCTCGCCTGCGAACATCAGATCGACACCTACTTCCACGTCAAAAGCGGTCGGCTCAAGCTTCGAGAATCAAGCGCCTGCGGCGCCCATCTCATCCCCTATTGCAGGCCCGATCAGACCGGCCCCAAGCGCAGCGACTACGAGATCATCGCCATCGCCAATCCCGTTCGCATTCGCGAAATGCTCTCCGAAATCCTCAGCGTGCTTGCCACAGTGGACAAGGTGCGCGAGATTTACCTTCTCGACCGAACACGAATTCATTTGGACGATGTAAAGGACCTGGGCACGTTTATCGAGTTCGAGGCCATGCTCGCAGAAGGGGAGACCGGCCAGGAGGGACACGAGAGGGTGGATCGGCTCCTCAGTGCCTTCGACATCGCGCCCGCCGACCTGCTCGAAGGCTCCTACTCCGACCTGATCCGCCGGTCAGCTCATCATTGATCCGACCGCGTTGAGATACTGCGCATAAAACCAGAGGACGTAGTATGCCGTCACCCCCGCCGCGACGGCCCACACGAACCACCCAAAGGCCTTCGCCAAAGCGTTGATCGCAAACTCCGCGTCGCCGAAGGCGTTCTTTGCGATCCGCCCCATGGACTCCTCGAGTTTGCCGGAGGTCTCCGCCACCTCGATCATCTCCAGCGTGTCCCTCGGAAACAGGCCCGACGCCTCCAGCGAATCGCGCAGCCCCACCCCGCTCTTCACCAGCGACAGAACCTGCTCCTCCTCCGCGGCAAAGGCCTGGTTGCCTGTGGACAGCAGCCCCCGCTGGATCGTCTCGCTCACCCCAAGGCCCGCCGCCTGGGACAACTGGAAGGCCCATGTGAACCGCGCCACGGCCAGCTTTTGCAGGGCCTTTCCGAGCACCGGCGCCCGCAGCAGCAGCCGGTCCATCGTCGCTCCGCCATGCAGCACCGTGCGGAACAGGACGACCATTGCAATGAGCAAACCGATCCCCCCAAACCAGAACACAAAGTGCCAAACGACCGCCTGCTGCGCCGCGCCGGGCGGGGGGGGGACGCCCGATATGTTGGCCCGGAACTCGACGAATATGTATTTCAGCATGCCCGTCACCAGGATGGCCAGCGTGATGACGAAGGCCGGGTAGATCATGCTCCGGAACAGCTTCCGGAAGAGCATGTCCATGTTCTCATAATAGTCGGCCAGGTAGCTCAGCACGCGCTCCAGCGTGCCCGTGCGCTCGCCCACCTCGACCAGTGTGAGAAAGAGCGGCGGGAAGTACCCCCTGTGCAGAGAGAACGCCTCGGTCACACTGTCCCCCGCGGCCAGCGACGCCCGGGCGTCCTCGATCACCTCCTTCGAGAGGCGACCGGGGCCCTGCGCCAGGAGGGCGAGCGCCTTCCGCACCGGCACGCCGGCGTCGAACAGCGTCGAGAGCTTCCGACACATCTCCGCCAGTTGCCGACGCGATGGCTTGCCGAACATCATTTCATCGACTCCCAATACCGATCTTTGGAGTGCGCAAGCCATGCTTGCGCCTTGTCGGGCGGGAGCCATGCTGCCGCCCGTGGCCGGCCACATGAAGGCTGGAGCATGGCTCCAGCACTCCACACCTACCGCGCCACCAGCGCCACGTACGTCGCCTTCACCCCCGCCTCGCGCAGCGCACGGGAACACTCCGACGCCGTTGCGCCTGTGGTCATCACGTCATCGCACAGCAGCACCGTCTTCCCCGCCAGGCCGTTTTTCCCCTCCACCCGGAATGCGCCTTTCAGGTTTTCGAATCGCTCCGCCCGCCGCAGCCTCGTCTGCGACGCCGTCGGCCGGATGCGACGAAGCCGGTTCGCGCACACCGGAATCGAGAAGCGCTTCCCCAGCCGCCTCGCCAGCAGCTCCGACTGGTTGAACCCGCGCCAGAGCCGCCTCCGCCAGTGCAGAGGAACGGGAACGATCACATCCACCCTATCCAGGAAATCCGCCCTCTCCAAGTCCCCGATCATGAGTTCCGACAGGAGTGGCAGCGCGGCCATCTGCCTCTTGTACTTCAGGTTGAGTATCAACTGCCTTGCCGATCCTTCATACCGGCATGCGGCGGATGCCTTGCTGAAGACCAACGGCACGTTTCGGCAGATCATGCACCGCTGGTCCGTCCGAGAGTGTGGGCCCAGTTGCTCTCCGCACTTCGGGCAGCGGTTCCCGTCGATTCGCTTTATCACCGCTTGGCACGGACCGCACAAGCGGTCGGGATTGTCGTCGGCCAGACCGCCGTTGCAGGCAACACACATCCGCGGAAAGGCCAGATCGACCAACGGAGCGGCTATGTGTCGGACCCAGCTACCCAATCGGCTCCTCCCCCCCCTCCTCCTCTTCCTCCTCGAAGAGGTCCCGCCGCCGGTGGTCGTGAACCTGCATGTGGCCGCGAACCTCGTCCAGGTAATCCAGGCTGAGCTCGGCCGTCACGGTGCATTCCATGTCCGGCGCCTTTGCAAGCACCGTCCCCCACGGATCGACGATCATGCTTCGGCCGTGGCTCCGCTTCCCGCCGGGGTGGTCGCCGAACTGGTTCGGCGCGACAACATACACCTGGTTCTCGATCGCCCGGGCCCGGAGCAGGACGTTCCAGTGGTCCTTGCCTGTCGCGGCGGTGAAGGCCGCCGGCACGAAGATAATCCGCGCGTCGCCCTCCGTTAGGGCGCGATACAGTTCGGGAAAGCGAAGGTCGTAGCAGATCGTGATGCCCACGGGACAGAACCGGGTCTCCAGGACCACGATCTCATCGCCGGGGATCATGAAGTCCGACTCCCGGTGCGATGCGCCGCCGGGCACCTCGGCGTCAAAGAGGTGCAGCTTGCGATAGATGCCGACAATCTGCCCCTCGGGGCTGATGAACACGCTCGTGTTGTAGGCCTTCCGCCGGCCGGCCATTTTCTCAAAGAGGCTCCCGCCCACGATGTACATCTTGTGCCGCCGAGCGACGTGGCAGAGCTCGTTCGTGGTGGGGCCGGGGATCGGTTCGGCGTTCTCCAGCATTGTCTCCGGTGCGCCGAGGCAGTTGAATGTCTCCGGCAGGGCGGCGATCCGCGCCCCGCGATGGGCGGCGCGGTCCAAGAGGCGCACGGCCGTGTCGATGTTCGCGGCCTTGTCCTCGGTGGAGGTCATCTGCACGGCTGCTGCAATGATCCGGGCCATGGTTCACCTCCGAGTAGTCGAGTCACACTCTCTATACCATGCCAGGAACGCCTCGTCAAACCAGTCTTCCGGCCGCGCCTCGAAGACCCGGATCTCCTCGTCCACCATCTCCCTCGCGTGGAGCATCAGGACCTCCGCGCTGCCGATGGTCGTGCGATGGATCAGCCCCGCCCGTTCGTGGTGCTCCTGCATCTCCACCGCGCTGTAGTCCGGCCACACGCCGCCCGTGCACCAGCCCTTCACCTCCGCGGTCAACGTCTCCCTCCTGTCCGCCGGCGCGCGGGTCAGCGCCCGCTCGACGAGTACGCTCTGGATGAAGTGACGCATCGTGTTCACACGCAGGTTCACGCCCAGGAAGGTGTACCGCGCGTTCAGATCGTAGAGCTTCTGCCACGCCGAGTCTTTCGCAAACGCGGCATCTCCCCACGGCCCGGGGCGGCCCCGGGCATGCTTGTGGCCCCTTGTGATCTCTCCCGTTAGAGGCCCCATTGCCGCCACGGAGTGCGTGGCATGGTCGCTGCGAACGCTCCCCGGTCGCAGGCGGAAGGTCTCGGTGATGCGCCCCACGTCGGACGGGGACGTTGCGATGTTCCACGTCTCGAACCGGCGCTCCTTGTCCGCCCGGCAGAGGGCAGGCATGACGAGCGTCCCATCCGGGCCGACGGCTTCGAGGAAGGCGTCGATCACCGTGTCGGCCCCGCCCCCGACATAACCCATGCTGCTCAGGGAGCTGTGGACCATAACGACGTCGCCGGGCACAATGCCCAGCTCCTTCAGCCCCCGTACGATGTGGTCCTGTGTTACGGCAACGGTGGATTTCGGATTGCCCATGTGCTACCCCCAGAGTCCGCACGCCGTCGGCTGGTGCGGGAACAGAATGTCGAGCGTTGCCAGCAGCTTCGGGTCCGTGTCCGCGCCGAGCATCTCCCGCGCCGAACACATGCCCAGGACCAAGCGCATCATGTCAGCCTGGCCCAATCCAGTCTCCAAACTCGCCGAGCGCTCTTTTGCAATCGCGACGCTCTCGGACCCGACGTCAAGGCGCACTCTTTCCTTGGCGACCGTGATCCCGACAGTACCGGTCCAGGGCGCCCCACCCGCCAATGACAGGCGTAAGTCTAACTCTGGCTTGATGTTGCGTAAGAGCGACTCCAGGCTAACGATGCGAATCATGTTGGACGCAAAGGAGGCGTGCAACTCGACCGTGCGAAAGCGAACGTTGTCGCTGGTCAGCGAATCATAGACCTTCGGATCGAACGGGAGCCGCGCCACAACACAATCCGCCCCGCGCGTTAGGGCGATGTGGAGAATGTGGTTCACGAGGATCCCCGCCACCCTCGGCTCCGACAGATCGAAGGCCGCGTTGCCGATCTCCACCTTTGCCTGCAGGTATTTTTCGAAGTCCGGATTTTCGTGAGCGGAGATGTATCCATAGACCCGACCGTTGCGCTCGCAAACGAACTCCCACGGCTCAGATCTCAGTTGCTCCTCCGTCTCCGGCTCGGACGGGGCAAGGGGGACTGGCTCGGGCGGTTCGTCGCCCGGGGTCGGCGCACCGGTCCGGTTGTTGTTAAAATGCCACGTCAGCCATGTCTTCCATGTTTTGTCGGTCTCCGGCCGGTAGTGCCGGAGGGTCCCCGGGGAGGGGCCGACGGGGGGAAGCACCTCATCCGGCGCCTGCACCCTCCCGCCGCCCCGGACGGGCTTGAGGGGGAACTCGATCGTCCGCCGGGGGAAGGGCACATAGCCGAACCGGCTGTAGAAATGGACCAGGCCGCCGAGGCGAGAGATGTCATAGCCGTTCTCGCGCATCCAACGGACGCAGTCGCGCATGAGCTCCGTCATGAGGCCGCGCCCCTGGAAGTCGGGATGGGTGGACACCTCACCCACATCGCCTTTGATGATGGTTGCACAGCCGATCTGCATGGGGTGGTGGAGGATGCGGACGATGCTGACAACCTGCCCATCGAGCTCAAGGACGCGATAGAACTCGGAGTGTTCCTTTGCCTCTTTTTTTAGCTTGGCGTATTTCGGGTTGCTCTCGTCGATCTTGAAGGCGCAGGCCATGACGTCGAAGATCGCGTCGGCGTCCTCGGGTATCCCCTGTCGAAAGACCTTGTCCAAGACCGTTCTCCTCATACGCGGAATAAGAGTCCCGCGCTCATCTGCGGATGATCTCAATCACCCCCGCCTTCTCCATCAGCTTCGCCCACTCGATCATCCGCGCGACGTCCGTCTCGCCGCCGCGGCGTTCCTGCCTGGTCTTGCGGCAGATGTCCAGCAGCGTGCGCTTGCCGTCCACCCAGTAGTGCGGCAGCTCCGGCATTCCTTTACCGCGAAGTTTGCCCAGTTTCTTCCGGATCGGATCGGGGAGCTTCTCGTCGAACCACATACCGGGGACCTTGCGCACGGGGATCATCTTCGCCGCCCGCTTCTCCTCGGCTGCAAGCGTCTCCGGCTTCTCGGGTTCGCGCACATCGACCCCCTCGCGCCGCGCCATCCACCGGATGCGACGCCCGGCACGCCGCCGCCACAGCCGGGCCGTGACACGAATCTCCTTGTCCATGTCAATAATGTGCTCTCGGAGCTCCGCTGCTTTCCTCGGCGAGACAAGTGTGCCGACGGAGAGCAGAGCTTTCAACTCCCGGTCGGTTAAGTAGTCGATGTATTGTTCTGCCGAGGCGAGAGCATCGCGGAACAGCTTGGTGAAATCCGCGTTCCTGGGCTTTGTCATGCTCTCCCGCTTCGTTCGTGTTTCTTCTATCACGCGCTCCACGCCTTCGGCCAGGTTCTTCTCGCTCCATGAGGCGACGCAATCGGCGAGCCATTTGGCTTCGGCCAGGCCGGCGCTGGCGATGCCATAGGCCCACGTCCCCGCGATCTCGCCGACGCGCTTGATGGACGGGGGGTGAATCTTATCCTCCGTGTCCGCTGAGGTGTGGTAGAACCTGTCCGGCCAGTTGATGAAGGCGATGCTCGGGATGCCGAGGGACGGGTCGGAGATGATGTTGTCGTTCCGCCAGAACCGTTCCGCTGTGGTCTTGTAGTAGGCCGGGCCGCTGGGGTTTTTGGGGCTGTGGAACTGCCGTTTGAAATGTCCGACGATTTCCTTCATGTAATGGTCGATGAAACAGGGAAGGGATTCCGGGTTCACCTGATAGGTCAGCGCGCTCTTGCACAGGTCCTGGTCCTGTCCGACGAAGTCGATGTTCGCGGCGGCGATGATGCGCCGGGCCTCCTTCGGTCGGGCGATGATGTAGGAGTTGAGCGACTGGAACTCGTGCGTCAGGAGGACGCGTATCTTCCGGCGCGGCTTCGGAAGACGACCCTGCCGGATCAGCCGGTTGATGGCGCGGACGATCTCGATGCACAGCGCCGCGCCCGAGGCGTTGTCGTTCGCCCCGGGCTCGTAGAGATGGGCGATCAGAGCCACCTCCTGCATATTCTTCCCTCGCGCGGGCACAACGGCGCTGACCATCTCCGAGCGGCCGTTGTAGAGCCGGGACTCTACTTTCGCGTGGAGGCGCACCGGCTTTCCCTTGCCGATCAAGTCGCGGAGCGCCTTGCCCTGCCGGGGCGACAGCACGAAGGCAAAGCACTTGCCCTGGGGGCGCAGCGTGTGCCAGCCGGTGGCATCGGGCAGGTCCATCGGCGTCGGGCGTACGAGCGGGTTCGTACCCATGCTGTCGGTGATGAGGCCGGCGGCCCCGCGCTTCGCGGCAATCTCGTGGACGCTCCGGGGTGAGGTGTCGATGAGCACGATCTTGCCCCGCGCCCTGACACCCTTCCAGCTTTTCGCATTTGCGGCGTTGCCAATCGCGATGACCTCGGCCTCGATCCCCTTCTTCGGCGTGGGCGGGCTGCCCTGGGCCAGGCAGTAGGGCTCATCGCGATAGGAAACCAGCCGGCCGCGATGCTCCGGCGGATCGAGAATCGTCAGCTCAGCGTCGGCACAGTCCCATGCCTTCTGGATGGTAAGCTGACCGTAGGTCGTTTTGCCGTCGGCGGGGAAGCTGATGATGCGGACGTCTTCACACCCGGCCTCCCTCAGGCGGTCGCGGCAGTAGCGCGCCGACTTGTAGTAGCTGGAGAAGGAACACGTCCGGTCCCATCGCCAGATGTCGCCGGCCATGTTGCGGGCGTTCTCGCCGGAGAGCTCGCGCGATAGCTCGTCGAAGACATGCTTGAACATGGAGCGCTCCTATTTTCGCGGGATGTAGGCGTCGGCGCGAAGTTTGATCGTGATGACCGAGCCTTCCGGCAGGATCATCCGTTCTTCCTTCGTCACGAAATCGTAGCCCTTGACAACCTTCTTTGCGAGCCACAACGGCGCGAAAACGCCGGCCGTGATGGCGTCGATCCCCCTCTCGATGAGGAAATCCTTCGCCGCGTCGGTGCCCTTGTCCTTGAGTTCGTCGATGTCGATCTTTGGACCCGACTTCGGCGTCGCCGTGATGAACGCACGCCGACCATCGGGAAGAACCACCTCGTAAAACACGAGGCGCATGGATGTCCGGTTGATCATGTGCTTGATGTCGTCCACCCGCCCTTTCACGGTCGCGCCGGGCGGGATGGAGCCGGGCACCCCCCGGACCACCGTGGCCGTGAAGCGCGCACCTTCCCGTGTGGCGGGGATGTCGCGCGTGCCCGAGTCGAGGGTGGTGTGGAGCTTCACATCGAAGCTCGTCCCCTCCATCAGCACTGTGCTGTTCGGCGGGCGGGGGAGACGGTCGCTGGACGATCTTCGTCGGCTGGATGACCACGACCCGAAACATCCACCCAGAAGCAGGGCCGTTGTTGTGAGGAGAAAAATGAATCGTCTCATCATTTCTTCGCGCCCAATCGTTCCTCGGCCTCCTTCATCGTCTCGCGGATGGGCAGGTGGAAGGGACACTTCTCCTCGCACTCGCCACAGTCGGCGCAGTCGGCAATGGTCTTCTCCAGCGACTGATACTTCTGCTTCATGCGGTGGAAGATGTCCCAGTCGCCCTGGAACCGCTTGACATGCCCGATGGTCTGCATGATTTCGTGAACCTGAATCTCCTCCGGGCAAGGCTGGCAATACTCGCATCCCCGGCAGAAGCCTTCACCGAGGGAGGCAGCCGCTTTCATGTACTGCTCCGCCTCCTCGTCGGACAAAGGCCGAAAGGCCTCGGCGATGGCGAGGTTTTCGTCCACCTCCTCGAGCTTCTGCATGCCCGGGATGACGACGGTGATGTCGGGCTGGCTCAGGCAGAAGCGCAGCCCCGCCTCGGCGGTGATCTGGGGCAGGTCGGCGTCCTCGTCCGTTCGTTTGACCTCGGCAAGCATCATGCCACCGGCGAAGGGCTTCATGTTGATGACGCCCATATCCTTTTCCTTGGCCAGGGGGATCACCTTCTCGGCGGCCCCGCGGTTGGCCAGGTTGTAAGCCACCTGGACCGTGTCGAAGACGCCGGAGTTGATCGCCTCGACCAGGATGTCGAGCTCATGGCCCGACACGCCGATGTATCTGACCTTGCCCGCATCGCGCGCCGCCTGCACCGCCTCCAGCGCGCCGCCGGGGCCGGTAGCCTTCTCGTAGTTCTCCCAGAGCGACAGGTCGTGGACCTGATAGAGGTCAATGCGGTCAGTCTGGAGATTGCGCAGGCTGGTTTCGATGTCCTCCTCGGCCTCCTCGCGCGTTCGGCGGATGACCTTGCTCGCGAGGACCACTTCGTCGCGGCGCTTCTTCATGACCATACCGATGCGTTCCTCGCTCGGGCCGTAGCCGCGTGCCGTGTCGATGAAGTTCACGCCCAGGTCGATGGCGCGCTCGACGATCTGCGCGGCAAGCTCCGGGCTCTCCACGCGCGGCAGTTTGATGCCGCCGAAGCCGAGGCGTTTGACCTCCAGTCCCGTTCGTCCAAGAATCGCTGTTTCCATGACTTCAACTCCTCATACGACTTCTCTGTCTTTGTTGTTTTATTCGTTTCTGATAGAGGGTGTTGAGGTGGTTCTCTTCCCACTGCTTCGCCGCCTCATACATAGGCGAGCTTCGCTCGAACTCCCTGAACGCTCTTGTGTGCCGGATGATCCGGCCGTTGCGCCTTTCGTTGGAGAACACCCCGTGCAGCATCTCGTGAAGCACAAGCTGCCGGATGTAGAAACGCGGCACCGACGGATCGTCGAACACGCGATTGATCCGGATGACACCCCCATCCTGCCCCGGTATGCCCCGCCACGTCCCCAGCTTGCGCCGGTTGATCTGCTTCGACCACGTCAATGTGGCCCGGAGCCTGCCGCCGAAAAACTCCGCGTTCAGTTCGTCGAAGATCGCCCTCAGGTCATAGACATCGCCTCGGTATCCGTAGAGCAACGGCCTGCGCCGGGCGGAGGTCGCCATCTCCTCGATCCGGCCCTCATTTGCATTGATGTAGGCCCGAACGGTCTGGTTCAGCCGCCGGCGCGTATCGCGTCGTGTACGCGTGAAGTACGTCCGAGCAATCGCTTCGAGCACCTCGCGCGGCGCGCACCGGAATATTTCGTGAACGCGGAATTCGATCTGCTCGTTTCGCTTGCGCAGAGAGATAACGACCCGCCGGTTACGCGTGTACTCCACCCTCACTCCCCCCGGGGGCTGCGTCCTGGCAATCATCTCTTCGAGTCGGTCCACGGTGCGGCCTCCGTGTTGCCTCACGACGTCTCCGCAATGGCCTGCCGAATGGTCTCCTTCGGTACGTCGTCGCGGATGACGGTCTTTCCGATACCATCCAGCAACACAAGGCGCAGTGTGCCGGATACCGCCTTCTTGTCGCGATAGATCTGTTCCATGATGAGACCGATCTCCTCGCCGCTGAGCCGCACGGGCAGGTCGAACCGGGAGAGGATGCGCTCGTGCCGGGCGACGTCCTCATCCGTCAGGAGGCCGAGCACCCGCCCCATCCGCGCCGCGCACATCATGCCCACGGCCACCGCCTCCCCGTGGCGGTACTTCGTGTAGCTCGTGAGCGATTCGATGGCGTGGCCGACGGTGTGGCCGTAGTTCAGGATCGCCCGCAGACCATGCTCCTTCTCATCCTCCTCCACCACGGCCGCCTTGATCTCGACCGACCGGGCGATGGCTTTTGTCATGATGTCGGGATCGAGGGCATCGACGGCGTCGGCGTTCTCCTCGATGAACTTGAGAAGTTCCTCATCGCGGATGAAGCCGTGCTTGATAAGCTCCACGAGTCCTGCGCGGAACTCCTCCGTCGGCAGCGTTCGGAGGACATTCGCATCTATGAAAACCGCGATGGGCTGGTGGAATGCGCCGATCAGGTTCTTGCCCCGCGTATGGTCCACCGCCGTCTTCCCGCCGACGCTGCTGTCCACCTGGGCCAGGAGCGTGGTGGGGATTTGAACAAAAGGGATGCCGCGCATGTAGGTGGCCGCAGCGAAGCCCGCCAGATCGCCGATCACGCCCCCGCCAAGGGCGACGGCGACAGACTTCCGGTCCATGCCGAATTCGATGAAGCGGTCGTAAAGCGTCTTCGCAACGTCCAAGGTCTTCTGGTCCTCGCCCGGGGGCAGGACGATGGGTGTGACCTCGAAGCCGGCGGCCTTGAGGCTGTCGTTCACCACGGGCGCGTAGAGCGGCTCGACATTTTCATCGGTTACGAGGGCGACCTTGCGTGGACCGCAGAGGTCGGCCAGATCGCCGCCCACCGTGCCGAGCAAGTCCCGACCGATCTTGATGTCGTAGCTTCGGTCGCCGAGGTCTATGTGAACCACCTTCAAACGAGTTACTCCATTTTGCGTTTCGGATAATCCGGGCCAGCGGGCCGTGGGATGGGTAGCATACGAGTGGTTGGTTTCTTTGTCAAGGTCAAATGGTTCATGGCGAAAAAGGATTGAACCCCCCGTGCGCTTCGGCTACAATTCACCCTTTCTGTTCCGGACCCACAGTCACGACGGGAAGAGCAATGGCAAAGAAACCGAAGATCGGCATGGTCATGGGCAGCGACTCCGACTGGCCTACGATGGAGGAGACGGCGAAGGTGCTGGATGAGTTCGGCGTGGATTATGACGTCGATGTGATCTCCGCCCATCGAACTCCTGACAAGGCACATGAGTACGCCGTGAACGCGGAGGGCAGCGGTTACGATGTCATCATCGCCGGGGCCGGCGGTGCGGCGCACCTTGCGGGGGTGGTTGCCTCGCTGACGACGCTGCCCGTCATCGGCGTACCCATGCTGACGACGGCCCTCGGAGGCGTGGACTCGCTCTACTCGACCGTCCAGATGCCGGGCGGCGTGCCCGTGGCGAGCATGGGCATCGGCAAGTCCGGCGCGAAGAACGCGGGCATCTTCGCCGTGCAAATCCTGAGCACGGGCTATCCCGCGTTGAAGAAAAAACTGGCCAAGTATAAGAAGGACCAGGCCGCTGCCGTGGCGAAGAAGTCGAAGAACCTGAAGCAGCAACTCAAGAAGAAGACGAGGAGGTAAGGACACATGCCCGTTCCGACAATCGACTGGGTAGGCGGACTACCGGGGAAGATCAAGATGATCGATCAGACCCTTCTGCCCAATCAGTACAAGTTTCTCTATTGCGACAATGTGAAATGCGCCTGGGATGCCATCAAGCGCCTCGTCGTTCGCGGTGCGCCGGCCATTGGCGTTGCCGCCGCGATGGGTACCGTGGTGGGCATCCAGAAGTCCAAGGCCAAGACGATGAAACAGTTCCGCAAGGACCTGAAGAAGGTTACGTCCTATCTGGCCACGTCGCGCCCGACAGCGGTGAACCTGTTCTGGGCGCTGGATCGCATGGAACGCGTGGCCGACGAGAACAGCGACAAGACCGTGCCCGAGCTGAAGCGGATCCTCCTCGACGAAGCCAAGACGATCCTCGAGGAAGACAAGAAAATCTGCCGGCGCATCGGCCGTAACGGCGCGAAACTGGTCAAGAAGGGCGACACGATCCTCACCCACTGCAACGCCGGCGGCCTGGCGACAGGCGACTACGGGACCGCCCTGGCCGTGATGTTCGCCGCGCATGAGGCGGGCAAGAAAATCTCGGTCTACGCCGACGAGACCCGTCCCCTGCTCCAGGGGGCGCGGCTGACGACGTGGGAATTGATGAAAGCGAAAATCCCCGTCACGCTGATCTGCGACAACATGGCCGCGCAGGTGATGAAGGAGGGCAGGATCGACCTCGTTGTGGTCGGCGCCGACCGCATTGCCGGCAATGGCGACGCAGCCAACAAGATCGGCACGTACGGCGTGGCCATCCTCGCGAAGGAACACGGCGTGCCGTTCTATGTCGCGGCCCCGGCCTCGACGTTTGACCTGACGCTCAAGACCGGGGAGGAGATCCCCATCGAGGAGCGCGCCGCAGAAGAAGTGACCGAGGGTTTTGGCAAGCGCACCGCCCCGAAGGGGGCGAAGGTCTACAGCCCGGCCTTCGACGTGACCCCCGCGAAGTACATCGCCGGCATCATCACCGAGCGCGGCGTGATCCGGAAGCCCACGAGCGCGAAGGTACGAAAGATGATTGCATGAGGTGCTGCCATGTTGGATAAACTACGCGAAGACATGAAGGCCGCGATGAAGGCCAGAGAGGAGCTGCGGCTCTCGACCATCCGCATGGTCATCGCCTCCATCAAGACCGTGCAGATCGACAAGGGCGAGGACCTGTCCGAGGGGGACATCCTCGGAATTCTTCAGAAGGCCATCAAGTCGCGGAAGGATTCCGTCGAGCAATACGAAAAGGCCGGCCGCACGGACCTCGCCGAGAAAGAGAAGGCCGAGATCGCGGTGCTGGAGGAATACCTGCCCCAGCAGATGTCCGAGGACGACGTCCGTGCGCTGGTTCAGAAGATCATCGAGGAGGAAGGCGCGGAATCGAAGGGCGACATCGGCAAGGTCATGCGACGCATCATGGCCGACCACAAGGGCGCCGTGGACGGCAAGCGGGTCAACCAGATCGCGAACGAGCTGCTGTCGTGATCGATCCACATTGTCAAGCGGAGCCAGTTTCTCCCGGTTAATGGCGCTCCGCTTCTCGCAGTGACATGGCGCCCAAGAACACCTGAAGACAAGAGGAGAAGCTTTGAATATCATCGTCATCGTCGCGGACACACTTCGGCAGGACTACCTCGGCTGCTATGGCAACGACCGGGTCCGCACCCCATGCCTCGACGCCTTCGCATCGAGGGCCGCAGTCTTCAACAAGGCCTACATCGGCTCGTTCCCCACTGTCCCCATGCGCGCCGACCTGATGACCGGTCGTTACGTCTTCCACAGCTACGGCTGGGCCCCCATGCCGGCGGGGGAGACGTCGATAGCGGAGATACTGCAGAAGAACGGATACCTCACGGCTCTGTTCTCCGATCATCTCCAGCTCCTCGCGCCGGGGATGAACTACCACAAGGGATTCCGCTACGTCTCCTGGACGCGCGGCCAGGTACCCGACGTAGCCGTCACCGATCCTATCGAGGTCGAGCTGCCCTGCCAGCCTGAGAAGATGCGCAACCCCGCCGGCTGCGCGCAGTTTCTCAAAAACAAAACGATCCGCCGGTATGAGCGCGACGAATACGTGGCGGTCACGATGCAGAACGCCGCCGACTGGCTGGAGTGCAACTACAAGCACGACAAGCTCTTCATGTATATCGACACCTTCGAGACCCACGAGCCCTGGCTCCCGCCGCAGTGGTACACCGACATGTACGACCCCGGTTACGAAGGCGAGGAGGTGATCTGGCCCCGATACGATTGGACGGACTACCTCACCGAGGCCGAGCTCAAGCATGCTGTCGCGCTCTACGCCGGGACGGTGACGCTCGTTGATCGGTGGACGGGTCTGCTTCTCCAGAAGATCGAGGACCTGGGCATGATGGACGACACGGCCATCCTCTTCACCGCCGACCACGGCTTCCTCCTCGGCGAGCAGGGCCGCATCGGCAAGCACACCGTCCTCAAACCGAAGGAGGGCTGGCCGCTCTACGAAGAGATCGCGAAGATTCCCCTCCTGGTCTGGCTGCCCGAGATGAAGGAGCGCCGGGACTTCGACGCGCTTGTCCAGCCGGTGGACATGATGCCGACGATGTTAGACATGGCCGGCGTGGACATCCCGGGCAACCTGCACGGCAAGTCGTTCCTGCCGGTGATTCGCGGAAACGAAAGTTGCGTGCGGGAGTGCGCCGTCAGCTCCGGCTCCATCACCGGTGATCCGAGTTTCATCCGCTATAGCGGCGTCACCGACGGCGAGTGGTCCTACCACTGCGGCGGCGAGAATGGCGAGGCCCAGCTCTACCACCTCCCCTCCGACCCCCGGCAGCAGAAGAACGTCCTTGGCGAGAACGGCGACGTAGCCGGGAAGCTCCACACCTGGTACCTGGACCTGCTCAAGTCCATCGGCGCGTCGGAGGAGTTGATAGCGCTGCGGGCGAAGTGTTAGGCAATCCGGCCGCGCGGGCTTGCGGGACAGATCATTCCGCCCTGATCTGATATCGCGCCGCCCCTTTCGTTCCTGCGTCGAAGGTGAGCCTGCCGTTGGCCAGCTTCGAGGCAACGTTCCCGATGGCCTTGCCCTTCGCATCGACGGCTGTGATCTTGGCCTTGGCGATGGGCTGCTTCGGGAGGAGGGGACGGAGGTCGAGCTCGATGCGGAACTTCCGGTCGCGCGGGAAGGGGAGCAGCTCGAGGCCGTCCTCCCGGACCAAGACCTTGAACGATCCGTCCGTCGCGACGGAGCCGAAGTCGATCTTCCTGCCGGCCACATTGAGGCGGTCGGTGAAGCGCTTGCGCTTCTCGTTCTGCTCCTTCTTCAGGTCGTCGATGCCGACGAGCTTGATGTTCGTGACCTTGCCATCTTTGCGCGTGACGGCGAGTCGCCCGATGGCGATCCGCCCGCCGCCGGCCGAGACGCCCGCCAGGTTCACCCGCCCACCCTTGTGCAGGCCAATGAGGATGTCGAACGAATCGAGCGGGCAGTCCTCCGGTATCTCGACGGTGTACGGCCCGTCGGCCAGGATCATCCCCGGCTTCCACTGCGACGTGGGCTTGGGCAGGCCGTGGTCGTTCTGGAAAGCGATGTCGTCGGGCCGCTTCGCGTCCTTGTTGCAGAAGTGGACGAAGCAGTGCAGGTCCTTGTCGAAGGTGTCGTTGATCTGCCATTCATACGTGATCGCGAACTTCCGCCCGCCGAGATACTTGAACGCCTTCAACCTCGGCTCCACGTTCTTCTGGTTGCGCGTCCAGGGCGCGACGATCTCCGTGCGCGAATCGACGTAGAGGCTGTTTTTTGTCCGTGCGAAATCGGCGATGACGCCGTCTCGCTTCGCTGTGTAAACCAGCGTGCCCGGCCCCTCGGCCAGGAAGCCGTACTGCGGCAGGACGTGCCCGCGCACGGTCCAGTCGTTCTGGCGCAGGTTCACATGGAGGACCAGGCCGGAGTCATACTTGACGCGCAGGCGGTCGAGCACGCCGACCACAGCGGCAACCGAACTGGTGACGAACTTCCCGTCCACCTCATACATGATCTCCGTGACTTTCGCATCTCCGTAAAGCGCCTGGACCGGCTGGCAGAGATTGTATTCCCGGATGACGAGGGGCAGGTTCTTCCATAGCTGCGATCCCACGAACGAGGCATGGCCGTAGGCGATCTCCTGCGCGCGATACTTGTCCAACTGCTCCGGTGTGGGCGCATCGACGCCCCACTTGGTTTCCTTGCGGGTGCGGAGCCAGCGGGTGTAGTAGCCCATGCCGTGGTTGACCATCTGCGGATGAATCTTCAGGAGATCGAAGTCCACTAACACATCGTGATCCTCCCCGCCGTGAACCTGCGCCTCGACGCCGTCCACAAGGCCCGCCCAGTAGAAGTGGCCCGCGCCCTCGCCGAAGAGCGGGCCCTTGTGCGTGTCGCGCTCGAACTGGAAGAGCTTGGCCTGATATTTCACTTTTGCGGCGTACATCCCGGCCATTTCCTGGTCGGCCTCGTAGTCCACATGATGCCACGGCGGCACACAGGTGTGCACGTCGAGGTAGGCGGCCGTCGTGCCGAAACGCCGGTGGATTTCCGGCGAGTTCTGCTTGGCGTAATGCAGCATACGGTTTGTCTTTAGGGCGAAGCTCTGGACCTTTGTTCCCTTGTGATACCAGGCCTTCGAGAACTCACCCTTCGGCGTCAGGACGACATCTTTCGGGTTCCACGAGGGGGCGTCGGGGTAGAAGTCGATGTAGTTCTCGTGGAGCGAGAAGACGTAGCCGAGCCGCTTCGCTGTGGCGGCCAGGATTTTCATTTTCTCGTCGCCGCCGTACCGCGGATTCGCAGGCAGATGATCGGGCAGTTTCACGTCGTAGCCGTAGCACTGCCACACATGCTTGATGATCGCGATCTCATCCATGCCATAGCTCTTGTACTCTTCGAGCATCTTCGCGTCTTCTTCGTACATCCCGCCCCAAATATCCACCATCATCCTCGAGCCGAGGAGTCTGAGGTAGGGCGACGGCGGATGAGGGATATTCGGCAGCACTTCATCCAGGTCCGGCGAGACGGCGACATAGCCGGACTCGCGGAGCGCGTTGCGCTTGCCGTCTAACTTTTTGATGTAGTACGACTCCGTGGCGGGCGAGCGGGAGGCATGCGACTTCGTCCAGTCGATGTAGGCAAGAACAAACGCGTTCTGGACGGGAAGATAGTCCGCGCACTGGTAGGCCCACCCGGCGAGGTAGGGTATCGAGATTCTCTTCCTGAAATCCACGGCCCCGACGCGGCCGAGTGAGAACTTGCTGATGGTCAGATCATCCGACTTGGCTTCGATGACGAGGGCCTTCCCGCTGATGCCGAAGCGCCACTCGACCGTCGCCGACTGGTCGCCGGCGGAGTACTTCCACGTCGCCACGATCCTATCCTTCTCGATCTTGTGCGAGAGCAGCTTCGCCTTCGGTCGCACCTTCTTGCCGTCCACCTCGAAGAAGACCCCGCCGCTGGAGCAGGGGCGGAAGGGCTTTGTGTCATCGATGCGGCAGATGAAATCATCGAGCGTCCCCGTTTTCGGTGTGTATCGGTAAACGAGCTTGCAGTCGTCGGCCTGGTAGCTCAGCGTGTATTCTCCGCCAAGTCCCTTCTTGACCTCATTGTAGTTCCGAATCTTGTAGGACGGTACGATGCCCCGCCCCGGGTCGTTGACCACACGCGTCAGGTTCACCCGCGAGAGGACGCGGTAGGCCTTCGTGTTCGTCATGCGCGCGACCGTGTCCTCGCGCACTTCGGCCTTGGTTCCCACGGTGATCCTTGGATCGATGAAGCGGGAGAAGTCGAAGCTCGCGCTTTTCGCCGGACCGGGCTCAGTCTGGATGCGGAGCACCACCCTCTTACCGGCGTAGCTCGACAGGTCGAAGTGGAAGGGCTTCGGCGTGCCGGCCGCGTAGTGCTCATGCACCAACTTTTTTGTCGCGCCATCGCAGGTCAGGGCGACGGTGAACGTCACGCCATCGCTCTTGCCGACGACGTCGGGCCGCATGGTGATGGCAAAGTCGAGCGCAATGGGTGTCACCTTCGGGAACACCAGGGAATACTCGACGAACACCGCGCCCGTCCCCCCGCGCCAGGGGCAGTGCAGCAGCAGGCCGGGCTTTTCCTCCTGGTGTATCTGTTGGAAGGCGATGCCCGAGTCCGGGGTGAAGTAGCCGCTCCACGACGGGGGCATCTCCACCACGTCCTGCCCGTAGCGCTGGTAGGCCACGCGGTAGATGCCGATGCGGCTCAAGGCCGTCACCCCCTCGGGGAGCGTGACCCACCTCAGGTCGACGTCTTCGCAACTTGCGATGAAAGCCACGAGCATAAGCCCGGTAAGGATTCGTCTCATCGTCCCTGTCCTCCTTGTTAATAAATGTCCCAAGAACAGGGAGGATTTGAACATACTTCGAGGGCGGTGTCAAAGTCGAAGTTGAGGGATAGGAAAGGCGATCAGTGTTCGTGCCGGGAACGCACCGAGGCGTTGTAGCAGTCACAACACATCGTACGCGCGACGATGTGATACGCATCGATCAGGATGATTCCGAGGAATTTCCGGCAGTGCGTGCACCGGCGAAGAACGTAGTGTTTTGCCCCGCAATAGGCCTTCTTCAGGTGGGTGCATACCGTCGGACTCATTGTGCCTTCTCCTCTCTTGGCCTGATTGAAGCGCGACGAAGATGCTGCTGAGTGGTGCAAAATGAATACCAAAATTCGCGACAAGAAAAGAAAACATGGCAAAAGATTGTAAAGGCTTAGAAGCGAAGCCGTTATGGAGGAGCCCGTCTCGCCTCAGTACGGCACACCTGTCCGGCGCGGCGAACTGGGCGTCTCAGTCTTAGACACTCGCGCCCTGCGGTGTTGCAGGATTGGTCACGGCTGCTTTGGTGGGCGGCCCCCAGGCTACAAGAGTGTTGCCGTCTTCGGCGAGTCCCTCGGGGCGGCACGGAGGGCTATTGCTTTCGGCCGAAACAGACCAGCGTCAGGTCGTCGCTGGGAGAGGCCAGGCCAACGAACTCATTGATCGCCAGCAGGATGTTGTCCATCATGGCTCGCGGCGCCGATGGAGATTCGGCCACGACGGTCTCCAGGCGTTTCGTCCCGAACTGTTCGCTTTCTCCGTTCATGGCCTCCGTCACGCCATCGGTGAAGATTGCGATGGAATCGCCTGAACCCAGACGGATTGTTTCGGAGTGAAAGTCGACGTCCTCGATGACACCCAGTGGGACGGAGACCACCTTGTCCAAGCGTCTTAGGGCGCCGCTGTCTCCCGCTCTCAATAGTGGGGGGGG
Organism: Planctomycetota bacterium; assembly: GCA_013152475.1. Taxonomy (GTDB): domain Bacteria; phylum Planctomycetota; class Brocadiia; order JAADGH01; family JAADGH01; genus JAADGH01. Next base: position 153,246 of record JAADGH010000078.1, read on the forward strand.
GTGGCCCGCGTTGGCGACACACACATCCGCACTGGCGGGGTCGAGCAGGATGTAGAGCAGCGTGACGAACCTCCCCAGCGGCGTTCGGCTCTTGGCGATCTGCCGGTTCAGCTTGGTCAGTACGCGCGCCGGGTCGCCGTCGCTCAGCGCAAACGACCGCAGGTCGCCCATGAGCTTTGCCATGAGCAGGGCCGCAGGCAGCCCTTTGCCGGACACGTCGCCGAGGGCGATGGCCAGCCCGCCGTTCGGCATCCTGATAAAATCGTAGAAGTCGCCGCCTACCTCCAACGCCGCGCCATACCAAGCCCCGAACTCAAACCCCGGTATCTCCGGCAGCTCGTGCGGGAGAAAGCTTTTTTGCACCTCCTGCGCGAAATGGAGTTCCTGCTCGATCCGCCGTTGTTTGAGCAGCGCATCGTACGTCCGCGCGTTTTGGATCGCCAGGGCCGCCTGTCCTGCCATGCCCGTGAGGAGGTTAAGATCGTCGGGAGTGAATCTCGACTCGCTGCGGCTCGTGTCAATATAGATCAGTCCGAGAAACTCGCCGCTCCGCAGAAGGGGCACACACATCACCGAACGAACCTGGAGCCGCGCAATGCTCTCCCTCTTTCCGAAGCGCTTGTCCGACATGGCATCGGCGCTGAGGAGGGAACGGTGCGTTTCCTGGACCTTATTCACGATTGTTCTGCTGACGATCATCTGCTCCTCGCCCGATTCCGCCCGCGACTTCGCCGCCACGGGGAGAAGCGCCTCCCCCGATCGGTCCAGGAGCATGATCAGCCCCCGGTCGGCGATGGGAAAGATGCGGAACAGGTCGCTCAGTATCTCCGGCAGGAGCTGCTGCAGGTCGAGGGCGGTGGGCGGGGAATCGCCGATGTCGATAGGGACGGTCGTCTGCACCGCGTCGATGGCCGGCTCCCGAGGCGCGTGCTGCGTTTCCTCTTTTGGAGGTTGGACCTCATCGGGCTCGATGGCCGCCAGGAGGGTGGATTCTGCAACCGGGTCGCTTTCCACAAAGGAAATGGTCGAGTCGGTCAGGGCTCGAAGCTCCGCAACGTCCTCAATCCGAAAAACAAAAAGGGCGGTGCCGATCTGAATCTGATCTCCATGTTTCAGAAGCGTTGTACGGTTGATCCGTCGGCCATTCACGATGGTGCCGTTCCCGCTTTTGAGATCGGCGACGACGAAGCCCCTGCTCGTCTCTGTAATCTTGGCGTGACGACGGGATACGGTGGGAAGAGGAACGCGGATGTCCGTGTCCAGGCGGCGACCGAAGACCGTCGCCTCGTTGAGGGTGTATTCCCGGCCGGCGTGCGGGCCTTCAACTTCGATCACTTTGGCCATGGCGCAAATATCCTCCGTCTCACATCACTTTAGATCATTTTCCGCACGGAGTCAAGTCGCATCGCGCCCCCTTTTCCAAATCAAAGCAACCAGACCAGGAGGGGAAGCACAAAGACAAGATAGAGCAGCGAGTTGATGATAAACATGGAATTGGCCTGATGCTGATCAAGGTGGAAGAAATGGACGAGAAACACCGCATAGAATGCCTGCGGGCATGATGCCTGGATCAGGCAGATCTTCACCACCATGGGCGAGAGCCCGGCCGCCATGCAGAGCACCCATGTGACGGCGGGGAGGAGGAGGAACTTGCCGACGAACTGCGACACATAGAGCGGCTTGTAGTCGGCAAGCTTCTCCGTCCGCACGCTGATCCCCACGGCAAAGGCCGCCGCAAATGCGGTCAACGCCATGCCGATGGCGGTCACAGGACGGAGCGCATCGGGACGGTCAACCCCCGCTATGTTCACCAAGAGGCCAAGGAGCAGCCCCGCAAGCGGCAGCAGGCGGGGATCGCGTAGAGCGGCCACAAATTCGTCCCGGAGAGAGAGCGTCTTCAGTTCGCCCGCCCAGCCCTTGGCAAGAGGAAAACAGATCAGGTAGATCAGAAATTGCCAGTGGAGGACCACCAGCGTCGCCTGGGCAAAGGCCTGCTCGCCGAGCAGCGCGAAAGCGACCAGCGACCCGCCCGTGTTGCCCATATTGTTGAGCCCCACGCCAAAGATATAAGCCCCCCGACTGCGGGGGTCCTTCCACGCATGGAAGCGGCTCAGGATCCAGCCGATGCCCAGCCCCATAAGCGAGATGACCATCCCCGCCACGGGCAGCCAGATCAAATCCCACTCCAGGTGCAAACTCCAGCCGGCGAGGAACGTCACCGGCGGATAACCCACGACGAGAGAGGCAAATACAAGACGTTGGCTCCAGCGATCCCGCTCGGGGATTCGATGACCGATCATCGCGCCGAGGAACAGGGGCAGCACAACGGCAAAAAAGGGAAAGGCCAGCTTCGCGAGGACGGTCATGATCCGAATACTCCGCTGTCTGTCTTGCGGCGCCTCACTTGCCAGCCTGCGGAGACAATTCGTTCGTCAGGCATATCTTCTGAAGAACAACCGACTGGCCCGCACCGAACGAAAAGGAGACGACATGCCTGCCTGCCTCAAAGGAGAGGCAAACGCCGGAGAGTTCAAGCCAGTTGTAGGTTGCAGATTTCGCGATTCGGAATGTGCCGGCCGGTTTGCCGTCAACCGTGACCTCCAGCGCCGCCTCCCCCTCCGGCGATTTGGCCCGGGCGAAGATACGGTACGTGTCGGACAAGGGAATCTCGACAGGGAAGCGCGCCGTGCCGGCCCGGCCCTTCGGCGACCCAACGGCCTTCCATCCGCGCTGCATTTTGTCGTCCACAAGCGCCAAACCCCCGGTGAGTTTCGCGTCGGTTGCGTAACAGGCCGGATAGACGTATGTCTCGCGTTTGGGCGTATTGACCGGAACGATCGTCACGTCATCCATATACATCAAGACGTCCTTCTGTTCTTCTCGTGAGTCTGTGCTTACCGCGATGTAGAGGGCGTCGTAGTAGTCGGGAACGGTGAACTCGGTCTGGAGGAGCTGCCACGCGCCCCGGCCAGTCAGGTCGTATCGGTTCGTGTAGAACGCCCCTTGCGTCCGGCCCTTGGCCCGCATGGCGACCCTCGGCCGCGGACCGGGCACGCCCTCGCCGATCCGGTCCACGCGCAGCCAGAGCTGCATACGATAGGTCTTGCCTCGTTCGAGCCAGGTAATCTCCCACGGTGGCCCGCAGGCATAGCGCGTGACGAAGTACTCGTTCTGTCCCTTGATCTCTCCCGACGCCATGGCCGACGCCCGACCGGTGTGGGGGGCGTCTGTGTTCCGACTGAGCTTCAGGTCGCCGCGCACCGTCCAGCCCCGGGTATCCTCCTCGAAGTCGGGGTTCGGCATCAGGGCGGGAACGGGCCGCCGCGCGGGATTCAGCGCGGCCCTCTCCATCAGGTCATACACCTCGTTCAACTTTGGGCCGGGGAACTTGCTGATCTCGTACATCGCCATCGGCGCCGAGCAGATGGGCAGGCCGTAGCAGATGCCATTGCCCGGGCCACCCTTCTTGAAGGCGATCAGCCCGTTGATGAACGCCTCCCGCGTCACATCCATCAGCCGCTTGTCATGGGAGTAGTTGGCGGCAAAGGCCAGACCGTTGGCCTCGATCAACGAAAGGATGGGACTCACGCCGGTGTTGGGGCAGGTGGTATAGTGAAAGGCCCCTTCCTCCGGGACCCACATGTGGTCCACCAGGTAATTCGCAATCTTGACAATCCGTTCCGCCACTTCCCTGTCCCCGGTGGCGAGGTAAAAGTACTTCAACGCCGTCATCAGCACGCCCGCCATGAACCCCGCCTCGCCATGATGCTTCTCCTGGCACCGGCAGTGCCCGCCGCCGAGTTTGTGGATCCACAGGCCGTACTTCGGGTCGCCCTTCGCCTTCACCTCCTCGTACATCAAACGCATACCGTTCAGATAAAACTCGTCGTACGTGGCGAAGTAGGTGGACATGGCGATGATCCCCATCCACCCCGGCACGCGGGCGTTGCCGTAGGAAAACTCCGTCGTGTTCCACCCGCACACCCAGCCGCCAAGCTGCATGGCGCTGCGGTGGACCTGGCGGTCGCCGGTGAGGAAGTAGTACTCCAGGTTGCCCTGGTTCCACATGTGGCCTCGGTTGGTGCAGTAGCCGGTGGCGTAGAGGGTCATGCCGAGATGGTTGTAAGGATAGTATCCGCCGGTGTGCCCCATGCAGTGCACCCACGCCTGCCCCACGCGCCGCCCGGGACCCGGCCCCGCCACCTGTCCGGCGGCATAGTGCACCACGTCCACGTCGGCATTGTGGCGCGAGGCCTGTTCGGCGGCGACGAAGAAGCGCCGGTCGCCGGTGCGGAAGTACTGGGTAAAGAGGCCGTGCGGCGTGTCGTATTCGATGTTCCGCCAGCTATGGGAGCGCCCGCCCTCGGTGTCACCAAAGTTCATCAGGCCGTACCAGTGCCGGGCCTTGCGGAGGTCGAAGTACTGGTCGATCCCATCGCTCATGATCTTGTCGTACATGGCGAATTCCTTCGGATCGTCCGACGCGATGCCAAAGAGCGCACCCGACTTGCAGTACCACTTCGGGTTCGCCGTCACCAGCAACGGAGAATTGACCCGCGCGAGAATTTCCTTCGGCGTCGCTGCGTCGCTCGGCCCGAAGCAGAGCTCATGGCGCTTCTCGAAACCCGAGCGGAAGGTGTAGTTTCCGTCGCGCAGGTAGAAGGTGAGGATTTCCTCGTTCGGCTTGTTCGCATAGCGGTCCTTCGGCTCGATCTTTGGGTAGAGGCCGATGACGAGCTTCCCCCCTTCGACATGCAGGCCCTTCGGCCACTGCTGCCAGAAGTCGCGCACGGCAACGCTCAGTGCGCCTTTGCTCACCAGGCCGGGGCAGCGCTTGCCTTGTTCATCACCCATAAGCCACTTGTCGTCGAAGTGCTGAAACAGCCGTTGCCCCTCGCCCAGTTCGGCGATGCGGTCGCCCTCAAGGAGAACCTTCCCCGGTCCTCTTGACTCGGCCGGCCCAAAAACCAGGTCGAGCGCGGCAAATGATTTCATCTCGTCGCCGTACTTGTATTCCGGCTTGACAATATCGTGCTGGAGGATGTGATCCACACGGACGAAGGGATCGCCGAAGTGGCAGAAGTAGCGAAGCGTGAACCCGAAGTACGGCTCGCCCTTCTCATTGACATGGTGCCCGCTCACCTTGATTACCGCGCGTTGCGCGTTGCTCTCCTCCACCTCCACCGTCTCGACCTTGCCGGTATAAATCGTTCCATCCACGGCCGTCAGACGCGACACGGGGAGGGCCGACACGATCCGGTCGTTGACGTACAACCCACCCAATCCCGTGGTTGTATTGATGACGAGCCTGGTATCGCCCATGCCGACGATGATGCTCTCCCCATCCCGTATGACCATCGAGCCGGTTCGGTATAGAATCGGCTGGGACTCGGCCCCGATGATGAGCTTGAGCTTCTTCGTCTGATTCGCTCCCACCTTGACCTTCGAAGTCACCAGCAGCCACTTGATCGTCCCATCCGGCCAGCGAACCAGCGCGCGCGTGGCGATGGGGAGGGCCTGTTCGCCATCCATCAGCCGCGCCATGTGCGCCCAGCCGAGCGCGCCCTTGGGGAGGGGGACGCCGAAGGTGACGGGTTCGTTCCGAGCCATTCCCTCCGTCTCCGTCACGGTCAGGGGCACATGCAGCGTCTTCGCGCTGCCCTTGGGAAACATCCCGGGCGGCTTGACCTCGATGACCTCACTCGACACTTTCGGTCCTTCTTCGGCTTTCGCTGTCACCTGGACAGACCGTCTCTGGTCGGACGGAATGCCTGCGATGTCGAACCGGTGGTTTCGACAGGCCTCCGGCTCGGGCTTCATCGTCTCGGTACACCGATCGTCCGTGCCATACCGGCACGTAGCGACGGCCGGGAGGTTCGTGGTGAATCGCACCTCGATGGTGTAGGTCTTGAGATCCTCCTGCAATCGCGGCTTGGCCGAGAGATGTTCGATCTTGAGTTCGCCTTCCGCCAATGCAGCCGGGGCTGTAACCACAACGCAAAACAGGACAACGCATGTCAATCGGAATGGTTTCATGTTGATTCCTTGTTCCTCTTTTGTCTTGAGAACCCACGCAACGGCAGAATAGCATAGCGCGCGGCCAGGAGCGGCTCAAGCGAATTCCCCACATGGAGCACAATCACATCGGCGCCGCATCCGGATCTTCCTTTGAAATCGGGACCGCATTCGGATAGACTTCATCTGAGGTAACCATTTAGCCAAGTACAGGTTGTGTGCCACGCTCAAGCTCCGGCTTGAGCGTGCAGGCGGCGGGGTGCCTGGCGGTTCGCAAGACACGCTCAAACAAGTTTGAGCGTGGCACCTGGCCCCCGATATTTCTGTAGGGCAAGCTCGCAATGATGGGGCTTGCCGCCTCAATATGCCCTCACCAACACTTGGCTAAATGGTTACCATCTGAGAAGACCACGGGAAAACAGCCAGCAGAGAAGCCCAACAGGAGGTGTCAGATGAGAAAGTTTGCACTGTCCCGAATACTCCAGATCCTTGCATTTCTCTCAGCCCTTGCGGCCCTCGCAACGTGCGCCACTGCCCAAACAGAAAAGGCGCGCGCGCTGGAGAAGATTCGCAAGCACATCAAGCCCCTGACTCATCCCCTCGGCGACCGTCTGCCGATCATCACCTGGCAGAACCGCAACCTCCCTCTCGGCATGGAGGCAGGGAACATAGAGGAGAATCAAAAAGTCTTCGTGGACCGCGGCTTCCTGCCCACGTGCAACGCGTGCGTGAATCCCGAGAAGGCGAAGCTCTACGTCCCGATCTTCAAGTTCTGGCAGAGCCAAGGCTTCCCCGTCTGCATCCTTCCGCAGGGCTGGGTGCAGACGCTCTACACAACGGCCCGGAACGGCCGGTACAAATGCCCCCACCAACCGCCCGCCGAGCAAAGCGAGCACTACCCCTGCCCGGCTCTCATGATGACCCACAAACGCATCCCCTCAGCGGCCGCACGGACCGCCGACACCCTCCGGGCGCTCAAGGAAAATGGCATCAAGCTCAAACTCCTGTTGGTTGATTTCGAATCCGGCGCATATCTGCGGAACGCGGCCGACCGGGAAGAAAATGTCAGGAAGCAGATGGAGATGGCGGCGCAGTGCCCCCGCTGCATCGAGACCTTTGGCAAGGAGGCCCTGTCCACACTCGACGGCTATGTCGGCGTGGTGAACAAGGCGCGCGCCAGCGCCACGAAGCAGGCCCTCTGCGATCCCGCCCGTTCCGTATTTCCCGACCTCTTTATCGGCAACTATTACGCCTGGCCGATCAATCGCGTTCCGCGGCCCGAGGGCCGGTGGCCGGCCTACGGCTACGAGGGCAGCGGCCTGAACGTCTTGATGCCCCGTGTCTACATGAACGCCGGCTGGGGCGGCGCGGGCAGGGACCAGGACAAGATGAACTGGAACGCCTTCTTCTGCTGCCTGGAAGGCTTCTCGCCAGCGGCGTCGGTGAGGCGCGAGGGAGAGCTTCTGATCCCCTGGCCGCACGTCTGGCTCGGTGGCTCATACCTGAAGTTTGTGATGAAGGGCCGCAAGCTGCCGGAGCCCTGGGTCATGAGCGAGATGGCGCGGCACATGATGCTGCGCGGGGCCGAGACCTTCGCCATCTGGGTGGACGCTCAGATCGGCGAGTTCCCCGCCGACTACCCCTATCCCGAGTACGCCGAGATGGGGCAATTCTGCTACGACGTCAAGGGCGTGCAGGAGGGTTTTAGCGACATGCTGCGCTTCAACTCTTTCCTGCGTAAAGCCAAGCCCATGAACTTCGAAGTCCCGGGCGCACGGTCGCAACTGGGTGCGGAAACGGCCACATGGTCCGGCGTGCAGACACCTGAGAAGGCCCTTGTCCGGACGATCTCCTTCAACCAGGGCAAGATCGTTGAGAAGAAGATAGAGGCCTATGGCAAATCCATCCCCCTGACCTTCGGACCGAAGGGGCAGTTCTACTGGGTCTATCCCGATGGGAGGGCGGAAAAGATCGAAGGCGAGTGAGGGCGCGCCCGACCGGACACATTGACACACCCATCCGCCTGTGATAGGATGGCGGCAGAGAGGAACGCGGTTTCCGAATTTTCGCATTTGCGGGAGATGGTGATATGGCAGTTGGACTGGGTTATGAAGACAAGGTTTTGACCGAAGACGAGGCGCGCGAGACCATCGCCAGGGGCCTGGCCCAGGAGAAGTGGGACGGCAAGAAGGTAGTTGCGCTCATCCCCGACCACACCCGCAGCGGCCCGATCGGCATGGTGATTAAGATGGTCTACGACACGATCGGCGAGCAGTGCGGGCTCTTCGACTGCCTCGTGGCCCTCGGCACGCACCCGCCCCTGTCCGAGGACAAGATCCTCGAACGGTGCGAGCTGACCCGCGAGGAGTGGCAGACGAACTACAAGAAGATGCGCCTCTTCAACCACCACTGGGAGAAGCCGGACACCTTTGCCGAGGTGGGCAAGTTCACCGAGGACATGATCGAGGAGATCTCCGAGGGCCGCATGCGCGAGGAGGTCCCGGTGACCCTGAACAAGATGGTCCTCGACTACGATGTGATCCTGATCATCGGCCCCACCTTCCCGCACGAGGTGGTGGGTTTCAGCGGCGGGAACAAGTACATCTTCCCGGGCATCTCCGGCAAGGAGCTGATCGACTCGTTCCACTGGCTCGGGGCGGTGATCACGAACCCGAAGATCAACGGCACGAAGTACACGCCGGTGCGGAAGGTGGTCGATACGGCCGCCGCGATGGTGCCGGTGCAGCGCCTCTGCGTGAGCATTGTGGCGCACTTCGGGAAGCTGAACGGGGTCTACATCGGCGCGCCGGAGGACGCATGGGCCGACGCGTCGGACCTGTCGGACAAGCTGCACATCGTCTACAAGGACAAGCCGTATAAGCAAATCCTCTCCATGTCGCCGGAGATGTACGACGACATCTGGACGGGGGGAAAGTGTATGTATAAGCTGGAGCCGGTGGTGGCCGACGGGGGCGAGCTGATCATCTACGCGCCGCACATCGACGAAATCTCCTACACCCACGGCAAGATCATCGACGAGATCGGCTACCATACGATCGAATACTTCCTGGCGCAGTGGGACAAGTTCAAGGGCTACCCCCGCGGCGTGACGGCGCACTCGACGCACGTGAAGGGGATCGGCGCCTACGAGAACGGTGTCGAGAAGCCACGCGTGAATGTGACCCTTGCCACGCGCATCCCCAAGGAGCGGTGCGACCGGGTGAACCTGGGCTACCGCGATCCGGACTCGATCAATCCGGACGACTTCGAGAACCGCGAGGACGAAGGCGTGCTCTGTGTCCACAAGGCAGGGGAGATGCTGCACCGGCTCACAGACCCACCGGCCTGGGCGAGGTTTGATGGGTGAATCTCTGGTTTGTCAAGACCCCTCGATACATCTGGCCCTTCAACTCGGAGACCAGCGCCTTCTGGCAGCCGCTCGGCTTCGCTTCGATGGCGGCGGTCCTCCGCGAGCGGATGCCCGATCTCGCCCTTCGCATCATCGACTGCCCCGCGCTGAAGATGGGGTGGCGCTCGCTCGAACAACTTCTCCGCTCGGGCATGCCGGACCTTCTCTGCATTGGCGAGGAGACCGTCTCGGCCCATGAGGCCCTCCGCCTCGCGCGCCTGGCGAAGGAAGTCCGACCCGACGTGACGGTCATCGCCGGCGGCTGCTATTTCGCCTATGCCGTCGAGGACACGTTGCTCAACCATCCCGTCGACTTCATCGTCCGGTCCGAAGGGGAGGAGACTCTCTCCGATCTCGTGCGCGAGCTCCTGCGCAAGGCCCCCGATCCGGCGCGTGTCCTCGGCATCGCCTATCACGACGGCGGGGAGATTCGGCAGACGTCCCCCCGGCCTCTCATAGAGGATCTGAACACACTGCCGAGCCCTGCCTATGACATGCTGCCGATGGATCGCTACGGTCGCGGGTCGAGGAACCATCCCAACCTTGCGGCCATCGAGCACTCCCGGGGCTGCATCGACACGTGCAGCTTCTGCATCCTCTGGCGGCACATGGGTGACGAGACGAACGGCGCATGCCGACCCCGTCTGCGCACCAAGAGCGGCGCGCGGAGCTTCGAGGAGGTGCGTTTGCTTGTTGAGCGGTACGACCGGAAGACCCTCGGCTGGGTGGACCCGAGCTGGAACGCCGACCCGGCATGGAGCGATGAATTCTGCACCTTGATGGTCCGCCGCAACATGCAGGTCATGGCCTCGGCCTGGATGCGGGCCGACTGCATCGTCCGCGACGAGAAACTCGGCATCCTCAAGAAGCAGGTGAAGTCCGGCCTCCGCCGGGCCATCATCGGCGTGGAGCGGATCCGGGACGTCGATCTGCGCAGGTTCGGCAAACACAACAATGCACCGGATGTCACGGCCGAGGCCTTCGCGATCCTCCGGAAGAACTATCCCGAGGTCGATACCATCGGCACGTTCATCTACGGCGTCTGGGAGGAGACGGAGGAGTCGATCGCCGGGCTGCTGGAATACGCCGCCGCCCAGCGCATGGACTATTCCTTCTTTATCCCCGTCACGCCGAACCCCGGCACGCCCGTCCGCGATGAGGCCGTCCGCCGGAACGCCATCGAGGTCGATGACTTGCGCGCCTACAATTTCATCACGCCCGTCATGCGGTCGAAGGACCTCACGGCGGCCCGGTTGCAGGACATCTTCCACAAGCACGCCGCACTCTGGTGGATCCGGGACGGTGCGCGGGGCATACGCCGTTTGCTCTTCGAGCGCGATGCGCGGAAGCGCGGCGTGCGGCGGGCGCTTTTCCGCCACGGGCTGAGGGTGTTCAACTCGGCCCTGTGGAACCGCATCACGCGTCGTGACGGCAATCCAGCTTTGCACTTTGTTGTGCCGTCATGGTATAATTCTTGACCAACAAGCTTCTTGCGCCCATCAGACATCGCAAGGGAGAATGCTATGAGCAGAACCACCGCAAGGCGATTGACGCTGGCCGTTGTCCTCTCGCTGTTTGTGTATGCGCTTGCCTGTTACTCCCCCATCAGTTGGTCGCCGGACGGGAAGTACGTCGCGTTCGTCCAATCGGTGGAAGGGGAGAAGGAGGGGGAACTGGTCCCCGAGCTGTGGTTGGTGGATGTGACGGCCAACCGGGGCGAACGCATCGCCGCCGGCAAAGCCGCCTTTAGCGCGCCCGCGTGGTCGCCGGACGGCGCGAAGATTGCCTTCATACAGACCGACGCCGAGTCCCTGCCGCAAAAACCGGACGCCGGGACGGGGATGAAGGCCTCGCTGGTCCTGTACGACATGAAGTCGAAGAAGACCGCGAAGGTCTGCGACACCTTTGTGCCTGTGGGCCGCGATGATACCGGTACGATACTGCGCGTGGCCCGGCTCGCGCCGACCTGGTCGCCCGACGGCCAGAGGCTTGCCTTCGATCACATGGCACGGGGAAAGGACACAAAGGTCATGATGACGGACCTGAACGGGAACACGAAGGTCGTTCTCGAAAATGCCATGTACCCGCAGTGGTCGCCGGATGGGGTGTGGATCGCCTGCCTTTTCAAGTCCAACGATCCGCTCACCCGGATGATGAAAACAGGCGCGAAGATCATGGCGGTGCGCGCCGACGGAACGGGGCAGAAAACCATAGCCGATTACATTCCCGTCGACTATAAGCACGTGGACGATCCGGTTCGAATCGCATGGGCGCCGAACAGCCGCCAGATCGCGTTTGCGTCGCGAGTGTCACCCATGAAAAGTAGATATGGTATCTTCCTCGCCGACCTCGACGGCAAGAAGACCCCCTTCATACTGGGAGAGAAAAACGCGGAGGTCAGCAATCCGGCGATGACGCGGGACGGCAAGCAGGTGGCCTTTGTGAGATGGCAGGAAAAGGAAGACCAGGATACCGGGGAGTTCACCATCGTCGCCGTAGATGTGATACGGGGCAAGGAGCGCGTCCTCGCCCGCGTGCCAGGGAAGGACAGGGGGCAGGTCGCGAGCCTGTCCTGGTCTCCGGATGGGAACTGGTTGGCGTATCGCTGGCAGATCCGGGTGGTCCGATTGGTCCGGGCCGACGGCTCGGAGCAGAAGGAACTTAGCGCGGACCCGACATCGCTGGCCGCGCTCGTGGAGGAGTACGGGAGCCTGGCCGGGAAAGCGCGCGACAGGGGGGCATTCGGCAAATCACGCAAAAACGCGAAGCGGGCCATTGCATATGCCGACGACTTTGCGCGGCGGTTCCCGACGTCGAAGACCTACGGCGACGCCATGATCACCAAGGCGAAGTGCCTATTGATGCTGAACCGGCCGCAGGCCGCCGCCGATCTTCTCGACAGCCTCTCCTTCGCCCGGCCGAACCCGAAGGCCGAGCGCCAGGCCCAGTTCCAACTTGCGCAATGCCATGTCGCCTTGGGGCAATACCGCGACGCCCTGGCCATCTGGGGCGGCCTGGCGGAACTTTTCCGTAAAGACCCGATTGCGGAACAGTCACGAACGCGAATTAAAGAGATTGAGGCAGCGCTGGCCAAGGCGCAGAAACTGACCGGGCAACTGACAAAGAAAAAGGACCCCGCCGCCTTTCTTGATCTGGCGGAGGTGTACTCGGAGAAGCTTCTCGACCCGAAGAAGAGCACCGAGGCGCTGCAGAGCCTGCTCAAGGAATTCCCCAACAGCAAGGAAGCGAAAGAGGCGAAAGGCTTGCTGACGAAGATCAAGGAGAAGTTCGCAAAGGAATAACCCTTCGACGCCTTGGCGCATCCCATGCTGGAAGTCATTGAGAGAATCTGCTCTTCCGTCTGCCACACGCTGCCCGACCGAACGTTTTGGTTCGGCGGCGCAGCGCTGCCGCTTTGTGCGCGGTGCACCGGTGTCTACGTGGGTTTTCTCCTGACGATGGCCGGCTTCGCATGCACTCGGCTGCGTCGGTGCACAGTGGTTTCGGGAAAGCTCTTGGCGCTGAACATCCTCCTGATCGTTCTGTTCGGCGCCTGCGGGTTTGCAGGGCTGTACGGCGCGCTGGCCCTGTCGGAGTACCCGAGACTGCTGCTGGGGCTTTCGTTTGGTTTCGCCATCGCGACCTTTGCCTTTCCCCTGACACGCGGGTGGCTGCTGGGGATGGAGTGTCGCTCGTGGGACGGCAAGGACAGGCTCCGGTTTCTCTGTCTGCTTGCCGGCTTGCTCCCGGTGAGCCTTGCCATTCAATCGGGTTGGGCGTTTCTGTTCTGGCCGGTGTCCCTGCTGGCGGTTGTGGGCCTGATCGGTTCGCACTTCCTGGCCGATATCCTGATTCTGAGCTGGCTGTTCAAGCCGCGGAGACGATCTATCGCCTGGGGGGCCGCCGTCCCCGCACTTGCGGCGATTATGTGCACGGGCGAGTTTTTCTTCTACGCTGCATGGCGGCACTGGTGGAACGTTCTGTAAGTTCGCTCTGAGGAGAACCAAATGAGATTACGGATAGCGTTGCCCTTTTTCTTCCTGACGGCCGTCATGGCCATGGCCCAGGATGCGCCCAGGCCGGGGCGCAAATCCGCCGTCTGCCCGCGCAGCAAGTTCCCCGTCACCATCGACGGCAAGCTGGACGACTGGAAGGACGTGGACGGCAACCAGGGAATCGTCATCGGCGAGGCGGACCGCATCCACAAATCTCAGCACTACCGCGGCCCCGAGGACGCCTGCGCCATCCTTTACCTGAAGTGGGACGACGAGAAGCTCTACGTCGCGGCGGTCGTCACCGACGACATCGTGCGCAACACCAACTCCGGCCCCATCAACAACCAGAATGGCGACGGCATCCTGATTTGCTTCGCGCCCACCATCCCGCCGGGCAATCAAGCAAAGCGTGTGGACTACACCTACTCCTATATCCTCACCCCAGGCGACTTTGGGGACGTCAAGCCGCAGATGCAGATTGTGAAGGGGGACAAGAAAACAACCTGCGAACGCGCCGCCCGGAGAACCAAACACGGCTACCAGTTGGAGGCCGCCTTTCCGCTTGCCCTCCTGCCGGAGCTCCGGCCTGAACCGGGTAGGACGGTCGGCTTTGAGGCATGCCAGTATGAGGGCGACCGCATCGCCCTGCCCACCCTCCGCACCGAGATCCTGGCATGGAACAGCACGAAGGACCGCATGGATGCGTCGGAGTGCGGAAAGCTTACCTTTACCGGTCCCTTGCAGCAGGGGCCGGCGACGTCGCCCGGCGAGGTGTATGCCGAGGTCATGATCCAGAAGCCCTTCAAGCCAACCGGCCCCTATGCGGCCCGGAAGATCACCGAATCTTTCGCCACCCGCGGCGTGCCGTTGTCGCTCTACTTCGACCGGGCCGAGCGGGACGAGATTCTGGACCGGGCCGGCGACAAGCGGTTCCCGGTGCGCCGAATGCTCGAACGCATGCTCGTCGTATGCGATTCCTACCTGGAGACGTGGAAGCCGAAGCGCTACGAGATGAAGTCCCTGACCGTTGCGAACGCGGAACAGGTGAGCAAGGTCGTCCATCGTCTGGGCCTGGCCTTCGTCCTCACCGAGGAGGCCGTGTACGCCGACCTGGCGCGGCGCACGCTCCTGCAGATGGCGGAGACGGTGGGCAACTGGTCCGGCGATCTAACGGACGATCAGAAGGTACAGGTTGCCGCCACGCTCTCCCACGCCCTCGCCGTCGGGTATGACTGGGTGTTCAACGCGCTGAACGACGAGGAGCGGAAGACGCTGCTCAATGCTATGGTCGAAGCCGGCGCCCGGCTCGAAGCGGCGGGCAAGGGGCGCTGGGCCCTCGCCGTGCTCGGCATCGCAACGAGAAAGCACAACGAGAAGGCCGACGCCTGGATGAAGCTCGGCGAGGACGCGGTGCGCAATCTGGCCAAGAGCGGGTGGGGCAAGACGGCGGATGAGATCGAGAACGCCCTGTGGCGGTTCCTCCTGGTCGCCGAACCGCTGAAGCGAACGGCGGGCCGCGACCTCTACCTCGAAATCGGCCTGGCCGAACCGGCAAGCCGCCTGATGACGCTGCGGCGGACGAAGGTGGCCGACGGATGGGCGATTGATCCCTTGCGAATCTGTCTCGGGACGAACACCAAGGCGGCGCTGGCGCTGAAGATCGCGGGCGAGTTCGCAAATCCGAATTCCATGTGGTTCTATGGGGTCTGCTTTCAGGAGTTTCCGACCTCCTCGAACGGGCCGGACGATGTGTATTCCATCCTCTGGTTTGACCGCCGCGTGAAACCCGAAGCCCCGGACTGGTTCAACGAAAAATCTCAGGCGTTGCTTCTGAAGGAGCTCAAGGAGCGCGTGGTTGCGGAAGAAAGGAGCGACGCCCTCGAACGGTCGAAGGCCCGCATGGCGCCGAAGCGGAAGACGGTACAGGAGCAGATCACCCAGCCCGTCCCCTTCTCGGCGGAGTGGCTGAAGACTGTGGATGAGAAGGTGCTGGATGACTTCCAGGTCACCGTCAAGCCCGAGCTACTCAAAGTCCATCCCCGGCTCTACTACACAGCCGATGACCTTCCTCTCCTCCATGCCCGGGCCGAGAGCACGCATCAGAGGCCCTGGCGGGCGTTCATGGATTTGATGAAGAAGTCCGTCACACGGAAATATCGATCGCTCCGGGAGCTCAGCAAGAGTTCGACGCCGACAGGCCGTGGCACCGGCGACCGGACGGCCACGTATGGCATCGCCTACGGCCTGACCGGCGACGACGCCTTTGCCGAACTGGTCAAGCGTCATATACTCGGCATGTGCGGCGAGTTCCCGTGGGAGGCGAACCGGACGGACCTCGTCCACGGCCACGCCCTGGCCGGGCTGGGCATCGCTTACGACTGCGCCTACCCCTACCTGATGCCCGAGGAGAAGGTGCTCGTCCGCGACACGCTCATCAAGCAGGCCGGCATCATGGCCGACGGCTTCGGCTATCTCCTCCGCGGCAAGACCGGCGCCGAGAAGAAGAAGCTGGCCGAGGAGTTGAAAAAGATTTATGCCGACCCCCGGCGCGGCGGCACGGCTCGGAAGTGGCGGAGGCCGGCCTCGGCCAACAACCACAGTTGGATCCAGAAAACGGGCCTGGCTATCGCGGCGACGGCGATTCTCGACGAGTGCCCCGATGCGAAGGAGTGGCTCAAGCGCGTGCGGTGGGAGTATGAGAAGGTCCTCCAGATCCACGGACCCGACGGCGCATCGTGCGAGGGCGGGGGGATGTACTGGTCGTACGGACTTCAGTGGATGCTCAAATACCTCGAGTTACTCTACCACACCAGCGGCGAAGATCTCTACGACAGCGCCTGGTTGGAGAATACAGGCTATTACCGGCTCTATATCATGACGCCCGACCGGGCGCACGTGGTGAACTTCGGCGACAACCCCACCACCGTCGGGCGCCGGGGGTTCCTGGAATACCGCCTCGCCTCGGAGTTCCGCGAAGAGTACGTCCAATGGCTGGGAGAGACGCTGACCTACGAAGAGGGGATCATCGGCCCGCCGGGCGCGCCCTTCTGGAACCTCTTCTGGTACGATCCGTCCCTTGATCCGAAGGCGCCGGACACGCTGCGGCCGTACCGGTACTTCAACGATCTGGAAATGGCGACGATGCGGACCGACTGGGGCAAGGATGCGACGATGGTCGCCTTCCGCTGCGGTCCGCCGGGGGGCTACTCCGTGCATCGGCACGGGGCCGGCGGCTACGGCCATGCCCAGCCGGATCAGAACCACTTCATGTTGTTTTCCGGTGGCGAGTTCCTTCTCAGCGATCCGGGCTACTCACGGTGGAAACTGACGCGGGAGCACAATACCATCCTCGTGGACGGCTACGGCCAGGTGGGCGAGCAGGAGCACTGGTTCCATCGGAAACTCGACGAGGACCAGTTCGGGCGGATTGAGGAATTCTTCGGATCAAAGACGTACTGCTACGTTCGGGGCAATGCCGCACCTGCCTACCACTACAAGAAGAACGATCCGAACAAGCGGGGGAACGTGGAGGAGCCGGAAGACCTGGACCTCACCAAGTACCTCCGTCACCTCCTTTTTGTGGGCGGCAAGTACCTGGTCACCTTTGACGAGATCGAAACCGCCTCGCCCCGTCGGATCGACTGGCTGCTGCACTCCGAAAGCCCCTTTGAGGTGGGAGGCGAGCGGGAGTTCACGGCGAAGCAGGGCGACATGCGTCTGGCCGTGAAGGTGGTCGAACCGGACCGCATCGAATACAAGACCGGGCCAATGATGGTGCGGGTAAGCGTGAAATGGAAGCCCGATGGCAAAGTGGACTATTCCGAAGTCCCCTCGCAGAAGGGATACGTCCTGGACCTCTGGCCTGCCAACAAGACCACCTCGGTCTACTTCCTTGCGGCCTACTATCCCTATAAGGCAGGCGAGGTGGGCAGCGTGCCGGTCATCCGAAAGATATCGGGCGACGGGTGGGTCGGCATCACCGTGGCCTCCGAGACCGTCACGGATCGGGTCATCTTCAACACGAGTGGCGGAGGCGTGAAGGCTGATGGCATTGCCACCGACGCGGCGCGATGCGTCGTCGGGACCGATGTCGAAGGCAAGGTCAAGCGCTTCGTTCTCCACAGCGGCACGGTGTTGAAGGTGGGGGATCGCGTGTTTGCCCAACTGGGCCGCCCCGCCGTGGTAGTATCCGATGGCAGACGAACCGAGATTCGGTGCAACGAGGCGATGGCCGCAGAGGTGTTCGTGCCCCAGCGGCCGACAACGGTATTCCTGAACGACAAAGAACGTGAGATTGTGTATAATGGAAACACGAATCTCTTGCGTGTTCAACTTCAGGAGGGAGACAACAAACTGGAGGTCGAGTTTTAGACGTGAAGATGAAGATGTTGTTGCACATAATCGGTGTTCTCCTGGTCGCGGCGGCTGTACTGGCCCAGGAGCAGGAGGAAGTGGGGATCAAGGATGTTCCGATGGCCTCCCTGTCGATTCGGGTTGTGGCCAAGGAGACAAGGGAGCCCATTCCGGAGGCGAAGGTCCAGGTTTTCGGCGGGCAGGTGGGCACGACGGACCCGGATGGGATCGCCCTGATGGACAACCTGCCTACGGGACGCTGCCGCGTGGTCGTTTCGAAAGAGGACTTTGCCACCGCCTATCAGTACGTCAACCTGGAGCCGGACAAAGAGGCCTCTCTTGAGGTCGCCCTCGGCCCCGAGGGCAAGATCATCGGCATCGTCACGAACGAGTACGGCGAGATTCTCCGCGACGCCACCTGCTCCATCTACACAAAAGAGGGGCGCCTGGACCGCGAGCCGCTTGACGAAAATGGGATCTTCACGATCGACGGCCTGTCGATCGCGGAGAGCTACACCCTTCAGATCTACCAGGCGGAGTACTGCACGAAGACCCTGACGGACGTGAAGATCCCGGAGGAGACGCGCCTTCTCACCCTGGAGATCGCGCTCGACACCGGAGGGTATGTGAAAGGCAAGGTGACCGACATGCGGGGCAGGCCGGTGGAGGGCGCTCATGTCACGGCCTCCGGTTCGAGATCGACAGCCGACACCGATGCCGAGGGCGTCTATGTCCTCGACAAGCTGCCCCTCCAGAAGACATGGCTTCGCGTGACCGCGCCGAAGTGCGCCCCCGACCGGCGCCAGATCACGCCTGCGCGGGATGGAACCACGGTGAACTTCCGCCTCTCGCCCGGGAGCCGCCTCGCCGGGCGTGTGATGGGTGAGGAAGGCAAGCCGCTCGATCAGGTCGCGGTCCGGGTGTACGCCAGCTCCTTCGGCTATGTGGGCGAGATGGTAACCGGCGAGGACGGCCGCTTTGCATTCGACTCTCTGCCCGACGAAACCGTGATTCTCTACTGCCGCACCCCTGAATACAGCGATCCTCGAACACGAGTGAAGCCCGGCCAGAAGGACATGGTGGTTACACTCTATCGCTCAGGCCACATCCTCGGGAAGGTCGTGGATGAGGCAGGCAAACCCGTCACGGAGTTCCGCGTGTTTCTCGGCTTGGATCGAACACAGAAAGGCGACCGCCGGCCGAGCTACCCGAGCCGGTTTCCCTACCGCACGGGTCTGCCCGTATTCGCTGCCGACGGCGCCTTCCGAATCGAGGGGGTGACGGTGGGGGCCCCGTACCGCATCACCGTCTCCGCCCGCGACTACGCCACGGCGACCGAGTCGCGCGTCATGGGCATTCCCCTTGAGAAGGACGATGTGGTCACCATCGTGGCCGATAAGGGCCGGACCTTTTCCGGGAAGGTCGTGGATGCGGCGTCGCAGAAGCCGGTGGCCGGCGCCGAAGTCATTCTGTCTGTCCAGAGACCGGGTCGCCACAGCAGCTCCCGCTACAAACGCTCCCATGTGTCCAGCAATCTACCGGCGGGGTCCCTGAGCTGTTCGAGCCGGGACGATGGAACTTTCCGGTTGGACAATGTGTCCCCTCGGGGGTACTACGTCATAGTGACCCACCCGGACTACGCCGATCTGTCCGCGGGCTATGTTCGTTTCTCCCCGTCGTCCAAGAACGTCAAATCGAAGAACCAGACCTACGTCGACATCCCTCCCGCCACAGAACGTGGGATCAAGGGCGCGCTCCTCAGGCTGAGCAAGGGCGCCACGATCTCGGGCATCTGCTATGGCGAGGATGGGAAGCCCGCAAGCGGCGCGCGGGTCGTTCTGTCGGGGGTCAGGTATGTGACGACGAACGGGGACGGGACGTATCGCTTCGACAAGATCCTGCCGGGGCGATACTATCTGAGCTTTTACGAGATGACCCCACGCTCCTCAAAGTCGGCCCGGACCTATCGCAGCCGGTACGTTACGGCGGAAGCCGATGAAGAGATCACGGTGGACTTCCGCCCTCAGGAAGGATTGACACTGACCGGGCGTGTCGTCGGGAACAAAAAACTGCGGAGGAGCCTTCGCATCCGGGTCCAGGAGCTCAGCGACGCGAGGGCATCGGTCAGCACAGCCACCGACTCCAAAGGCCGATTTTCCGTCAAGGGTCTGAACCCCGGGCGCTACCTGGTAAGTGCGCTCCGCTACAAGAACCGCCGGTATCAAACGATCTCCAAAAAGACGGTGGCCGTGTCGGAGGAGAAGACCCCTGCCGTGATCCTTCGCCTGAAGTGAGCCCCGCACCATAATGACCCGCGGCAAGCCGCCCTTCGTGCCGGAGTATGAAGACAAGGTGATCCGTGAGGAAGGGAACACGGAGATCGTCCAGGACAAGGCCGGCCGCTGGCTCCGCTGCTTCAAGGGCCGGCGGCATGGTTTCATGTCGGACCACATCAAGCACGCCGTCTCGTCCGAGAAGGACTGGGAGGAGAACGTCGCCCCCCGCAAGCGCGTCTGCGAACTGGACCACTGACCGCACGAATCCCGCTCTATTGACATTGCTTCTCCGGCCCGTGTATGATGATATTTAAAGGCGCTATCTGAGCTTCTGTTTCCTTGCAATTGGGATCATTCTCATGGCCAAGACGTATCGTGTGACGTTCGAGCCGGAAGGGCGAAGCGTGTTCGCCCTGGAGGGGACCACGGTGATCGAGGCCGCCGGCCGGGCGGAAATCATCCTGAACCTGCCGTGCGGCGGCAAGGGCACCTGCGGGAAGTGCAGGGTGGAGGTCCCCGTTGGTTCCCCGCCCCACTCCGAAAAGGAGCTGGAGCACCTGAACGAGGACGAGGTCCGCCGCAATGTCCACCTGGCCTGCCAGACACACATCCATGCGGACATGACGATCAACATTCCGAGTGAGACGCGCTTCTTCGAGCAGAAGATCCTCGTCGAGGGCGCCGGCCGCGAGGTCGCCCTCGAACCCGGCGTGAAGAAGGTCTTCGTGAAGGTGAAGGAACCGTGCCTTGAGGACCAGACGGCCGACGTGGATCGCGTGCTCGAATCGGTCAAGGACATGGCCTCGGACGCCCGCGTGGACCTGGATACCATCCGTACGGTCCCCGATCGGCTCCGGGAGGGCAAGTTCAAGATTACGGTGGTCCTGAACGGGAACGAGCTGCTGTCCATCGAGGGAGGCGACACGACCGAGCACACCTACGGCGTTGCCTTTGACATCGGCACCACAACGATCGTGGGGATGCTGCTCGACTTGAGATCGGGCAAACTGGTCGCGACGGCATCGCGCACGAACCCGCAGGTGGTCTATGGGGACGATGTCATCAGCCGCATCAGCTACGCCATGGAGAACAAGAACGGCCTCGCCGAGCTCCAGGAGCGCGTGGTGGCGGCGATCAACGAGATCATCGCCGAGATATGCCGCCAGGCCGGCGTGAACCGCCGGCATGTCTACGAGGTCTTCGCCGTCGGCAACACGACCATGCACCACCTGCTGCTGGGGGTCCACCCGAAAAACATCGCCCAGGCGCCCTACGTGGCTGCCGTGCGGAAGTCGATCGAAACCAGGGCCGCCGACCTGGGCATTCACATCAACGAATACGGGCGCTTCCATGCCATGCCGAACATCGCCGGTTTCGTCGGGGGCGATACCGTCGGCGTCATCCTGGCCGCGGGGATGATGCACAGCGACGATCTGAAGCTGGCCATCGACATCGGCACCAACGGGGAGCTGGCCATGGGGACGAAAGACCGCATGATCTGCTGCTCCACCGCCGCCGGCCCCGCCTTCGAGGGCGCGCGGATCAAGTTCGGCATGCGGGCGGCCGACGGGGCCATCGAGAAGGTGGTCATTCGCGACGACGTGGAGGTCAACGTCATCGGCCGCGCCCGGGCCCGTGGGCTCTGCGGGACGGCGCTGATCGATGCCGTCGCCGAGCTTCTGCGGGTGGGCGTCATCGACTCCACCGGAAAGATCCTTGCCCCGGAGGAGGCGAACGGCGACGTCCCCGATGCCGTCAGGAAGCGAATCGTGCCCGGAGACATGGGATACGATTTCGTCCTCGTCCCTGGCAGCGACACCCCGTCGGGCCAGCCCGTCCTCCTGATCCAGAAGGACGTGCGCGAGGTGCAGCTCGCCAAGGGGGCCATCTTCGCCGGGATTCAAATCCTGAAGCATGAACTGGGTGTAAAGGACGAGGACATTACCGAGGTGCTCCTTGCCGGGGCCTTTGGGAACTTTATCCGCCGGAGCATGGCCAAGCGGATCGGTCTCTTGCCGGACATCCCCACCGACCGGATCAAGTTCATCGGCAACGCCGCCGGCGCGGGGTCGCGGATGGCCCTCGTCGCCAAGGGCTGCCGGCGCGAGGCGGAGCGCATCTCCGCCGAAACGGAATACATTGAGCTCGGAGGGCGGCCCGACTTCCAGAACGAATTTATGATGGCGATGATGTATCCGGAGAGGCTGAACCACGAATGAGGATCAGCCTGCATAACCACTCCACCTGGTGCGACGGCGAGTGCACACCCGAGGAGATCGTGTGGGCGGCGATCGAAGGAGGGCTGAGCCATGTCGCGATCACGGACCACCTGGACTCGGAGAAGCTGCGTCCCCTCGTGGGCATCACCGCCGAGACCATGCCGGACTATGTCGCCGAGGCGCGCGACCTCGCGGCGCAGTACGCGGACCATATCACCGTCCTGGCGGCGGTGGAGATCGACTTCAACCGGGAACGCACGCCCTTCGATCTCTTCGCCACACCCGCCCGTGCGGAGGAGGTCCTTGGCGCTCTCGACTTTGTGCTGTTCGAGTATGTGCAAGACCCCTACTGGTCCGGCGAAAGCCTTCATGCGTTTCTTGAGTTCCGCAAGAACATCGCCGCGCCCGTCGGACTTGCCCACCCCGATCTCATGGTGACCTTCTCCACCCTGCTGCCCGAAGCGGCCGCGGGGGTGCTTGCGGAGAATGATGTCTTTCTGGAGCTTTGCCCTTCACGCCGCAATGCCGTCCTGGACATGGCCAAGGGGGGCGACCCTGAAGAGATGGAGCGAGAAGCGGTTCGCATGGACGCGGAGTACCAGAAGGTGCTGGAGAAACTTGAGGAAGACCCCGAAAACCCCGATCTGCTCAATCGCATGGATGAGATCCTGCTGTCCATGGATCCGCGGGTTCCATCGTACCGGACATTGAACCCTTTCGTCGATGCATTCTTCGACGCTGTCCGAGGGCGCGGCGTGCTGCTGTCCATCGGGACGGACAGCCACGGGCATTGGGAGGAGGTCAACGAGATCGAGGACGCCGTGGAGTTCGTTGAGGAACGAGATCTGACAGGCAACATCATTACAAACCACCGGTGGCAGAGGTGAGGCCATGAGCAAGGCCGCTGCCCAAGAGATCGAGAAACTTCGTGAGCAGATTCGCTATCACGACAGGAAGTACTACGTCGAGAACGCCCCCGAGATCAGCGACCACGAATACGATATGCTGATGAAAAAACTGGAGGCGCTCGAAGAGAAGCACCCCGGGCTGGTCACACCCGATTCGCCCACCCAGCGCGTCGGTGGCGAGCCGGTCGAGGGCTTCGCCACCGTTCGGCACCGTGTGCCCATGCTGAGCATATCGAACACCTACTCCGACGAGGAGCTTCGTGAATTCGACGATCGCGTCCGACGTCTGCTCGGGGGCGAGGACTTCTCCTATGTCGCCGAGCTGAAGATCGACGGGCTGGCCGTGACGCTCTGGTATGAGAACGGCCTTCTCGTCCGCGGCGCCACGCGCGGCGACGGGGAAACGGGCGAGGAGGTGACGGCGAACCTGCGGACGATTCGCCAAATCCCCCTACGCCTGACGAATGGAAAGAAGGCGCCTCCGGTCATCGAGGTGCGCGGCGAAGTCTACATGACGCACAAGGAATTGGACCGTCTGAACAAGCAACGGGAGGAGGCGGGCGAGCCGCCCTTTGCAAACCCGAGGAATGCCGCCGCCGGGTCGCTCAAACTCCTGGACCCTCGCATCACCGCGCAGCGTCGCCTGCGGATGTTCGCATACGACGTGGGGCATTTTGAGGGCATCAACCTGGAGTCGCACCATCAGACGCTGTCCATCCTCGGCAAGGTCGGCTTCGTCCTGAACCCTCACACGAAACAATGCAAGGACATCGAGGCGGTCATCCGGCGCTGCCGGGTCTGGAACGAGAAGCGGCGCGATCTGGACTATGAAGTCGACGGGATGGTCATCAAGATCGACCGCCTCGACCAGCGCCGCCGGCTGGGCGCAACGAGCAAGTCGCCGCGATGGCAGATGGCCTACAAGTTCCCGGCCGAGGAAGCGCAGACACCGCTCGAGAGAATTACGGTGCAGGTGGGAAAGACCGGGGTCCTCACCCCCGTGGCGAACCTCAGGCCGGTGCGCCTTGCCGGCACAACGGTCGCGCGGGCCACGCTGCACAATTTCGAGGAGCTGGCCCGGAAGGATATTCGCGAAGGCGACGAAGTGGTCATCCAGAAAGCGGGCGAGATCATCCCGCAGGTGCTGCGCGTGGTGAAGGAAAAGCGCCCCATCTGGGCCAGGCCGTTTCCCGTCCCCACGCACTGTCCCGTGTGCGGCTCGGAGGTGATCAAGCCGGAGGGGGAGGTGTATGTCCGGTGCGTCAACATCGGCTGCCCGGCGCAGATCAAGGAGCGGATCAAATACTTTGCCGGCCGCAATGCCATGGACATCGAGGGCCTCGGCGCGGCGCTGGTGGAGCAGCTTGTGGATGAAGGGCTGGTGCACGACTGCGCCGATCTCTACTCGCTCCCCCTCGATCGGCTTGTTTCTCTGGAACGCATGGCCGAGAAATCGGCGACGAACCTCTTGAGCGCGATCGAGAAGAGCAAGAGACGAGAGATCGACCGATTGATCGCCGGCCTGGCGATTCCCCATGTGGGCACGCGCGCAGCGGAGGTCCTCACGGAGAATTTTGCATCCCTCGACGAACTCGCCTCGGCCCCGGTCGAACGGCTGGAGGAGATCCACGAGATCGGCCCCGTCATGGCGGCGGCGATTGCGGGGTTTTTCAGGAACGAAGAGATCCAGCGAATCCTTGAGAAGCTCAAGGCCGCCGGCGTGAACATGGTGCGCCTGTCGACGCCGGGCGCTGACGGCGAGAAACCGCTCGCCGGCAAGACGCTCGTCGTCACCGGGACGCTGGGGCGCTACTCTCGCAAGGAGATCGAGGACCTTATCAAGCAACTCGGCGGCAAGCCCGCCGGCAGCGTGAGCAAGAAGACCGACTATGTGGTGGCGGGCGAGTCGCCCGGATCGAAGAAGACCAAGGCCGAGCAGCTCGGCGTTCCGGTCCTTTCCGAGGAGGAGTTCGACGAGCTCATTGGCGGGAAATAGATATATTTGTGGCAAGTGTTCCTTTTTAATAGGAGGTGGAAGTATGGCTGCGGAAGAAAAGGGCTTTTTCGGGGCGCTGTTTGACCTGTCGTTCTCGAGCTTCGTAACGACGAAGCTCATCAAGGTGCTGTATCTTCTCATTATTGCGATCGCGGCGCTTGGCGCGCTCGGGATACTGGCCAGCGCGGCGATGGCGGGTGGGCTACGGGCCCTTATAGGGGTCGTTGTTGCTCCCATTGTGTTTATTCTCTGGGTCCTCGGCGGGCGCGTGTGGCTGGAGCTGATCATCGTCATGTTCCGCATCGCAGAGAACGTCAGCAAGATCGCCGAGCAAAAGGGCGTAGCGCCGCCCGAGAGCTGATCCTCTCGAACCCGCACAGCGGCGACACGGAAGAAACAGGGCCGATAGAGCGGGGTTCGTTCGACCCCGCTCTGTCCCCCTGCGCTTGCTTCGATCTTGACATCAAGACGCGGTTGTGATAGAAGCAACTATGAACCATGCTGGATGGTGCTGTTCCATCTGATTTCCTTTCCGAGTTGTGGATCGCATGAATATCGTCCTGTTCAGTATGCCGGATAGCATTCCGCACTTCAGCCCGATGGCCTGGAAGCCGCCGAGCCTGGCCTGCGGCCTGCTGGCTGCGAATGCACCGAAGCACGATGTGTTCATCGCCGACCTCGTCCTCCGGCGGGCCGATGTGCCGGGCGCGGTGCGGGAGGCGGTCAAGACCCACCAGCCGACGCTTGTGGGCCTGAGTGCGATGAGCTTCCAATACGATACGGCGCGGCACTGCGCGAAGCTCATCCGCAAGGAATTTCCCGACGTCAAGATCGCCATCGGCGGGTATCATGCGACACTCATGTTCATGGAGATCAGCGAGGGCGAGGACGGACAGTACTTCGACTTCATCATCCGCGGCGAGGGCGACAAGTCCTTCGTCGAGCTGGCCGACGCCGTGGACGGCAACCAGGACTACTCGGGCATCCGCGGCCTGACCTATATCGCCGACGGCGAGGTCTGTCACAACCCGCCCCGCGAACTCGAGGACCTGGAGACCATCGCCTACCCGAAACGCGACGCGCGGATCTGGACGGGGTATGGGTATTACACGCGGAACCTGGACATCCTCGAGACGTCGCGCGGCTGCGTCATGGCCTGCACCTTCTGCAGCATGCAGAAGATGTACGGCAAAAACTTCCGCCGCTTTCCTCTCGACCGGGTCATTGCAGACATCGCCGACGCGAAGGCCCACGGCGTTCGCGCCATCGCCATCGGCGACGACAACATCACGCTGGATATTCCCCGCTTCGAGGAGCTGTGCGAGCGAATCGTCGCGGCAGGGCTGGACGACATCTTCTACATCGTCCAGGCCAGTTCCCACGGCATCGCATCGAGCGAGTCGCTCGTGCGCAAGATGGACAAGGCGAACTTCCGCATCGTCTTCCTCGGTATCGAGAACGTGAGCGCGCGCAGCCTGAAGCATATGAAGAAAGGGAACATCGTCGAGAAGACGAAGGAGGCCGTGCACCTGCTCCACAAGTACAGGATCCTGATCGTGGGCGGGATGATCATCGGCCACCCGTGGGACAACGAGCAGGAAATCATCGAGAACTACGACTTCTTCGACGAGCTCGACATCGACTTCTACGGCGACCAGATCATTACCCCTTACCCCAAGACCATCGCCCGCGACCAACAGGTCGAGGCGGGGCACGTGATCAACCCGAACGACTTCCGATGGTACAACGGCTACTGGGCGAACATCCGCACCGACCACCTGACGTCCGACGAACTGCTCTTCCTGCGCTGGAAGCATCGCCGCCTGCGCTCGACCTTCTACAAAACGACCCAGGCGTTCCGCGAGAACTTCCCCGTGATCGACCTCCTGCGCAAGATCTGGTTCCGTCACTACAAGCGTCTGAAAGACTATGTGCGCAATCGCGGCCTGACCGCGCACGAAATCTTTGAGCGGGAGATGACCCACCACATCATGGTGAACAACTTCTTTGGCGATCGCGAACCCTACCGCCCCTTCGACGAACTATACGCGAAAGAGAAAAACATCGTTCGGCCGGCCGACAGCACCCCCACGCCCGGAGGGAAGGACCCTATCGCCGACTGGCAGGAGGCCATCGACCGGTTCTCCTCCACCGCATCCACGTCCGGCTCCAAGGAGCCGAGCCATGTCGAAGCCGGCAACGAGTAGGTTCGCCACTTACGACGAAGTCGTCGCGTACCTCTTTTCCGCCATCAACTTCGAGAAGGTCAGCAAGTATTCCTACGACCCCGCAACGCTCAACCTGAAGCGCGAACATGATCTCCTTGCCTCGGTCGGCAATCCTCACGAAAGGCAAGACTTTGTCCACATCGCCGGTACCAAGGGCAAGGGATCGACGGGCATCATGCTGGCATCGATCCTCACGGCCCACGGCCTGAAGACGGGGCTTCTCACCTCGCCGCACCTCGTGCATGTGGAAGAACGTATCACGATCAACGGTGAGATGATGTCGAAGCCACACGTGGTCGAGGTCATGAACCAACTCGCCCCGCACATCGACTCGGTGCGGGCCAAAGATCCTCGCGAGGCGCCGACCTACTGGGAGATTCTGACCGCTATGGCGTTCTTATACTGTTTCGAGGAGCGATGCGACGTCAGTGTAATCGAGGTCGGCCTCGGCGGGCGGCTCGATTCCACAAACGTGATCACGCCGAAGGTATCTGTGATCACGCGAATCGATTACGACCATACGGAGAAGCTGGGCCGAACGCTCACGAAAATCGCCGGGGAGAAGGCGGCGATCATCAAGGAGGACATTCCGGTGGTTGCCTCGCCCCAAGCGCCAGAAGCGCAGGCCGTCATCGAAAACCGGGCCAGGGAGACGAACTCGGAGCTTCGTCATGCGTGCCGCATCCTGTCGGCGTGTGATACCGAACGGGAAGACAGGCCCGGCATCCTGCTCGAGATTGAGGGGCAACGCAGGCGTTACGACCGCCTCTTCGTTCCGCTCATCGGCGAGCACCAGGCGGAGAATGTGGCGACCGCTGTGGCCGCGGCCGAGGCGCTCGAAGACCAGGGCATCGTGGAACTTTCGGCGGGCGCCATACGGGAGTGTTTGGGCGGCATAGTGATTCCCGGCCGCATCGAGATCATCTCGCACCGCCCGCTGATCGTGTTGGACTGCGCGCACAACGTCGTCTCGGCAAGGGCATTAAGGCGAGCCATCACGAGACGGCTTCGTTTCGATCGGATGGTCCTTCTTCTGGGCATGTCGATGGACAAGGACCTCGACGGGTTCCTGTCGGAGCTGGTTCCCTTGGCAGATCGAGTCCTATTCACAAAAGTGGACAACCCCCGCGCGGCAGATGCGGAGGACCTCGCCGAGCGTTCCCGCCGCATCTCTCCCGTCGCCGTCGAGGCGATCCCCACTCCCGAAGAGGCCCTGGCGGCAGCGCGACGCGGGCTAAGCAAGTCGGACCTGCTCTGCATCACGGGCTCGTTTTATCTGGCAGGAAAGATGATGGAAATCTTGTCGAGGGAGTGAGCGTTTCCGGAACACCACGACGAGGGGTGACGGAGATGCGGATGGTTCAATGAGAAGGAAGCCAAATGTCTGGCCGCGGGGCTGAATAAAACCGCAAGAATTGGTTGGGAGGATAAGGTCTTGAATCGCTTCAGTACACAAAAAAGGCAGGTGCCAGCCCGACTACATTGCTGTAGCCGTGGGGCAGAGCTGGGTCACCTGCCACCCTTAGAGTATCAAATCCTCCGCTCACAGTCAAGCCAAAATTCAAAAAATATTCCTGATAATTTTCGTGGGTGTTGCCTGTCAATTCCAAACTTACACCCTCTTTGTTTTCAGGATATTATACAGATTCAGCTCCTGAAACAGCCGATGTGAGAGCGCTGTTTTGCTCTCCTGGTGGTCATTTTTGTTCCATGGCCTGTTTCTGACCTCCGGCCCCCTTCGGATAGGCGACCCGGCAGCGGATCCACAACGTTCCCTCGCTCTTTCTCACCTTGGCCACGGCGCGTCGCATCTTCTTTTCATCAAACGGGTTACTTCCATCAGCGGATTCCGAGGACATTCGGTATTCCCGTACGCCGCTGTCGAAAGGCGTTCCCTCATACACCCTATCGGGGGCCGGGCCGCGCCGAGGCCCAGTGTATCCCTCGTAAACCGTGAAATATGCATGAGTTATATCGCTGCCCTCCAGGAAATAGGTTTGCGACGTCTCCCGTGTGAACTGGCATGGGTGAGCGAACACGCACCAGTTCTTTTCGCGGCCGTCCGCTGTATCGGGAAGGAAGACGGCATAGATATAATCTCCCGTCTCAACCGTCCCGTCGCCCTGCAGGGACCAGTCAACGAATCGTTCGCCGAACGGCGGGGTGGATTTAAAATACCTTCGGAAGATCGCTTCGACATAGGAAGGGTTCCCGGCATCTGACCGAAACAATTCCTCAAGCGCGCCATACTCCCCAATGCCGTCCTTGTCTTCGTCGCGGACCGCTTCCCTCTGGTACTCCTGCTGGGCGAGGGCGATCACCGCAAGAACCCCCATCCGCTCCGCAAAATGCCGGAACCCGGCAGCGCCCCGCCGCGCCTGGAACCACACGAACAGACCGCCCAGCGCAAGGCCGATCAGAACATTCACAATAATCACGATCTTCTTCGTCATAGGCGTAATCCCTAATTGTAATGCGGTTGTGGATTCGTCTTGACGCACAGATGATACCTGATAGAATGCCTCCGCGTCAAACACTTCGGGTTGACTTGAAGGAGAGACGGAATGAAAAAGATCGCTGCGCCTCTTTCCGTGATTGCCGTGTGCCTCCTGCTTGGGCAGGTGTTCGCCGCCGAACCGATCGATGGGCGCTCCGCCTCACGATGGAGGCCCGAATTGCACTGGGCCCCGGGACGGGAGCCGGGGAGCTCTGCGGTCAAGGACGACAACGGCTGGCTGGAGTTCTCGCTCACCGGCGCGAACAGCCTGATGACGTGGACGCTCGAGCCGTCGCCGGAGGAGATGAAGAACGAGCCGCGCTATCTCGTCTTCATCTATCGCGCCGAAAACCTGAAGAAAGAGGGCAGCAGCTATCTTCTCCTCATGAGGGACGGCTCGCCCGGATGGCGGCAGCTCCTCAACGGGGAGGACCTGGAGGCCGACGGCAAGGAGCACACCGTCGCCATCGATATCCTCAGCTATTCCCCGCCCGCACCCATCCACCAGTTTGCGTTCCGCATCGGGCCGCCGGCGGACGGCCGTGGTCGTATGTTGATGAAGATTCAATTCACGAACGACCCTCCCGCCGGGGTCGAGCCGCGAACCGCGCTGCCGGCCGAGTCGAAAAAGATGCGGATCGACTTCGAGGACATCAAGTGGAACCCCTCGCCGAACTGGACTCCCCGCCCACCCGACAGACACGATATGCAAAAGACCGAAAAAGCCGTCCGCTTCAGCATGGTCGGCCAGCAGAAGTCCATGCGGTGGTCGGCGGCCGTGCCGAAGGGGCTGGACATCGGCAAGATGCCCTTTGTCTCGCTCCGCTATCGAGCGAAGGGAAAGTTCGGGCCGTGGGGCTATGCCTTCTACATGAGCGCTGTCGATGACAAAGGAAAGAAGGCGAGCACCTACGTGATGAAGCCGGGCGATGTGGACGGCGATGACCATTGGCATGTTTTCCATGCAAAACTTGACGAGAAGGGCATCGGCGGGACAATGGCCGTGGGCATCGATTGCCTCAGCCCCGAGGCCGAGATCGAGATGGACTACATCGAGTACTCCTCCCTTCCGCCCAAGACGCCCATCGACGAAATGCTCACCTTCGAGAAGCGCGAGGCCACCTGGCCGAAGGGCAAGGATGGGCTTTCGACCTTGCCGGTATCGAGCGATGGACTGGTTCCCAACCATTTCATGATCCCGCGGATGGGCATCGGGTCGTGGTTCGACACGCCGCACATCACGGCCGAAGGGATTCCCTTTGAAGTCCCCACCGACCCTTCTGCCATGCTGGCCTCCGGTACGGTGGGCGAGGACGATCTCGCCGTCGATCTGCCGCCGGACACGAAGGAGGTCCTGCTTCTCATTGCGGCGGCCTTCCCGTATGGGGAGAAATTCGGGGCGAACTGGCGCAGGCCCACCCCGCTTCGGATTCTGAACGAACCGGAGCGACTGACCATCCAGCTCATATATGCCGACGGGACCTCGGAGCACATGCTGCCGATCCATGTCGTGAAATCGGAGTACGGCGTGGGGCATGATATTGCGGTGTATGCGGTCCACCCCGCGCCGGGCAGAGCGCCGAGCAGGCTTGTGTTCCATGACAACATGCGCAACGCGTGTTTCGGGCTCCTCGGCGTCACGGCAAATGCGGGGCAGCCGAGGTTCCGTGAGCCGGACATTCAGACGATCTGGTATCCGCCGGTGAAGAAACCCGCGATGGCTGACGCCACCATCGAGTTTCAGACGGAGAACGGCCTGACGTGGGACAAGATCGAGTCGGCCATGCTCGGCGGTGCGGTGGACCTGGCGGGGCGCTCCGTCTTCCATCTGACGCTGCAGGATGGGGAGCAGAAGAAGGAAATTCCATCCGCGAAGTGGACGGTCAAGAACGTAGAGAGAAATGGAAAGAGCTTAAAGGCTACCGTCACATATGCCGAGGGCGATGTCTCTCTCCGCGCCGTCTTCGAGGCGAAGCAGGACGGGCCAAACGGGGCTATGCTGGCGCTGGACCTGTCCAATACCGGTAAAAAACCGGTGACCGGCGCGCTCCTTTTCCCATTCGTGGACGGGCTGAAAATCGGATCGCTGAAGGATACGTGGTATTTCTGCGGCCGGCGCGGGGGCGTGATCAATCGCGTGCCGTGCTACTGGCGCGATGAGATCGGCGAGGGCCATCCGATCCAGGTGGACGGATTCTTCAATCCGAAGATCGGCGCGGGGATCTCTTTCATGCCGCGCGATATGGAAGGGGTGTTCCGGTACTACCGCGTGGAGAAGGACGACGCCGGCTGTGGCTACTGTCTGGAGTTCCTCCCGCAGACGGTGAAGCCCGGCGGGAAATGGATGTCCATTCCCGTCCTTGCCGCCGTCATACCCGGCGACTGGAAAGACCAATTCAGCACGTATCAGGCGTGGGTGAAGACATGGTACAGACCCCTTGTCCCGAGGAAGGACTGGTTCCGCAAGGTGTTTGCCTTCTGTCCGGGCAGCCCGACAGCAAGAATGGCCGAGCCGGTGGAGAAGCGGATCGACTTCGTGGCCAAGGCTGAGGAGCTCAAGAAGGCCATCGGGGCGTGCGACTACATGCACCTCTTCGGCTGGGCGAAGACAGAGAAGTATGGTCACTGGGGCGACTACGACCATTACGATGCCGTCGGCGGCCGGGAGCGTTTTGTAAAACAGGTCCGCCGCTGCCAGGACGCCGGCACCCCCGTGGGGCTGTATCTCGACGGGTATCTGGTTTCAACGAAATCCATCAAGCCGACAATGGAGCAGCGGAAGAGGTGGGCCATCCGCACTGCGAAGGGAGAGATGCTCTACCACAAGAGCTACGATGCCCACTCGATGTGCCCCTATGTATCGGCGTGGCGGGACTATCTGGCAAACGTCTACAAACGGGTGGCGGCCGAGGTGAAACCGAACGGGATGTATATCGACGAGTTCGGCCGATGCATGCCCCATCGAACGTGCTACAGCAAGGAGCACGGCCACCCCTCACCGATGGGCATGGCCCCGGGTGAGCGGATATTGATCCGGCAGATACGGGAAGCGGCGCCCCCGGAGATTGCGACCTACACCGAATACATCCCGTCGGATGTGACATGTCGTTACCTGGATGGAGGCTTCGGGCATGTTTCGCTCTATGGCTGGCGGAAGGGGTATGACGACGTTGCGCCGCACTACGTGGACCTGCACCGCTTCGCCTTTCCCGATTTCAAGAGCTTCGAGCTGATCTACTATGTGCCCGGGAAGAACGGCAACTACTACCTGTTGCGGTATCCGTTCTTCAACGGAAACGGCTATTACCTGACGGGTGCATGCCTGACCAGCGACGAGCACACCCAGGCATTCTACAAGAACGTCTTCCGCGTCCAGCACGAGCACGTGGATGCCTTCACGTCGGAGGACGTCGAGCCACTGGTCCGGACCGAGACGCCGAATCTCTTTGCCAACCGCTTCTCGACATCTCGGAAAACGGTCTGGACGCTGTTTAACGCGAATTATCGGACGCTGCGGGGGAAGCTGATGGTTGTGCCGCACAGGGAAGGGACCAACTACTTCGATTCCTGGAACAACAGGCCTGTCGAAGCGACGATCAAGGGCGGCATGGCGGAGCTGTCGTTCGAGATCGGTCCCCGGCAAGTCGGGTGCATCGTGCAGAAGTAGGATTGCGCGCCACAGAAATTTTTTGTTTTTCGCCGTTTTTTTCAAACGCCGGCTCTCTCCTCGTCGTCTTCAGCAAAGTAGACTTGTGTCATGTCGCGCCAAAAGAGGCGGCTGCGGCGCGATTTGGGCAGTTTCGGGGCGGAAGTTTTCTCTTGAATTCGACGCGGGAACCACTATAATGCCGTGCTCGTACTCTTTTCGGAAAGATCGTTTCCGCACGAGGAGGAGGTCACCTTGATTGAGGTCGATAGCCTGACGAAACGCTATGCGGAAACCGTTGCGGTGGACGCGGTTACGTTTAATGTGGGCGAAGGCGAGATCGTCGGTTTCCTCGGCCCGAACGGGGCGGGGAAGACCACGACAATGCGCATGCTCACGTGCTTCATGCCTGCCACGTCGGGGACGGCCGCCGTGGCGGGGTTTGACATCTTCACCCACTCGCTCGAGGTCCGGCAGAACGTGGGCTATCTGCCCGAGAACAACCCCCTCTATCCCGAGATGCGCGTGCGCGAGTATCTGAACTTCCGCGCCCGGATCAAGGGCGTTCCGCGCAAGGAACGCAAGGCGCGGATCGAGGACCGGATGCAGCAGTGCGGCATCGACGATGTGCAGCGCCGCCTCATCGGCCACCTGTCCAAGGGATACCGGCAGCGCGTGGGCCTGGCGGAGGCGCTCATCCACTCGCCCAAGATCCTTATTCTGGACGAGCCGACGGTCGGGCTGGACCCGAACCAGATTCGCGATGCCCGCCAGCTTATCAAGGGCCTCGGCAAGGACCACACGATCATGCTCTCCACCCACCGCCTGGAGGACGTGGAGGCCATCTGCGGGCGCGTGATCATCATCCATGAGGGCAGGATCGTCGCGTCGGATACCCCGGACAACCTGCGCCAACGCTTGGCGGGGGCGTTTACGCTGAAGGTCGAGGTGCGCGGGCCGAGCGAGCAGGTCGGCAAGGCCCTGGAGACGATCCCCAACGTGGCGCGTATCCAGCGGCGCGATGCGAAGGACGTCGCCGAGTTCAGCATCGAGGCCAAGGAAGACATCCGCGAGGAGATCTTCCAGTGCATCGCCAAGAACGGGTGGGTGCTGCGGGAGTTGCATCGAGAACATCTGCGGCTCGAGGAGGTCTTCGCGCAGATGACGGAGAAAGAGCACGCGCCGGCCGCCGCGGAGAAAGCGGAAGAGAAAGACCCAGAAAAGGAGGAAAAGAAATAGCCATGAGCAGCGCTGTTCTTTGCCAGTTGGCGACGGGTTTCTTTTCCGAACTGAAGAAGTTTGGGGGGTTCCCATTTGCCTCGGATCGGATCTTGTTTTGGTGCCTGGTGGGCGGACTGGCCATTGTCTGCGTCGGTGTGTTCCGATCGGCTGCGGTTCGGGCGCTCTTCCACCGGGAGCTGAGCGCCTACTTCCTGTCGCCGATTGCCTACGTCGTGCTGACGGTGTTCGTGCTGATCTCCAGCATCATCTTCCACCAAATGCTCATCAACGCGCGCACCAACGAGGTGTCGCACATCATCGGGTTCATGTGCATCCTCATGGTCTTCATCTCCCCCGTCCTGACGATGCGGCTCTTTGCAGAGGAGTCCCGGTCGGGGACGATCGAGGTCCTGATGACCGCCCCGATCACCGACGCCCAGGTGGTGCTGGGGAAGTACTTTGCGGCGATGTTTTTCTATGCCTTCCTGTTCGTTCCCTCCCTCGCCTACACGCTGGTCCTCTGCTGGCTGGGGTCTCCGGATGATGGGACGGTCTTTTCGAGCTACTTCGCGGCGATGCTGATGGGATCGGTCTTCGTATCGGTGGGTATCCTGATCTCGTCGCTGACCAGCAACCAGATTGTGGCGGCCGTGGCGGGCATCATCTTTCTGTTCCTCATGTATGTGGCCGGGAGCTTCGTCCCGACGGGCACGCACTGGGTGCAGCGCACCCTGCGCTACCTGTCGCTTTTCGGGCATCTGGAGAACCTGCGGATGGGCGTCGTGGACACGCGCGACCTCATCTTTTTCGTCTCCATGTCCGCCTTCTTCCTGTTCCTGACCGTCCGGTCCGTCGAAAGCCGTAAGTGGAGGCTGTAATGGGAAAAAGCACAGAGCACTCACGCGACCGCCTGGCCCTGCTGCTGGGCCTGACCCTGACCCTTGTGGCCCTGGGCCTGCTGGGAACGCTGATTCCCATCTGGAACAGGGTCGGCCCCATCAAACTCGCGAAGGGTCTGTCCATCCAGTGGGGTTCCGTTAAGTTCGGCCTTGTTGTCGCCGCAATTCTTCTTGCCCCGGCCGGGTTCCTGCTGGCCGTTCTCCGGTGGCAGAAGGGCATTGTCGCCGTCAATGTCGAAGTGATGGTCATTCTTTGTGTCATCCTGTTGTCCATCGTGAGCGTCGTCAACAGCCGCTACTACTACCGCGAGGACTGGACCCGGGTGGGCCGATATGGCCTGTCGGACCAGACCATCCAGGCGCTGGAGACGGACCTGAAAGACCAGCTGACCATCACGGTCCTCGCCAGCCCGTACGACCTCATCCCCCCTCGGTACCAACGTATGCTCCTCGGGCCGGACGGCTACACCTACCTGAGGCAAATTTTGAAGGAATACCAGGCCTATTCGGGCAAGGTCGATGTGGTCCCGCTGGACCCCGACGAGGACGTGGAGAAGATCGCCGAGCTGTTCAAGAAACTCGACATCAAGGAACGTCCCGCGCTGATTATCCAATACAAGGACAAGCATGAGGAAATTCCCCTGGACGCCATCGCGGAGGCCGCCGGGAACCCGTACTCCCCCGAGCCCGGCGCCACGCAGCGCAAGCTGAAGGTGGAGGAAGCCGTCACCGGGGCCATCATGAAGCTCACCGAAGAAAAGCCCACGGAGCTCTGCTTCACCACCGGCCACGGGGAGAAAAACCCGGAGAACTACGAGGCCGACGGCCTGTCGAACATCCGCAAACAACTGGAGAAGGTCAATTACAAGACCCGAACGATCGACCTGACCAAGGAGTCCATCCCGAACGACGCCGTCCTGGTGGTCGCCGGCCCCCAGAAGGTGAAGTTCCAGGACGTCGAGGTCGAGGCCATCCGGAACTTTCTGAAAAAGGACATGGGCAGGCTCCTGCTCCTGGTCGATCCGGTGTCCGAGACCGGGGCGGAGTGCGGCCTGGCCGGGCTTCTTCAGGACTACGATGTGACGCTGCGGCAGGACGCCACGGTTGTCACCCTCAGCCTGAACCGCATGATGCAACCGGTGCTGACGACCCAGGCCCGGGCATACTGCGATGAGACGGCGGCGGACAACGACATCGTGAGCAAGCTGCGGGACTATGCCTTCGGGTTCCTGCAGGCCTGCTGCCTGGAGACGCAGCCCACAACGCCGGGCCAGCCGCCGAAGAGTGAATTCAAGGCGACACGAATTCTCAAGGTCGCTGAACGGTTGAAGATCGAGGGCGGCAAGGGCATCAAAGGCGCTTGGGGCGAGACGGATCTCAAGGAAGGTCAGGAGCTCAGATTCAACTCGGACAAGGGTGACATTGCGCCGCCGCTGACCGTGGGCGTGGTCGTCCAGCCCGCAACGCCCAAGCCGCCGAATTCCTATATGCCCGCCCCGCCCCCGGGCGAGAAACCGCCCGGCCCGCGGATCGTGGTCATCGGGGATTCCGACTTCGCGTCAAACCGGTTCGCCAAGGACCGGCCATCGAACGTGGCGCTTTTCTCAAACTGCGTCGCATGGCTTGCGGCCAAGAAGGGCAAGCTGGGCATCCCGCCGAAGGACATCGACACGCGGCGGATCGACCTCGATGCGATTACGGGGCCGTGGCGGGGGCTCTGGATCCTGCTGTTCGTCGTGGTCGCGCCGACGATGGTCGGAATCGTTCTGGGTGCTATTGTATGGGTCCTGAGAAGAAAGTAACCGTGGATGTATTCTCGATTTCCGGTTTTGGATTGGTAGTCGCTGGGGCACGGATTCGCTCGGATTGCCACGGATAAGATTCTGTCATGAGTAATCCGGCTTCCACAATTCTGAACAATCTTGGTCCCCCCATCAATCGAAAATCGGCAATCGCAAATCCGATTCGGTCGGCTACGGAGGCGTGGTACAATGAACTTTAAGACGACGTTGGTGCTCTTGGTTCTGGTCGTTGTAGCCGGTGTGGCCGCGCTGATTCTCCACATAAAGGTCCCGCCGACGGAGAAGGCCAAGGAACTCGAGAAGAAGGTCTTTCAGGACTACGACTCCGCAGACGCCACCAAGCTCGAGGTCAAGACGAAAGACAAAACCTTGGCCTTTGAGAAAAAGGTTGACAAGTGGCACATGAGCGGCCCCCTCAAGGTCCGGGCCGACAAGAGCAACGTCATGGGCGTGCTCGATGCGTGCGAGAGTATGGAGAAGGTCCGGACCGTCGAGGCGAAAAAAGGCGAGGCGCTCGACCCGGCCAAGTACGGCCTTAAGAACCCGCAGGTGACGGTCACCTTCTGGACCAAGCCCAAGGACGCCAAGGAGGAAATAAAGCGGACGCTGCTCGTGGGCGACAAAACCCCGGGCGGGAAGAACGTCTATGTCCGCGCGGAGGGCAAAGAGCCGATCTACGTCGTAAGCAAGACGATCCTCGACAAGACCGATAAGGAGGTCAATGACTTCCGGGATAAGACCGTCATCGAAATCGACACGGCGGATGTCGAGAAGATCGAACTCAAGATGGGCGATGCCAAGCCGATCGAATGCACGAAGAAAGAGAAGGAGGGGTGGTGCCTTACGCAGCCGATCAACGACTTCGGCGACAAAAACGGGATCGAGAAGATCATCAACAAGCTCCGCGACCTGAAGGTCGAGAAGGACGATTTCATCACGGAGGACGACTCGGACCTGAAGAAGTATGGCCTTGACAAGCCGCAGGCGACGGTTGCGGTCTACCAGAAGGGCGCGGCGAAGACCCTCCTGCTTGGTAAGAGTGCCGAAGGAAAGACGGACAAGATTTACGCCAAGCGCAAGGCCGAGCCGTCCATCCTTGCCGTCAAGAAGGGCATTCTCGACGACCTGAAAAAGAAGCCGAAGGACCTGCGCAGCAAGAAGGTGGTCAACATTGTTTCCACGGGTGACATCAACAAGATCGAGATCACGCATGGCGACCAGGCAACGGTGATCGTGAAAAAGGACGAGAAGTGGACAATCACCAAGCCTGTGGAGGAAAAGGCCGATAGCAGCAGCGTGGACGACTTCCTCGACGCGGTAAAGAACCTGAAGGTCGAGGACTGGGCGGCCGAGAAGGCCGACGACCTGAAAAAGTACGGCCTGGACAAGCCCACCGAGGTGGCCCTCTCCTTCAAGGACAAAGACAAAGAGCCGCTCAAGTTCCTCATCGGCAGCAAGGACAAGAAGGGCGGAAAACTCTATGTCAAGCGAACCACCAACGACGTGGTTCTCGTCGTGAAAGCCGACATCTACGACATGCGCCTTCGGACGGGGTGGTTGGCCTTCCGCGAGAAGAAGGTTCTCGAATTTACCCGGTCCGACGCCAAGAAGCTGACCGTGTCCCGAAAGGACAAGACCTTCGTCTGTGTCGTCGATGACAAGGGCGACTGGAACCTGGAGAAGCCGATCAAGCACAAGGGCGACAAGGGCAGCATCGACAGCATCCTCTGGGACATGTCCTACCTGAAGGCCAAGCATTTCATCGCCGAAAACCCGAAGGACCTGAAGCCGTACGGCTTGGACCAACCGGCCGTCACGGCCGCCGTCGAATACCAGGTGAAGGTCAAGGAAGAGAAAAAGAAGAACGAGGAGAAGCCAGAGGAGAAATCCAAAGACAAGGGGCAGGAAAAGAAAGACGAAGGGAAAAAGAAAGAAGAAAAACCGAAGACCAAGATGGAAACGGCAACGCTCCTCCTCGGCAACAAGGATGAGAGCGGCGATTACTTCGCCATGATGAAGGGCGGCAAATTCGTCTTCACCATCCGCAGTTCCGTCGGCGAGCACCTGAACGAGGAATTGGCCTCGAAGAGTATCTGCTCCTTCGATAAGGACATCGCCACCAAGCTGATCCTGAACTATCCCTCGAAGGAAGTCGTTTACGAGAAGAAGACCGACAAGGGCAACACGTGGTGGATGGTCAAGCCCATCGAGAAGAAGGCCAAGCAGTCCGACGTGGACGACGTCCTTGGCAACCTGGATCATTTCAATGCGGACGGTATCGAGTCCTATTCCGCAAAGGCCCCTGCGACCTACGGCTTTGACAAGCCGACGCTGAAGATCACCGTCACCCTCCGGGGCGAGGGCGAGAAGGTGATCGTTATCGGCAGCAAGAAAAAAGACAAGGAAAGGTACTTCGTCCAATGCAAGCCATCGAACTTCGTGTTCCTGGTCGATGAGGCGGACATCAGGAGGCTGAGGAAGGAAGAACCCAAACCGCCGAAGAAGGAAGTGAAGAAAGCAGGGAAGAAAGCGGCAAAGAAAGAGCCGTCAAAGGCCAAGAAGAAACCGGCCCCGACAAAACCCAAGACAAAGGCCAAGCCGAAGGCTGCGCCAACGAAGCCGCAGCCAAAACCTGCCGCCAAGCCGCCGGCCGCGCAGCCCAAATCGCCTGCGTCCAAGCCTGCCGCCGAGCAGAAGAAGCCGACCGTCCCGGCCAAGCCGAAGCCGGAGGCCAAGCCTGCTCCTCCGAAGCCAAAACCCGTAGCCGGAAAGAAACCCGCTGCTCCGCCCAAACCGGAACCCAAAGCCCCGGCGAAGCCGACAGAAAAGAAGAAAGAACAGCCGAAGCCCGCGCCTGCCCCCACAGGAAAATAGCGACCCCCTCGAACGTGAACCGCAACCGAATTAGGGAGGGACATTGATCCCTCCCTATGCTATAATAAATTGTTTGTTTGGGTATAGGCAGAAAAACCGGTTCAGTCCCGCTGCCAATGTTGTTCACTGCGGGGACCTTGCTATGACGCATATTTCCACCCGTCGAACCAGTTGCCGCATCTGGGCGCTCGTCGTTTTGCTGGCCTTCGCAGTTGCGGCGCAGGCCCAGGAAAAGGTCAGTCGGCGCCGCACCCCCGTCGTCGAGGCCGTTCAACAGGTGGCCGACACGGTCGCCAACTTGAGCACCGAGCGGATACGGGTCATTCGCTATTACGACTCCCCCTTCAGCTTCCGGGACCGGTTCCTCAATCGCTTCTATGACGACTACTTCGGCCGCTACACAGACCGCCCGTACAAGGTCGAGTCGCCCATCGGCTCCGGGATCATTATCGACAAGAGCGGTTACATCCTCACCAACGACCACGTCGTGAGCAAGGCGTCCAACCTGAAGATCACGCTCTCCGACAAGTCCCGGTACGAGGGCACCCTCGTCAGCTCCGACCCGGTCAACGACCTGGCCGTCATCAAGGTCGAGCCGGACAAGCCCCTCCACGAGATCAAACTCGGCAAGGGCGACGACCTGATGCTGGGGGAAACGGTGATCGCCCTCGGCAACCCCATCGGCTTCGAGAACACCGTCACCACCGGCGTCATCAGCGCCCTCGACCGCGAGCTGACCCTTCGCAACGACGAGGGGCAGATCACCTACAAGGGCCTCGTCCAGACCGACGCCGCCATCAACCCCGGCAACAGCGGCGGGCCGCTCATCAACCTGGACTGCGAGCTCGTCGGCATCAACACGGCCATCGTGGACTCCGCCCAGGGCATCGGCTTTGCCATCCCCGTCAGCCACGTGCGGAAAATCCTCAACGAGCTGCTCAACTTCCGCAAGCTGAGCAAGGCGTGGATGGGCCTCAAGGTCATTGACTCAAAGAATGCCGTCAAGGTGGACTCCGTCGCCGACGGCGGCCCGGCGAAGAAGGCCGGCATGCAGCCCGGCGACATCCTCGCTACCGCCGACGGCGTTCCCCTCGACTGCGTCCTCACATTTACGAAGCACATGGTCAGCAAGCATGTGGGCCAAGCCGTCAACTTCAAGGTCCAGCGAGGGCCCCGGACCCTCACCATTCGCGTGCCCATCGAGAGCGCCCCGAAGCCCTCTGCCCAGGGGTTGGCCCTGAAACTCTTCGGGATGCGGGTGCAGGACCTCACCGCCGCCCTCATCCAGGAGCTCGGTTTGCACGTCCGGTCGGGCGTCCTGGTGTACGGCGTCGAGGCCGGCAGCCCCGCGGCGCGGATTGGCCTGCGCTCCGGGGATGTCATCGTCCAAGCCTCCGGACAGCGGGTGAATAACCTGGACGAAGCGGGGGTCGTTCTGGACAATATCCACTCCGGCGAAATGGTGGACATCTGGGTCGTCCGAGGCCTGTATCTTTTGAATGCCCGGATGCGGGCGCGCTGAGGAACCATGGACCAAGACATCAAGGCCATCACGGACCGAATCCGCAAGGAAGGCGCCTTCCTTGAGATGCTTATGCACGAGATGGAGCGGGTCATTGTCGGGCAGAGGTATCTCATCGAGCGCCTGCTGGTCGGCATGCTGGCCAACGGTCATATCCTGCTGGAGGGCGTGCCTGGCCTGGCGAAGACCCTCTCCGTGCGGACGCTCGCCGGCGCACTCAAGGCGAAGTTCCAGCGCATCCAGTTCACGCCCGACCTCCTTCCGGCCGACCTCATGGGCACGATGGTCTACAACCCACGCAGCGGTGACTTCACCACGAAGAAGGGGCCGATTTTCGCAAATATTATTCTCGCCGACGAGATCAACCGCGCGCCCGCCAAGGTGCAGAGCGCCCTCCTGGAGGCCATGCAGGAGAAGCAGGTCACCATCGGCACGGAAACCTTCCAGCTCGACGAGCCCTTCCTCGTCCTCGCCACGCAGAACCCCATCGAACAGGAGGGGACCTACCCGCTCCCCGAGGCGCAGGTGGACCGGTTCATGCTGAAGCTGCGGATCACCTACCCGGACAAGGCGGAGGAGCGGAAGATCGTGGATCGCATGGGCGTGACCGACAAGCAGTTCGCCGTCAATCCGATCATCGGTCCGGACGACGTGCTCAGGGCGCGCAAGGTGGTGGACGAGGTCTATATCGACGACAA
This sequence comes from Planctomycetota bacterium, assembly GCA_013152475.1. Lineage (GTDB taxonomy): Bacteria > Planctomycetota > Brocadiia > JAADGH01 > JAADGH01 > JAADGH01. The sequence goes on from JAADGH010000078.1 coordinate 195,804, forward strand.
GCTCAAGGACTACATCGTGGACATCGTCTTCGCCACCCGGCAGCCGTCGATGTTCGGCCTGGACCTCGACCAGTTTATCGAGTACGGCGCATCGCCGCGGGCGAGCATCTACCTCACGCTGGCGTCGAAGGCCCATGCGTTCCTGAACGGCCGGGGGTATGTCACGCCGCACGACGTGAAATCCATCGGGATGGACGTGTTGCGCCACCGCGTTCTCATCAGCTACGAAGCCGAGGCCGAGGACCTGACCTCCGAGGACATCGTTCAGAAGATTTTTGACAATGTCGAAGTTCCATAACCGTGCTCCCGCGAGAGATCCTCAGAAAAATCCGGCGAATCCAGATTCGAACGAATCGGGTGGTGAACACCGTCCTCTCCGGCGAGTATGCCAGCGTCTTCCGCGGCCGGGGGATGGAGTTCGACACCGTGCGCGAGTACGTCCCGGGAGACGAGGTACGCTCCATCGATTGGAACGTCACCGCCCGCATGGGACTGCCCTTCGTCAAGCAGTTCGTCGAGGAGCGCGAGCTGACGATCATGCTCCTCGTCGATGTCAGCGCGTCGGGTGACTTCGGCTCGCGCCGGCAGTTCAAGAACGAGATTGCCGCAGAGCTCTGCGCCGTTCTGGCCTTCTCGGCCATCAAGAACAACGACCGCGTCGGGTTGATTCTCTTTACCGACCGGGTCGAAAAATTCGTCAAACCGAAAAAGGGAAAGACGCACGTCCTCCGGGTCATCCGCGAGCTGCTCTACTACCGGCCCGCCGGCACGGGGACGGACATCGCAGCGGCGCTCGAATTTATGAACAAGGTAACGACGCGGCGTGCCGTGACGTTTCTTGTCTCCGACTTCCTTGCCAGCGGCTATGAGAAGCCATTGCGGATTGCGAACAAGCGCCACGATATGATTGCCGTCACCGTCCGCGACCCGCGCGAACTCACCATGCCCAACGTGGGCATGATCTCCCTCCGCGATGTGGAGACGGGGGAGACGATCCTGGTCGATACCACCGACCGCACTCTGCGGGCAAGTTACAATCGGATGAACACGGAGTCCGCCCGCGCATTGGCCCAGCGCCTCCGCTCCATGGGCGTGGACCAGATTAGTGTCCGGACGGACCAACCGTACGTCGAGCCGCTGCTCCGGTTCTTCCGGATGCGGGAGAAGAGGTTCCGATGAGAGCGCTCTGTCTCATCTTGATCGCGTCAACCACTCTGGCGCCTCTGGTGTGGGGGGACGACGACAAGAGCAAGGACCCGTTCCCGGTGAGGGCGCAGGCCGCCGCCGACAAGACGGCCATCAAGATCGGCGAGCGGTTCACCTGCACGATCACCATCCACGCCAACGAGGGAATCACTACAATCATCCCCGAGATTCCGAAGGACCTCGGCCCCTTTACCGTGATCGATATCAAGCGCGAGGCCCCTGTCATTGACACGAACGGCGAGACCACCGCAAAGGTCACCTGCATCCTCACCGCCTATGAGCTCGGGAAGCTGGTTATCCCCGCCACCGAAGTGCAGTATACGCTCAAGGACGGCGCGAAGGGCATTACCACGACGAAGGCCATCCCCATCGACGTGGAGAGCGTCCTGTCGCCGGGAGGGAAGATGACCGATATTCGCGACATCCGCGACATCTACGACTTTTCCCCCTCCGCGAAGGAGCAGCCGAGCGTGTCGAGCAAACTCCCGCTCGTGTTGCTCATCCTGCTGCTCCTCCTGCTTGCCGGATTGGCCGTTGGCCTGCACTTCCTTCGGCGGCGGACCGCGCAAGCGCGCCTGCTGCTGCCCCATGAGGCGGCGCTCGTTGATATCGAGAGACTCCGCAACTCCGAACTGATTGCCAAAGGAAAGGTCAAGGAATTCTACTACCGCCTCTCGCTCATCGCCCGGCGGTACGTCGAGTCGCGTTTCGGCCTCCGCGCGCCGGACCTGACCACCGAGGAGTTCCTGCAGGAACTGGCGGACACGGACATGCTGCAAACGCCGGAAAAGGGCCTTCTCGAAGACCTGCTCCGGCAGTGCGATCTCGCCAAGTTCGCGAAGGATCGGCCCGATCCATCCCGCTCCACGGCGGCCCTCGACGGCGTCACGCAGTTCGTGCATCTCACCAAACCGGCGCTCCCGGTGGAGGGGGGGAAGGCCGCATGATCCTGAACGATCCGTGGTTCCTCCTTTTCCTGCTTGCGGTCCCTGTTGTGCTCCTCACGTATTTCCGGACGTATGGCAGCATCGGGATCTCCACCACGGCGCCGTTTCATCGCATCAACCCCTCCCTCATGCTCATGGCCCGATACATCCTTCCCGTCCTCCGGGGGGCGTGCATCGTTCTCCTCGCCATCGCCCTGGCGCGGCCGCGAAAGGGCATGGAGGAGATCCGCGCCACCACCGAGGGGATCGACATCGTCCTTGCCATCGACACCTCCGGCAGCATGCGGGCCGTGGACAACATCGAGAAAAAGAAGATCGACCGCCTCCAGGCGGCTAAGGAGGCCGTTAAGGAATTCATCGAGGCCCGGAAGGAGCAGTACGATCGCATCGCCATGGTCGCCTTCGCCATGTATCCGGCGACACAGTGCCCGCTCACCCTCGACTACACCGTGCTCCAGGAGTTCGTCGAGAAGCTCGACTTCGCGCCCCCCAAGGAGGGCGCGACGGCCCTCGGCCTGGCCATCGGCGAGTCGATCAATCTGCTGAAGAACAGCAAGGCGAAAAGCAAGATCGTCATCCTTCTCACCGACGGACGAAACACCTTCGGTATGAAACCCATGGACGTCGCCCCGGCGGCCGTGCCCTTCGGCGTCAAGATCTACACCATCGGCGTCGGCAGCAAGATGCCGTACATCATGCGGCCCGATCCCTTCGGCAGGGAGGTCTGGCAGCGCATCGACCGGCCGGACTTCCTTCTCGACGAGCCTACGCTCAAGGAGATTGCCAAGACCACCGGCGGACGGTACTTCCGCGCCACTGACCCGGACTCGCTGAAACAGATTTACGCCGACATCGACAAGATGGAAAAGACGAGGGTTGAGGTGCGGCACTACGTCGATTACCAGGACCTCTTTCACTGGTTCCTGTTCCCGGCCATGGGGCTGCTCCTCGTGGAAGTTGCGCTGGCCGGGACGCGGTTCAGGAGGGTCCCATAGGCGTGCAGTTCGACAACCTGGACAATCTGTGGCTTCTCCTGCTGCCGGCGGCGCTGGTCGCGTTCTATGTCTTCGTCTTCCGGCGCAAGCGCATGGCCACAGAGCGCTTCGCGTCGTTCCCCCTGGTGCAGTCCCTCCTCTCGGGGGTAAGCCGCCGCAAGCAGCAGGCCAAGGCCGGGATGATCGTGGCCGCGGTCCTGCTCATGGTCGTCGCGGAGTTCGAACCGATGTGGGGCTTCCGCCACGAGAAGGTGCAGCGGCAGGGCGTGGATATTGTCGTCGCCATCGACACGTCGCGCAGCATGCTCGCGCAGGACCTGAAACCGTCGCGCATGGAGCGGGCGAAGCTGGAGGTCATCGACCTGCTCCGCGCCCTCAAGGGCGACCGGGTTGCGTTAGTGGCCTTTGCGGGCGAGGCCTATCTCAAGTGCCCGCTGACCGAGGACTACGAGACGGTGGAGGCGCTGCTGAAGGGCATCGACGTCGGCGTCATTCCCCAGGGCAGCACGAACCTCAGCCATGCGATCCGCCGCTGCATGCAGGCGTTTCACGACAAGACGCGGAAGCACAAGGTGATTATCCTGCTCACCGACGGCGAGGACCATGGCTACGACCCGACGGCCGCGGCCGTGGAGGCGGCGCGGGCGGGGATAGTCATCTTCACCGTCGGCATCGGCACGAAGGAGGGGGCGCACATTCAGGTCATCGAGGGGGGCCAGCGCATCCTCCTGAAGGACGAGCATGGATCATACGTGAAATCACAGCTCAACGAGGCGCTCCTGAGCCGTATCTGCGAGACGGCGAATGCCAAGAAGGCCGAGCGGGCCAAGGGATCGGGCGCGGGCGGAGAGATCAAGGGATACTACATCCCTGCCTACGACCCCCAGTGGAGCCTCGACAAGGTGTACGAGACATCCATCGGCAGCATGGAGAAGCGGAAGTTCGGTTCGCGATGGGTGAAGAAATACATCAACCGGTATCAGTGGCCGCTGCTCCTGGCGGTGGCGCTGCTGACGATCGAGGCCGTGATGAACGACGGCAGACGAGAGATGGAACCGAGGCGAAGCGAACGATGACAAGAAGTCGATGGATGGTTTTAGTTTTCCTTTCGGCGGCGGTTTGCCTCGGCGGCGAGACCGCCGACGACAAGGCCTATGAGGGGAACGGCTTTTACAGAAAGGGCGACTTCGCCGGCGCCGTGAAGCAGTACGAGGAGGCAAAGAAGCTGCAGCCGAATCGCCTCGCCATTGACTTCAACATGGGCAATGCGTATTATCGACAAAAGGAATACGCCAAGGCCATCGACGCCCACAAGATGGCCTCGGAGTCCGACAACACATTACTTTCAGCGGAAAGCTACTACAACATTGGGAACAGCGAGTACCGCGAGGGGGAGGCGGTCAAGACAGTCAAGCCGGACGAGACGCCGCCCAGCGACAACGCGCCTGCGCAGGGAAAGAAAGCGGATACGGACCGCATCACAAAGTGGGAACAGGCATTGAACGCCTACAAGTCCGCCATCGATCTCCTGGCGAAGAGCGAGAGCGCACTTGACGACAGCGGCAAACAGGCCCTGGAGAATGCCCGGGCGAATTACGAATTTGTGAAAAAGAAGTTGGACCAGGAGAAACAGAACCAGCAGAAGAACAAGCAAAAGAACAAGTCCGGCGGCGGAGGGGGCGGAGGGGACCAGAAGAAGAAACAACAGGACAAGGGGGATAAGGACCAAAACAAGAAACAGCCGCAGGACAAACAGCAACAGGACAAGAACAAGGAACAGCAGCAAGGCAAACAACAGCAGGACAAGAACAAGGACAAGAACAAGGACAAGGAACAGCAACAACAGAAGCCCAAGCAAGGCGATCAAGACAAACAGAAGCAGCGGCCCCAGCCCCAGCCCCAGCCCCGCGATACGCAGGAGCAGGAGCAAGACCAACAGCAGCCGCAGCCGGCGCAGGGGAAAATGACCAAAGAGGAGGCCGAGAAACTGCTGGGCCGACTCCGCAGCGATCAGGAAGAGCGCGAGCGAAAGAAACTCGAAAAGGCCCGGCGCCAGCGAAGGCGCAGGATCGCGAAGGACTGGTAAGTGAGCCGGATACGAATCATAACCGTTGTTTTCGCAAGCGCTTGCATTATGGCCTCCGGCCTGCGTGCGGGCGATATTTCGGTTCAGGCGCAACTAAGCCGGAAGACGTGCAGCCTGCGGGACACTGTGATTCTGACCGTCAAGATCACCGGCGTGGCCAATCCCCCGAAACCCATGATCCCGTCCGTCGATGGCCTTGAGGTGGACTACATTACGTCCAATCTTCAGGATCGGGGCTCCACCCTCGACCCCGATAACCTGAAGAGGCCCGTCAGTTTCTTCTACAAACTCACGCCGAAAAAGCTCGGCACGTACAAGATCCCCCCCCTCGCATTCCGCACAAACACAGGCGACAAAATCCTCACCTCGCCGCTGACGCTGGCGGTGGTCCAGACGCCGAAGCACGACGTTATCCTTTGCGAGATGATTGCGAGCAAGACGGATATCTATCTGCACGAAGCCGTGCAAATCACGCTCAAGGTCTATGCCAAGATGGGGGAACAGATTCGCGGTCCGGGGGGCAGGGCGGGTCTCACGATCGACTGGCTCAGGCAGATTCCGGGGTTCGTTGCCGTCGAGGATATCCGGCAGCGCCAGAAGCTGACCCGCGGCCGGTCAGTGCGTCGCCACGGCGAGACGTACGCCGTGGAGAGCCTCAGCCGAATCCTCTTCCCCACCGAGACAGGAGAGCGGACCCTCCCCCGTGCGTCCATCGACTTCGAATGCCTCAAGCCGTTCCTCCCACCACACACGACGGTCATCCCCGACCCGGCCTTCAGCGATGCCTTCAGAGGAGGGCAACGGTCCAGCGCCTGGCGGCGTCTCCTGGCCGAGAGCAACGAGCTCAAAATCCGCGTCCGGCCCCTGCCCAAAGAGGGGAGGCCTGATGGGTTCAAGGGCGCCGTCGGAAAATTCGAGATGACCGTGACGGTGTCCGGGAGAAATGTCCAGGTGGGCGAGCCCATCACGCTCACGGCGATCATCCGGGGCTCAGGCTATCCGGCAACGATTGAAGCCCCCATTCCAAAAGACACGAAAGGCTTCAAGATCTACGCGGGCGATCACGACACCAAGACGGAGCGCTCGACGAACAAGATCAAAGTGACGAAGACCTTCAAAATTCTCTTCGAACCTCAGACCACGGCAGCCAAGGCCCTTCCGAAGGTGGCGTTTCATTATTTCGATCCCCAGGCAGCGAAGTACATAACGCGGACCTTCGGCCCGACGCCGATCACGGTATCCGCATCGGACCGGAAGCCTGTGGCTGCAACAGCGGCCCCCGCCCCTATCATACCGCCCCCGCAACCACAGGTCCTGAAGGGCGACATTCAGCCGATCATCACGGACATATCGGAGCTGACGGACCAAAGCGGTCTGATCATCCAGGAGGCATGGTTCGCGCCGGCCATCTTTGCCCCCTTGCTGCTTGCCGCGTTCTGCGCCGTGATCCAGCATCACCGGGAACGTCTCCAAACCGATGAAGGCTTTGCGCGCAACACCTTCGCCATGCGCAATGCAAGGCGCCGCCTGTCCGCTGCAAGAACACCCCTGGCCAAGGGCGATGCCAGGGAATACCATGCGATCCTGTCCAAGGCCGTCACGGAATATGTCGGGGACAAGCTCAATGTCTCGGCCGCCACGGTGACAAGCCAGGTCGTTGCCGATCTTCTTCGTGAGCGCGGAATCGATGAAAAAACGGTCGCTGAGGCCGGGGCCTGCCTCGGGGAATGCGAGCAAGGACGATTCGCCCCCAAGACCACGGATGCGGACCCAGCGCTGCTCAAGCGAACAAAAACGCTGCTGAAGCGGCTGGAGAGGGCGATGCGATGAAGGGCATCTATCCATTCCTTTTTCTGGCGCTCGCGCTGCTCCCCGCTGCGGCCCCGGCGGTGGATGGCGAAGTGGCCGAGATGTTCCGGCAAGCCAATGAAGCCTATGGCAAAGGACAGTCTCTCGCCGGCGGGAAGCGGCAGCCGGACGCGATGCAGAAGCTTGGAGAGGCGGCCAGGCTGTACGAAGAGATCCTCGCATCCGGATTCGTAAGCTGGCCCATCCTCTACAACCTGGGCAACGCGCACTACCGCCGGGGGCGGATCGGAAAGGCCATCGTCAACTACCGCCGCGCTGAGCGCCTCGCCCCGCGCGAACCCGCCGTCCAGGCGAACCTGCGTCAGGCGAGGCAGCAGATTAGAGACCGTGAGCTGTCGTCCGATCTGCCGTCGTTCTTCCAGTCCCTGGTGTTCTGCTACTATCGTCTGAACCTTAACGAGGCCATGGTGTTTGCGCTTTCGCTCTACTTTGCCTTCTGCCTGGGTGAGGTGATTTACATTTTTACGAAACATCGTTATGCCAAGTATGCGACCATCGTGTTCCTTGCCCTCACCGTCCTCTCCACGGTTTCGGTGCTGCTGAAGTTCCGCAACGAGTACTACCGGCCCCAGGGCGTGGTCATTGCGCCGGAGTGCCCCGTACGCGTGGGGCCGGGCAAGGAGCAGCACGTGCTCTTCACCGCCCATGAGGGGGCGGACGTCATCGTCGAGGAGGAACGTCCCGGCAGCAGCTTGGAGAAACGCTGGCTGAAGGTGAAGGTCCTCATCGAGACCGAGGAGCGGACCGAAAAGGAAACCCGGCGGCTGTATGGCCCGGTGGGATACGTCCAAAGCTCCAACGTGGAATTGCTCTGAAGGGGATGGCCATGGGCGGCAGGAAAAAGCGACGAGGCGAGTTCCAGGTGATCGGCGCAATCCGGGGCCGCCATGTGCCGAGCGAGCGTGTGGCCATCGGCATCGGGGACGATTGCGCGGCCATCAACGTGAGCAACGACGAGCTCTGCCTGATCACGACGGATATGCTCCTTGAAGGGACCCACTTCACCCTCGGCGAGGCGACGCCGGAAGAGATCGGCTGGAAGTCCATCGCATGCAGCCTGAGCGACATCGCCGCCATGGGATGCGAGCCGACGGCGGCGGTGGCGTCCGTCGGCTTCAGTCCGGTCATCACCGACGACTTCATCGACCGGTTCCACAACGGCATCACCGACATCTGCCGGCGCTACGCCGTCGATCTGGTGGGCGGGGACATCACCTCGGGCGAAGGCAAGCTTGCTGTCTGCGTCACCCTGTTGGGCAGGGATGCGGGACCGCCCCCCGTGACCCGCGCCGGGGCAGAGCCTGGGGATGCAATCCTCGTTACGGGCTCTCTCGGCGGCTCGGTGCTCGGGAAGCACCTCCGCTTCCATCCCAGGGTCAGCGAGGGGATACACCTGAACCGGTCGGCCGACCTCCACGCGATGATCGACATCAGCGACGGACTCGCCGCGGACCTGAACCACATTGCCGAGGAAAGCGGTGTGGGAGCGGTGATCGACGCGGAGTCCATCCCGGTCTCCCAAGACGCCCGCAAGCTGGCCAGAGAATCGGGAAGGCCGCCGGTCGAACACGCCCTGTCCGATGGAGAGGACTACGAGTTGCTGTTCACCGTCTCCCCCGAAGACGCCGAGCAACTCATCGCCGAGCAGCCGCTGGCCGTTTCCCTGACCCGCATCGGCGAAACGACGAGCGAGAAGGGCCTTGCCATCCGGCAAAAGGATGGGTCCGTCGAGCCGCTTGCCCCGAAAGGCTGGGAGCATCTGAAGTGAGCGCGGACGCGAAGGCAGTCCTGACCACGCACTCCCCGGAGGAGACCGTTGCGCTGGGCAAGCGTCTGGCCTTGCTTCTGTCCCCCGGCGATGTCCTTGCGCTCATTGGCCCACTCGGTGCGGGGAAAACGCTCCTGGTAAAGGGCATCGCCCTCGGGTTGGCGGTGGACGACCCGCGCGAGGTGACCAGCCCGACATTCGTATTGATGAATATCTACGAGGGGAAGATGCGCATCCACCACTTTGACGCCTACCGCCTGAAATCCGCCGGCCAAATGTTCGAGATCGGGTGCGAGGACGCCTTCTACGGCGACGGTGTGTCGGCGATCGAGTGGGCCGACCGGGTTTCCGACTGCCTGCCCGCCGAGCATATTCGCGTCGAGATTGAGATCACCGGAAAAGCGGATCGCAAGATCATGTTCGCTGGGACGGGTCAACGCGCCCGTTCGGTCATTGACAATCTCTCGGCCTCCCAATAGAATAGCCAGTCATGCCAGCGATTCAGATACTTCCCGAAGCCATTGCCAACAAGATCGCCGCCGGCGAGGTGATCGAGCGTCCGGCGTCTGTCGTCAAGGAGCTGGTCGAGAACGCCATTGACGCGGGGGCCGCGAAGGTGGACGTGAGCATCGAGGACGGCGGACGGCGGCTGATCCGCGTTGCCGATGACGGCGCCGGCATGTCGCCGGAGGACTTGGCCCTGGCCTTCGAGAGCCATGCCACGAGCAAGCTGGGGGCGGTGGACGACCTCTTCGACATCCGAACGCTGGGCTTCCGCGGCGAGGCGCTGCCGAGCATCGGGGCGATCTCCCAGGCGAAGATCATCTCCCGCCTGCGCGGCAACGCAACGGGCGCGGAAGTGGAGATGAACGGGGGCGAGATCGGCGCGATCAAGGCCCGCGGCGCGCCGGAGGGGACGACGGTCGAGGTGCGAAATCTGTTCTTCAACGTCCCCGTCCGCCGAAAGTTCCTCAAGGCCGCATCGACGGAGATGGGACACATCAACGAGGCGCTGACGCGGATCGCGCTGTGCTATCCCAGGGTACGGTTCAACCTCTACCACAACGACCGCTCGGCCCTCAGCCTGCCGCAGGTGGAGGAGCCGGCGGAGCGGATCGCTGGCTTGTTTGGCAAGGATCTGGCCCATGACCTGATCCATCTCCGCGACCAGGGCGAAGGACTCACCATCAGAGGGTACACCGCCCCGCCCCAGCACACGCGAGCAAACTCGAAGCTGCAGTACATCTTCCTGAACGGCCGGTACATCCGCGACCGGTCTATCATGGCGGCCATCGCACAATCCTACCAGGGCATGTTATTGCCCAAACGGTTTGCGATCGTTTTCCTGTTTCTTAAGATCGATCCGGCGTTGGTGGACGTGAACGTGCACCCGACAAAGGTCGAGGTGCGCTTCCGCGACTCGGGAAGCGTGTTCCGCCGGGTTCGGGCCGCGCTGACGGAGCACCTGAAAAACGCCAATATCAAGCCCGAACTCAAGCTGCCGGGAGGGAAATCATTCCACGGCATGAAAGCCGCTACACAACCGCGCAGCGACTCCGTGCGCCGGGCGATTGCCGACTATTTCGAGTCCTCCCCCAAGGCGCCGCCGGTCCGTCCCAGGCAGACACAGTTTCGCCCTCGGGGGCCGGGTGTCCCTGCCCCGTCAACCGCCCGTTCTTCCTTGGCTCAGCCCAGAGAGATTCCTACCGCCGGCCCCGGTACCGTGTGTCAGATCCATAATACATACATCGTCGAGGAGACAGAGGACGGGCTGAACGTCATCGACCAGCACGCCCTCCACGAGCGGGTCCTCTTCGAGGAGTTAGAGGAACGGGCGAAGAAGGCGCAAGTCGCCAAGCAGCGGCTCCTGATTCCCGTGACGATCCAGCTCAGCCCGAAGGAATTTGCCGACATCATGGACCTGAAGGAGGAGCTCGACCGGATCGGCGTGGAGGTCGACGAGTTCGGCAACAACGCCATCGCCGTCCATGCCCTGCCCCAAGTCATGGGCGGGTGCGATGCGGAGGATTTTGTCCGTGAGCTGTTGGAGGATCTCTCCCAGGAGGGGGCGAAGGTTAGTCTGGTGGACAAGCGGCGGAAGATGCTGGAAGTGGCGGCATGCAAGGGGGCGGTCAAGGCGGGACAGAAACTTACGCCCGAGGCGATTCAGGGCCTCCTGAAGCGCAGAGGGAAGCTCCGCATGGGGGCCACGTGCCCGCACGGGCGGCCGACAACGCTTTCGTTCTCACTGTTTGAACTCGAAAAGCAGTTCAAGAGGAAATGACATGGTGGAGGAAAATCCGGTCCTGATGCGCGAGATTCAGCGCGCCTTCCACAAGCTGACTCACGGCGGATTGCTCGTTACGTCCATCGGCGAGAACGGCAGGCCGAACGTCATGACAATCGGCTGGTGGCTGTTCGGATGGTTCTACCACGGCCGGCCGATGAGCGTCATCGCCATCCGTCCCGCCACGCACACCTTCAAGTTGCTGGCGGAGGTGCCGGAGTACGTCGTGTCCGTCCCGACGGATGACATTGCCGAGGTTGTGGCGATCTGCGGTCGGGAGTCCGGAAGGGACATGGACAAGTTTGCCGAATGCCACCTGACCGCAATCCCGTCAAAGGAAGTCCGGCCGCCGTCGATCAGGGAGAGCACATTGAACATCGAGTGCCGGATTTACCACCCCCAGGCCCCGCCCCATATGATCCTCACACCGGAACATCGCCGGAAGCCGGTCCCGGAGCAGCACACGATCTACTTCTCGGAGGTCCTGGCGGCGTGGTCGCCGTGAGGGCTACTGAGCCGACACGGTGTCCATGAAGAGGCCCAGGATGTCCTGGTGCTTCAGGTCGGTGCAGAGCTCGCAGTTCGGCTCGCCCTGGAGGGGGACGGTGTATCCGCGCGTCAGCTCGCCTTTCGTCTCGACGAGGATTCGTCGCGGCTCCACGGTGAAGAAGCCGGGATCGTAGGCCCAGAGGATGGGACAGATGTCGTAGATCACCGGCCCGACTTTGTGCCCGCGCTTCGGCATCCAGAGGTCGATCAGCTCCACCAGCGCCTGGGCGATGGGCGTCTTGACGGGCCTTAGCTTGTCGATATACGGCGGCGCCATCACAACGCGGCAGCTCGTCTCCCAACTGGCGACGAACTTCCGGGCCTCGGAGCGGAAGACCACCGCCGCGGCATCGGGATCGCAGCGGATGTTCCACTCGATCTTGTTCTGGAACGGCGCGCCGCCCATGATGGAGATGGCCTTGACCTTCCTGGCGAACTCGGGGTCGCGCTGCAGGGCCAGGGCGATGTTCGTCTCGGCGCCGATGGTCGCCAGGACGATGTCGCCGGCGAACTTGTCCACCGTCTCGATGATGAGATCGATGGCGTCGTCCTTCGTGGCGGGACGGAGATCGTCCTCGGGCTTGACGAAGGCGTGCTGGTTGGGCACGTGCCCCTCGAATCGCTTCTGAATGTGCGCCTCGACCTCACCCAGCGAGCGTCCGGCCCCTGCGGCAATGGGAATGTCGTCGCGCCCGAGAACATGCAGGAGTTTGGACACGATTTCGAGGCGGAGGTCCGTCGGACCGTAGACCGTCGTGATGGCCTCCACCTCCAGCTCGGGGCGCATCACGGCGAAGGCGATAGCGAGGGCGTCGTCGATGTCATCACCGATGTCGGTGTCAATGATGATCTTGGCCAAGGGGTGTCTCCGCTTGCGGCTCCGGCGTCTTGGCCGGGGCTTCCTTGATTTTTCTCTGCAACTCCTCGACGGCCTGGCGCATGGCGCTGGTGATGAGGCGCTCCTCGCTGGTGTAGTATTCCTTCATGTTCACCTGGATCTTCCAGATCTCCTGCCCCGTGGCGACGTCCATGCACCGGGCGGTGAAGACGACCTTGGCCGATTGGACCATGAGAAAGAAGGCGGATTCGTAGGCGTCAACCATGCCGATGACGACGGCGTCCACGTTGAACAGCTTGCCGACCTCCGCACGACCGAGGCGGTAGATGAGGCCCTGCTCGGGGATATTCTTTGCGCGGAGCTTGATCGTGATTTCATCCCGCCGGACCACATCATACCGTCCCCAGTCGGAGAGGGCGATGCTCACGAGGTAGGCCGTGAGTCGCCCGGGGTGCTTGGCCGTCGAGACCCCGTGGCTTACTTTGTCAACGATGGTCTTGCGATACTTCTTGTGGTCGAACGCCAGCACGGCCACCCGCTTGACCTGCTCCTGGGGGAAGGTGGGCGCGACGGTCACGCGGATGGAATTACACCCGGCGGCCAGGCAAAGGGCAAGCGAACCGATGATGACACGCTGTCTTTTCCTCATGGCGATCTCACCATACCAAAGAACCTGCCCCATTTCAACACGATTTTGGTGCGTCTCATCGAGCCTGTTTTCGTCCCTCAGTGACGGGGGGTGTCTACGCCTGCGGTCTTCGCGGCGGATCGTGGCGCCGCCGAAATCCCGCACCCGTAAAGGGTGCGGCTGTATGAGTTTTCCGCCCCCCCGTCACTGAGGCGTTACGGAAAAATCATGTTTTCGATTGACTAACTCGGGTGCGACGCCTATGATAAAGGATGTGAGGGAGGGAGCGCTGGTGATTCCCCTTTCCCTGTTTCCGAGGACCACCATGGAGAAACTGAGGATTCTCGTGGCCGAGGATGATGAGGGGCTGCGGAATATGCTTGCCGAGGTGCTTCCGTACGACGTGGCCTTTGTGCGGGACGGTCAGGAGTGTCTGGACATGCTGGACCAGCAGACCTTCGACGTGTTGCTCCTGGACATTATGCTGCCCAAGGTGAGCGGGCTCGATCTGCTCCGCAGGACGAAAGCGAATCGCCCCGAGGTCCCAGTCGTGGTGATGACGGGGTTCGCCGATTCGCTTCGCCAGCAGGTCATGGCCATGGGGGTGGATGTCTTCCTCGAAAAACCGTTTCTGCCCGAAGACATCCTGTCAGCCATCCAGCAGGCCCTTGGGCGGAGAGGCAAGGCGAAACCGGAAGCGTAAACTCAGAGAAAGGACGGGGACATCCGGGATGAGTGAGAAGCGGAAGATACTGATAGCGGAAGACGACGAGTTTGTCCTCTCGCTGCTGGAGCAGATCGAGGACTACGATCTTACCATGGTGAAAAACGGCGAGGACTGTCTTGCCGCTCTGGGGAAGGGGGCATACGACGCCGTGATTCTGGACGTCTTGATGCCCAAGACAAGCGGCCTTGCCGTCCTACGAAAACTGAAGTGTGAGTATCCGAACACCGCGGTGGTCGTCGTCACCGGCTACGGCGACATCCTCCGAACCCAGATCGTCGAGATCGGCGTCGATGCCTTCATCGAAAAGCCGTTCACCATTCCGGACATCGTCCGGGCCGTCGAGACCGCCCTGAAGTTGCGAGGGGACCCCCCGCCGTCATGAAACACGCCTCGGCCGAAGAAGCGATTGCCGCCGCCGCCATCGCATCGGGCGTCAAGGTTGCGGCAGGATACCCCGGCTCGCCCTCCACCGACGCGATGGAAGCCTTTGCGCGCTATGCCGCGGGCCTGCCCGTGCACGTGGAGTGGTCCTCCAACGAGAAGGCCGCCCTCGACGTGGCGCTGGGCGCGGCCATCGGCGGGGCGCGCAGCATGGTCTTTCTGAAAAGCGTGGGGATGAACGTCGCCGCCGACTCGCTGCTATCGGCCAACATGACGGGTGTGGACGCCGGATGTGTGATCCTCCTCGGCGACGACCCCGGCGCGTGGAAGTCGCAAAACGAGCAGGACACACGCTGGCTCGCGCTCTTCTCCGAATTGCCTCTCCTGGAGCCGATTACCGCCGAGGCCGCTCCCGGGATGGTGGAGGTCGTATTTGAGCTGTCGGAAAAATTTCACATCCCCGTCTTTCTTCGGATCACGCGGAGTCTGGGGGAAAGCCGTGTCGGCCTCACGGCAGAGCCTGCGTGGTCCGAGCGCCCTCTGTCCGAGTTCAAGCGTGAACACCTGAAGTGGATCGTCATGACGGCCAACGCGGTGAAGTACCACGAACGGCTCGCGGGTCATCTGGCGAGGATGAAGATTGAGTTTTGCGAGTCCGCGCTCAATCCTGTCCACGGGAACGGCGCCACCGGGATCATCGCGTGTGGGTTCGCATACTCCAAGCTCATGGATGTCATGGGCAACGCCGATCCTCCGCAGTTCGCCGTGCTCGGTCTCGCGACGATCAACCCCCTGCCGGAGAGGCGTCTGATCGATTTTATCCAAGGCCGCGAGCGGGTGGTTGTGCTCGAAGAGAACGAGCCCATTGTGGAGACGCAGGTGAAGGCCCTCATCGGCGAGCGCCATCTGGCCGTACAATGCCACGGCAAGGCAAGCGGCGATCTGCCCCATGCCGGCGAGCTTTTCCGGGCGCATATCGCTCCCGCCCTGCAGCGGCTCTGTCCGTCGTTCGAGCCGGCCGGTGAATTCCCGACCTCTGCGGAGGAGAAGGAAACGCCGACGAAGGGCGGCTTCTGCGAGGGCTGTCCCCACGCCGCCACGCTGGCCGTCCTCCGCGAAGCCATCGAGGCGGCCGAGTTGCCCCAGCAGCCGATCCTCTGCGGCGACCCCGGCTGCATGGTGAAGGGTCTGTGGCCGCCGTTTCAGATGCTGGACATCAAGCTGGCAATGGGGTGCAGCATCGGTCTGGCCAAGGGCGTGGCCCATGCACGCGAGGGCCACCCGGTGATCGCCCTGGTCGGGGATTCGTCTTTCTTCCACACCGGGATCAACAACCTCATCAATGCGGCGCACAACCGCGCACCGATCACCATTGTGATCCTCCACAACTCCACCATCGCACTCACGGGGCAGCAGAGCCATCCCGGGAGCGGGACCGACATTATGGGCAGGGAGGCGCCCACGCAGGAGATCGAGAATATCGCCCGGGCGTGTGGGATCGAACAGGTGGCGACAATCGACCCCCATGAACACGAATCGGCGAAAGCGGCGCTGGTCGATGCGCTTCGGCACGCCAGCTTGAGCGTGGTGGTCTCCCGCGCACCATGCTGCAAACTGGGGGAAGGCGAGGCATCTCGCGAGGTCGAGTAGGCTGCTTTAGTAGTGGACCTTGCCGACCTTCAGTTTGAGCGCTCGCTCGACGTTGATCATGAGGACCGCCGTCGCGATGGACAGCATCTTCGACTCGGCCGAGTCGGCCCGGCTGGTGAGAACGACCGGCGCCTTCGCGCCGACCACAACCCCCGCCAAGCGGCAGTGGGCGAAGTAGACGAGGGACTTGACGAGGATATTCCCCGCCTCGATATTGGGCACGATTAGGATGTCCGCCTTGCCGGCGACGGGGCCGCCGATCTTCTTGTGCTTTGCGGCGATCTCCGACACGGCGTTATCGAGGGCGAAGGGCCCGTCGATAATGCACTCGGGCGAGAACTGCCGCCGGTCGCCCATTTTCGAGATCGCGGTGGCGTCGAGGGTGGCCGGCATCTTTGGGTTGAGCAGCTCCACCGCCGCCAGCATGCCGACACGGGGCCTGCGGATGCCGAAGATATTGGCCAGATAGAGGGCGTTCAGTACGATCTCGGCCTTCTGCTCCAGGTCGGGGGCGATGTTCATGGCGCCGTCGGTGATGAAGACCAGCTTCCCCGTCTCCTTCCACTCGACGACAAACACGTGGCTCATGATGACGCCGGCGCGAAGGCCACGCTCCCTATCGAGCACGGCACGGAGGAAGTCGTCGGTGTGGATGTGGCCCTTCATGGCGATGTCTGCGGAGCCGGTCGAGACGAGCTCGACGGCGTGGAGGGCGGCCTTGATCTCGTTCGGCTCATGGACGATCAACGTCTCGTCCACCGCGATGCCTTCCTGCTCTGCCGCGGCGAGGATCTCCTCCCTGTCCCCCACGAGGACGGCCTCGGCAATGTTCCGCTCGCGGGACTCGCGCACGGCGTGGAGCACGCTCGTGTCCTGGGCCACCGCCACGGCGACCCTGCGCAGGGGCTGCGCCTCCACGATTTCAAGAAGTTCGTCGAAGTTATTCATGTCCGTGTGGTCTCCTTCTCGATTCGCCTGCGGACGATTTCGCCATCGAGTTGCCGGATTCGTTCCTCGGTGAGGGCGAGGTTGCGCTCCACCTTCGCCATCCGCTGAGCCAGTTTCATTTGTGCGTAAACATCCACCTCGTAGTGAAGGTAGCAGTTCAGGTTGTCGTACTGCCGGTCCAGGCGGGCGCGCTTGGAGACCTGGTATTCGTGCATGTTTCGCAGCGCCACGAGACTGTACTCGCTCAGGTCTCGAATTTCCTCGATGCGCCGCATCACCTTGTCGGGAATCAGGCCCGGAATGAAGACGTTCATGCCTCTGCCACCAGTTTTCGCAGCGCGGCCCGCAGGGATCGTTTGCCCTTCTCACGGAGGCGCTTGAGCATCTTGGGTGATGACATCTTCTCGAAGAGCTCGCGCCGTATGGCCGCGTCGGGGACTTTCCGGATTACCTCGTCGCGGAGTTCGCCGATCACATTCACGAGGTCCGCGTACTCTGGGCCGTATGTTGTTTCGATCTCCTTTCGGATGTGCGAGGCGAGCAACGGCGACGCGCCGCCCGTGGACACGGCGAGGGTCAGCCTGCCGCGCCGGACGCAGGCCGGGACGATGAAGGTGCACAGATCGGGTTGGTCCACGACGTTGACCGGGATGTTCCGCTTCCGCGCATCGCTCGACACTTTCCGATTGACGGCGTGGTCGTCCGTGGCGGCGATGACGAGGGCGGCGTTCTTCAGGTCGCTGGCTCGGTACCTGCGTCGGGCCAGCCGGAGGGCCTTCGCCCTTGGCAGGCGGCCGGAGACACCGGGGCTGATGAGCACGACGCGCCCTCCGGCATCGAGGAGGGACCGAACCTTCCGCAGCGCCACCTTTCCTCCGCCCACGACGACGCATTTGCGGCCGGCGATGTCCAGGTTGATCGGGTAGTAGCGCGGTGTGTTTTTTGACATGCTTCAACTATATTTTGGCTGGGGTTGTTTTTCAAGCAAAAAGGGACGCGCTGGCCGTACAGAGAAACTCCGAGCGGCGATGGTTCGCCGCCCGGAGTTCCATGTGTCTGTTTTGGTTTACTTGTCCGTGATCGGGTTGATCACACGCATCGGGCGGGAGGGCTGTGCGCCGGTGCCGCCGAGGCGGACGTCGATGATTTCCTTCTGGAGGTCTTTCGGGATCGGGCTGGACGCATCGACGCGGAGTTCCTCCTCGGGCACGCCGGCGCGGCCCATGATCGGCTTCATGCGCCAGATGTCCCAGTTCTCCTGTCCGCGCGAGTCCCAGTTGGAGTGGAAGTAGATGTAGCCATCAGCGCCCCAGGAGGGATGGCCCTCGTGGCGTCCGCCGAAGGTAAGCTGCGTCAGGCCGCCGGAGCCGTCGCTGTCCATGATCCAGAGGTCATAGTTGTTCCACTCCAGGAACTTCATGGCGCGGTTGGTTGCGAAGCAGATCATCTTCCCGTCGGGCGACCAGCAGGGCTCAATATCGTTGGCCGGATGTTTGGTCAGACGGGTAAGGCACGAGCCATCGGGGCGGAAGATCCAGATGTCGTTGTTCGGGTTGGAGAAGAGCCAGTCGAAGAAGGTCCGGGCGCGGTTAGAGGAGATGGCGAGGAATTCGCCGTCGGGGGACCAGCTGAGGTGGGTGCCGCGGATCCGGCACAGGCGCTTGCCCTCGGGGTCGCACACGACTACCCGGCGCTCATCCCACGCGAAGAGGGTGAGGACGCGAAGGAGGCCGTAGCCCAGGTTGTCCGGCTCGGACACAAAGGCGATGTTTCCGTCGATGGAGACCTCGGCGTCCCAGTCGTTTGTTTTGACGTCTGCGGTGATCTGCTGGACGCCGCCGAGGCCGTTGGCCTTCTTTTCCCAGATGGTCCGCTTGCCGAGGCGCTTCGAGTCGAAGAGCAGCGTCACGCGGTCGCCGGACCAGGAGGGCCGCAGGTCGTCGGCGGGATGGTCGGTGATCTGGATGCGGCTCTGTGTGTTCTGTGTGTCCATGACCCAGATGTCGTAGTTTGGCTTGACGCGGGAGAAGCCGCGCTCCTTCGCCGAGAAGGCGAGCTTCTTGCCGTCGCGCGACACACTGGGATAGAACTTCATGGCATCCGGGGTGGTCACCCGCTCGAGGTTAGAGACGGCCTTTGTCGCCCGGATCCGTTCGGTGGCGCAGCCACAGGCAACAACCAGGAAGCAAGCCAGTAACAAGCAAACGGTTTTGCGATTCACGATGTCCTCCTTGCGACCTCGTTCATCTTTTGAGGAGTCAAGCCCCGCCTTATTGCGGCTCCGGGCCGGGCAGGCTGGGGGTCATTCGCCAGATATCCCAATTTTTCAGGAAAAATCCGCCGTACGAATGGAAATAGATGTCTCCGTCAATCGACCACGACGGGTGTCCTTCGAATTTGGAGTAGTTGGTCAACTGAATCAGGCTGCCCCCCTGAGCGTTCATGACCCAGATGTCGTAGTTCTGGTCGCCGAATGTCCTCTCGAACCAGGAGGCCGCGCGGTTGGAGGAGAAGGCGATGCGCTTCCCATCGGGCGACCACGTGGGCTGGATGTCCTGCGCCGGGTGCGACGTGAGCTGGCGCAGGTTTGCGCCGTTCTTGTCGATGGTCCAGATGTCGAAGTCGGTCTTCGTGCCTTTGCTGGCAAAGACGATTTTCGATCCGTCGGGGCTCCACTTCGGCGTTACGCCCACGCAGAGCTCTCGGGCATTGCCGCCGCTGTAGTCGCGGGTCCAGATATGGTTATCCAGGACGTATCGCCCTTCCACCCGGGCCGCGTCAATCACGGGCATTCCTGTGATCCAATTGCTCCACATGAACTCAAGCGCTCCACCCACGAGGCTGAAGGGCAGGAGCGCGACGTCGAATATGCCCCGGACGGGGTTGCGCTCCGGCAGGGCCACGTAGCAGAAGTCGCCGTTGACCGAGAGGTCCGGCGTCACGTAGTCGGTGTAGAGGTCCTCGCCGGTCACCTGCCGCGCCCCGCCGATGCCGTCAGAGGGCTTCTCCCAGATGGAGCTGCGGCGCGTGCGGTGGGAGTCGAAGACTATGACTCGGCCCTTGGGTCCCCAGACGGGGCTGTAGTCGTTGCATTCGTTGTCCGTGGCGCGCATATATTGGTAGAGCTTTTTGTACGGCTCGGTGACCCAGATATCGAAGTTGTTGCGCCGACCTTCCTGGGTTTTCGTCAGGCCGACAAAGGCCACCTTCTGGCCGTCGGGCGAGACCTCGGGCATGAATTCCGGCGTTGCTCTCGTCGTGATGCGGGTCATGTTGGTCACGGCCGTGGTGTGCCGGACCTTGTAGTCGTTCGCACAGCCGACCACCATAAGCGCCGCCAGCACGGTGGCCACCGTCAGGAAGGGCGTTCTTGCCGTCACGGGTCCTCTCCTTCTTGCCTAATAAAAGCGCCTCTGTTGCAAAGCTTTATCGAGCGAGCGTCATTCCCCAGATGTCCCAGTTCCGGAAGATCCACCACCCGCCATAGGTGTGGAAGTAGATGTCTTCATCCGAACCCCAGCACGGATGGCCTTCATACTTCGAGTCCATGGTGAGCTGCATCATACCCGTGCCGTCGGCATTCATGACCCAGATGTCGTAGTTCCAATCGCCGAGGAGGCGTTGCAGCCAACTGCTGGCGCGGTTGGAGGCGAATGCGATGCGGTCTCCGCTGGGCGACCAGGACGGCTCGATGTCGTTCAGGGGGTGAGTGGTGATCTGGGTCAGGTTGCGGCCGTCGCGATCGACCACCCAGATGTCGGCTTCCTCGTCCGCATTGATCTTGTGGAAGACGATGCGCTGACCGTCGGGAGAGATCTGCGGGCAGAGGCCCTCGACGAATTCCGTGGCGTTCTTGCCGTCGTAATCGCAGAGCCACAGGTAGCCGTTGCGGTCGTACCGGCAGAGGATGGTATCCTCGTCCACATAGGGCTGGCCGCAGATAATGTTCTTCAGCGTGAACTCAAAGCCCTTGCAGAGGAGCTCGACAGGGAGCACGAGGCATCGGCCGATGGCCCTGCCTACATCGTCGATCTCGACGGGGTGTGTGCCCGGCCAGCGCATGGCCGAGTCGAAGGCCACATAGACGAAGCCCTGTTCGTCCACGTCCGGGTCGCCGAAGCTCAGCTCGCCGTCCTCAGAGATCTGGCGAACGGCGCCCGCGCCCGTGCTGGCCTTCTCCCACACCGCGTCGGTGTAGACCCGGGGCGAGTCGAAGGCAACCGTGCGTCCGTCGGTGCTGTAGGCCGGGTTCAGGTCGTCGGCCTCATGGTCGGTGACGCGGACGATCTCGGTGGGGCTGCTGGCGCTGATGCGCCAGATGTCGAGGTTGTTCTTGCGCCCCTCTTCCTTGACCGCCTGTCCGACAAAGACAATCTCATTTGTGGCCGCCGACGCGTCGGGCTGGAACTCAGCGACCTTTCTCTTGGTCATACGCCGCATGTTGGTGACAGATGTGGTGTGTTCGACCGTGTATGCACAACCAAATCCCACGAGACAAATCACGACAGATGCCAATACGCCGATTCTTCGACTCATCAGGTGTTTTCCTCCCATGACGGTCCGAATGCCTTTTAGTTCCTCAGCGATTGAAAACAGAAGGATTCCTGCCGCTGGATGACCTGCGCGAACCGCAACCCTCCAGCAGGCAAGCACACGTGGCCTATGAATTTACGCCAGCACATGCGCCGTGTCAAGAAAAAAATCTGCGCCTTTCTCAAAAACAATTCTTCACGCCATACTACCTAACCGGACCGCATAGGGAGGCCTGCGGGGCAAGGAATCTGGACCTCTCCCTTGAATCCGGGCGTTTCTCTGGTAGAATTGCTCTATGGATTGACAGAGGAATGGCGCGGAGCGGTCGAAAATGGCCGAACACGGACTCAAGAACGTTTTTTTTCTCAGTGCGCAGATGCAGCAGCGAGGCACCTCGAAGTACACGTTGAGCCTCGCGAAAGAGCTCGCACGTCGGGGTTACGCCATCTCCGTGGCCTGCGGCCCCGGGCCGTTGGCCGGTCGCTTCAGCGAGGCGACGATCGACCATGTCGAGTACGACCATATCGACAGCCGCTTGCGATCTCCTTTCCTGGTTCGGAAGATCGCCAGGCAGATGCGCGACTGCGAGGCGGATGTCTTCCACCTGCAGTCGTCCGAGGCGCTCGGCCTCGGGCTGGCGCTGGCGTCGGTCGTTCGCATCCCGATGGTGGCGACGATCCACCGGCCTCTTCTCCGGGGCTGGCGCATCTGGCGGCTGGGCCGAAAGGCGGTCCGGGTGATTGCCGTCAGCGAGGCGGTTCGAGAGGACCTTGTGAACCTCGGTGGCGTGCCCAAGGAGAAGATCGAGGTGATCCCGAACGGCCTGGACCTCAACGAGTACGCCGCCCCTCCGCCCCGTGCAGCAGGGCCGCCGGTGATCGGCGTCATCGGCCCCCTCGAAAAGGTCAAGGGCCAGGAGTTCTTCCTCGACGCGGCAAAGGCCATACTCAATACCCTGCGCGACGTGGAGATCGTGATCGTCGGGAGTGGAAGTGAAGAGGCGAACCTGCGAAGGCAGGCCCGCCGGCTGGGCATTGCCAAACAGGTAACCCTCGCCACCGACATCGCCGACTATCGGCCTGTCCTCAGCACGATCGACATCTTCGTGCTCCCCTCGCTCCAGGAGGGGTTCGGGTTCTCTGTCCTGGAGGCCATGGCGTCGGGGAAACCGGTTGTGGCCTCGGCCGTGGGCGGCGTGTACTCCCTCGTGATCGACGGAGAAACAGGCTTTCTGGTGGACAAGGGCGACGGCAAGGCCATCGCCGCGCGGGTGCTGCAGATCCTTCGCAATCCCGAAATGGCCGCCCAGATGGGCAAGCGCGCCCGGGAGATGGTGGAGAAGGAATTCGACATCTGGAAGGTCGCCAACCGAACGGTTGAGCAATACAAACTGGCCCTCGAACCGGCAGCCGTGGTGTAGGGCAAACGGTTTTTCGTTGACACAATTCCCGTCGCGTTGTAAGTAGGAACGACCATGAACGACATGAATCTGACGGATGCCGTACCCGCAAGTGCGTCCCCCCGCGCCGTGGTCATCATCCCCGCGCGGTTCGCCTCCACCCGTCTGCCCGGAAAAGCTGTCCTGCCAGAGATCAAGGAAAAGACGGGCAAATACCTTATCGAGCACGTCTATGACCGCGTCCGTCAGGCGACGTCGATCTCGCGGGTGATCGTCGCCACGGACCATCCGAAGATCAAACAGGTGGTCGAGGGCTTCGGCGGGGAGGCGGCAATGACCTCGCCCGAGTGCCAGTCGGGCACCGACCGCGTGGCGGAAGTCGCTGCGAACCTGGACGTGGACATCGTTGTCAACGTGCAGGGCGACGAGCCGGAGGTCCACCCCGAGACGGTCGACGCGGTAGTTGCCCTCCTGCACGAGGACGAAGGGGCGCCGATGGCGACGCTCGCCCACCGGATCGACGACCTCCATGAGCTGGCCGACCCGAATGCCGTGAAGGTGATCGTGGACATCAACGGCAACGCGATCTATTTCTCCCGGTACCCGATTCCCTACATCCGCGAGTCGCCCGCGCAACTGCATGTGGAGGACTTTCCCTACCTGAAGCACCTGGGCATATATGCCTACAGGAAAGATTTTCTTCTGCAGTATACACGGCTCAAGCCGTCCCGTCTGGAGCAGGCGGAGAAGCTGGAGCAGCTCCGGGCGCTGGAGAACGGCTACCGAATCAAAGTGGCCGAGACGCCCCACAAATCCATCGGCGTGGACACGCCTGAAGATATGAAGGCGTTTATTGAGAAATTCACCGAAGCGAATAACAGTTGATGGGTCCGAGGTGCAGGTAGAGATGGCTGACGAAGAAAAAAAAGACGAACAGGAAGGACAGCCGGAGGTCGAGAAGAAGGTTGACTCCGAGTGGAAGAAGCAGGCCCAGGCCGAGAAGCAGGCCGCCGCAGAAAAGCAGAAGGACAAAGAGGCGGAGAAGGTCCCCCTACCCCCTCCCGAATTCAGCGCCTTCATCAACAGCCTCGCCGTGCAGGCGCTGGTCGCCATGGGGCAGATCGAGAATCCTGTCACCAAGCAGCGGACGGAGGACCTCGACCAGGCCAAGTACACCATCGACCTCCTCGGTATGATCGAGAAGAAAACCAAGGGCAACCTATCCGACGAGGAAAAGAAACTCCTCGACCAGATCCTCTACGACCTGCGCATGCGCTACGTCGCAGCGGTGGGTGGGTAGG
>JAADGH010000190.1 GCA_013152475.1 Planctomycetota bacterium
CTGAGCCTTCGAGACATTCTGCTGCAATCTGCAAGGAGCATGTAATGGCGTACAAAGTCGGAATCATTGATCTGGATACCTCTCACCCCGGGGCGTTCACCGACATCATGAAAGAGATGGACGACCTGGACGTTGTCACCGTCTTCGACCGCGGCGCGGTGCACGACCCCGGCTACGCCGACGAGTTCGCGGAAAAGCACGGCGTGCCCAATGTCGCGAGTAGCATGGAGGACCTCATCGGCAAGGTGGACATCGTCTTCGTGCAGTCGGCGAACTGGGACGACCACCTGGAACCGGCGCGCCTCGCCATCGAGGCTGGCAAGGCCCTGTTCATCGACAAGCCCATCGTCGGCAACGTCCGCGACGGCCTGGAGCTGATCGACCTGGTGAAGACGCACGAGGCGCTGGTCATGTGCGGCTCGTCGCTGCGGTGGCCGGAGGAGATCGACGATCTCAAGGCGCGCATCGGCGACTTCGGTGGGATCCAGACCGTCTTCTCCGCCGGGCCGAACGACCTGTGCAACTACGGCATCCATATCATCGAGATGGTCCACGGCGCTTTCGGCACAGGCATACGCTGCGTGACGCACATCGGCGAGAACGGCGCTGATCTCTACAAGGCGGTGTACGCGAGCGGT
This sequence comes from Planctomycetota bacterium, assembly GCA_013152475.1. Lineage (GTDB taxonomy): Bacteria > Planctomycetota > Brocadiia > JAADGH01 > JAADGH01 > JAADGH01. Next base: position 639 of record JAADGH010000190.1, read on the forward strand.
CTCACGGTAATCTTCCAGACGCAGGTGGCAGGTGGTTTCGAGATGACCGTCGTCGGCGCGAAAAAGAAGGAGACCCTCAAGATGGGTGTGGCGAAGAAGCCGTACGCCTGTCTGTTGGAGGCCATCGCGCGCATGCTCGACGAGAAGAAGATGGAGTTCACCATCGAGCAGTACGTCGAGGCGGTCAACGTCCTCATCGCCGCCAAGATCGCCCGGCAGACGGGCCGGACCATCGCCCTGGAAGACCTGACCATCGATGATGGCTTCGACGGCACACCGTTCATCAAGGAATACCGAACCAACGCCCGAGCGAGGAAATAGCAGCCAGCGCGTGAGGCCGCGCCCCAAAGTAGAAGAGCCTTCCAGGCCCTTCATAAAGCGGCAGGATGCCGCTTCTACGTTAACGGCGTGCCATCCATTTGGCGAGGAGAAGGAAACGCAATGGACTTTGAGAGACACAACGATGAGGTCCGCGAGCTCTGGGCCGGCTACCGCGAGGGCCGGCCGAAGCGCGTGCCCGTGCGGTGGCATATGAACAGCCGCATGTGGCTCCTCAACCCGAAGCTGAACACGAAGGGCTATACTTTCGAGGACTACTACCAGCGGCCCGACGTGGCGCTCGAAGTCGAGCTGGGGTTCATGAAGTGGCGCGCGCTCGAAGTGATGGAGGACTCGCGCAAGGGCCTGCCGGACAAGTGGCACGTCAACATGTGCGGGCAGAACGTCCTGGGCGCGGGATGGCTGGGGTCGAAGATCGTCTATCGCGAGAACGCCGTCCCCCATGTCGAGCCCGACCTCCTCGCCGAGAAGGATGCCCTGAAAGATGCGGAGATCCCCGACATCCGCGCGCGGTCACTGAAGTATGTATGGGACTTCCGCGACTACTGCCTGGAGCTGATCGACAAGGGGTTCGAGTTCGAGGGTCGCCCCCTCGCAGGCGTCGGCTACCCCGGCGCGGAGCCGCCCATGACGATGGCCTACCTGCTCCGCGGGCCGACTCAGCTCCTCATCGACATGGTCGACGACCCGGATTACTTCCACCGTCTGCTGACCTATGCCACGGACGCGCGGCTGGCGCTCATGCAGAAGGTGCAGGAGCTTCAGGGCATCACCGAGAAGCCGAAGCAGGGCGGCCTGGGCGACGACGCCATCGAGATGATCTCCATCGAGCAGTTCAACGAGTTCGTCTACCCCCACCACAAGCGCATTCTCGACACGCTCTTCGACGGCGGGCCCTTCTGCTACCACCTCTGCGGGCGGGCGCAGCACCAGTTCAAGAACCTGCGCGACCGGCTGAACGTCTGGGCCTTCGACACCGGCTTCCCCACCGACCTCGGCACGGCGCGGGAGGAGCTTGGCCCCGGCGTCACGCTCTGGGGCAACATCCATGTGGCCACACTGCAGTACGGCACGAAAGACGAGATCGCTGCAGCGACGAAGGATATCCTGGAGGGCGGGGTCATGCACGGCGGGCGGTTCGTCTTCGGCGACGGCAACAACGTATCCGAGCGAACTCCGGAGGAGAATTTGAATCACTGCTACGAGGTCGTCAAGGAACTCGGCACCTACTGCGAGGACCAATACGTCGAGGGCCTCGAGCCGAAGTTCTATCCCTACGCGGGATGAGGAAGAAAGAGATGAGCGAGTGCAAGGTGGTCGTGCATGGAACGCTGATCGACGGCAATGGAGGCGAGCCCGTCCCCGACAGCGTCGTGGTCATCCGGGGCAAGTGCATCGAGGCCGTTGGCAAGGCAACTGACGTCATCGTCCCCGAGGACGCAGAGGTTATCGACGCCACGGGCAAGACGGTCCTGCCGGGCATCATCGAGGGTCATGCCCACGTGGGCGGCAACGCGCAGGGGCAGAAGGTCCTGCGCCTGTCGCTGCAGCGCGGCATCACGACGGTCTGCAGCGTGTCGGTGAATCCGCCCGGCTTTCCGACACGCGACGCTATTGCGAGCGGGGAGATCCGGGGCTGCGCCCGCCTGATCGCCGCCAGCATCGTCACCTGCACGAACGGGCACGTGAAGTTCCGCGCCGCCGACGGCCCGTGGGAGGTGCGCAAGGCCGTGCGCGAGATGGTCATGGCCGGGTCCGACTTCATCAAAACCGCCGCGTCCGGCGGTTTCGCCGGGAAGAACGAGGTGTGCGCTTCCCCCAACTACACCCCCGAGGAGCTGACCGCCCTCACCACCGAGGCCCACGGCTGGGGCGTGCCGGTGGTGGTGCATTGCCACACGCAGCCGGGCCTGAGCTACTGCATCGATGCGGGGGTCGATCAGATCCACCACGGCGCGTTCATCGACGAGGCGGCCGTTCGGGGAATCAAGGAGAAGGACCTGTTCTACATGCCGACACTGGCCGTGACCTGCCAGCGCAACATCGACGGGTTCATCGACCAGCCCTGGCAGACGAAGGAGATGAAGGAATCGCAGCCGATCCATCGCGAGGGCGTTCGCCTGGCCCATGAACTCGGCGTGAAGCTCGCCGTCGGCACCGACTACCCCGGCAACCCGCGGAGCTGGGACTACGGCGATCGCACGATGTACGAGATGCAGGAGCTCGTCGCCTGCGGTCTATCGCCCATGGAGGCCATCGTCGCCGCCACGCGCAACAACGCCGATGCCTATGGCCGGCTTGACGAACTCGGCACCATCGAGGCGGGTAAGAGGGCGGACCTCCTCGTCGTCACCGGCAACCCGGCGGAGGATGTGGGGGTGCTGTATGAGGCGAGCAACATCAACATCGTCATGAAGGACGGCGTGGTCGAATCCACCGACGAGGCGCACAAGAAGCACTACCGCATAAGAGAGGACGTCACGCGCGGGCGGCGTTAGTAGTGTACGCGGTGGCCCTCAAAGGGGAAGAAGGCCCAGTCCACAAGGAAAGACATAAACACTCCCGCTGCAAAGCCGCAGAGGATGCCGAGAAAGACGGGCCGAAGCCGATTGGTCACCCGCGACCCGCCCAATCTCAGGAAGGTGACCTTGACAAACCATACGAAGAAGATGCTCATCACCGAGATGCGCGTGGCCCACATGGTGGCCACAGTGAAGCCGATGGGGTGCAGCCGCCACCACGTGAACTGGTACCGCATGAGCGTCATGAGCCCTGTGATGAGGAACCCCGCGCCGACGACCATCATCTTGGGCAGGTCCACGCCCACTGGCGAGGTCATCTTCGTTTTGACCTTGCCATAGAAGTAGACCGGCCCACGCCGATAGACCCAAGTCTCAGAGTTATAGGCGCCGTAGGTGTATCCCATATACAGCACAAACCACAGCCCTACGACCACACTGAACGTGAAGACGAGGATGAGCAGGAACGACAGTTTCCTCTTTTTCGTCTTCATGTGATCGATGGCCTTCGCCACGTGGGTGAACCACATGACGCCGAATATGCCCCACCCGTGTGCAATGGCCAGACCCGCCAGGCTGCCGGGGTGGGCATTCTCGTAGCCCAGACCGAACTCCGCGAACTCCCGGCTGTTGAAGGGGCCCGAGAAATACACCAACCCACTCTCCGCGACCAGCTTTCCGAAGCCGATGGCGAAGACGACCGACGTAATGATGTAGAAGATGACGAACCGCCATTCGATATCCAACTGATGCAGCCAAAAGGCCACATAGAGGGTCGTCAGGGCCAGGCCGATTACTGCCGTGCGATGGGACATGAACTCATCGGAGTCATCCACGTCCTTGATCTTCGGGTTCCACGCCTTCCGGATTACGTCCCAGAGGTGGCGCCGGGCGATCCAAAGCGCCCAGAGCGCCAGAAAGATGTATCCGCCGCACCCCTGCAGGCGGACGAGCTGCCAACTGCTGGAGTATTCGCTCGCTCGGCCGATGTCCACGCTCAGGCGGTTGTAGATGTAGCATTGGATCGCCCCAAGAAGCCAGAAGAACCACATGCTGAACAGAATGTCCACATCGCAGAAAAAGCAGAAGCCGACGAGATAGGGATTAATTCGCTGGTAGAGATAGGGGAAATAGGGCAGGATGCGCCGCCAGCGGTAGTTGATGATGCTGATCTCCGGAAACTGCGGCCAGAAATAGCCCACCACGTTCCACATCACCATGCCGAAGGTCACCCCGAAGGCGATCCAGAACATACGGGTGGTGTAGATATTCGGAAGCACCGACGGCTTGTCCGGGTTTTTAACGATCTCCGCCGGCACATCGACAAGGGCGAAGTTCAGTCGCTCGCGGTCCACCCATTGCCTGCGCAAAATGGAACTCAAACAAAGCGACCCGACCACGCCGGCCACCATAAACCCGAGCCACCAGAAAAGTGGGGGCAGCCAGACATTCCATGGAATCTTCATCCCCTCGGGCAGGCCGTCGTAGAACCACTTCACCGCGTTTCTGTCGAGGGGGATTGCCCACTTTGCCAGATAGGGAAAGAAGGTGTCCTCCCATTTGTTCTCGGGAGACGCGAAGTATCGCGGACAACCCATCACCGACACCAGCCAGTTCATGCCCCGCCCGGCATTGCCCACGAAGGCGATGATGAAGATGCACATCATCTCCTGCGGCAGCAGAGGGTATAGGGCGGGCACATCAATTCCCCGGCGGCGGAGGACGCGGTCCATCACCCGCCACAGCACGTTCACGAACCCTACCATCAGGAAGAACGGCAGGAAGACGGACATGGGAATCAGGCCGGACCCCATGTAGGATGACCGCATGTAGAAGTCGGTGAATGTGGACCAGATCGTGTTCAGCGCGACGAGGGCGAAGCCGATGAGCACGGCGCGAACAGTAAGCCCAGTCTGGACGGTGCTATCCTGCTCTAATACGTCCAAAGGCATCCTGTTCCACTTGGTTACCGGGTTGCTGAATCAGAAGGGCAGGAGTATACCAGCGTGTCAGAGTCGTGTCAAACAAATAGTGTCCGGGAGGTGTAGGAGACCGGGAAGCCCTCGGAGAATCTGCTTGACTCTTGTCCCGGTTGACGGATAATCTCAAGCCTTCGATCGTGTTCAGTGCGACACGTATCTGGTTCCAGCCATCAGAGTAATGCGAAGGAGTTGGGCGTCGAATGAACGTTGTGAAGTTTGGCGGCTCGTCGCTTGCGACGGCCGAACAGATTCGAAAAGTGTGTGACATTATCCGGTCCGACCCCGATCGGCGGCTGATCGTTGTGTCGGCGCCCGGCAGACGCGATAAAGGGGATGCCAAAGTCACGGATCTCCTGATCCGGTGCGCGGAGAAATACCTGGCCGACGGCAAGGCCGACGCCGAGCTCCAGGCCGTCATCGACCGGTATGCGGACATTGCCAAGGGGCTGAAGCTCCCGGACGATGTGATCGAGAACATCGCCGCGCATCTGCGTGAGCGGGTGCAGTATGATACGAGCAACGCGGAGCACTACACCGACGCCATGAAGGCCGCCGGCGAGGACAACTGCGCCCGGCTGTTGGCCCGGTACCTCAGCCACTTGGGCGAGGAGGCGCACTACATCGATCCGAAAGAGGCGGGGATGCTGCTCACGTCGGAGTTCGGCAACGCCCAGGTGCTGCCGGAGTCATACCAGAGACTTGCCGCCCTGAAGGACGCGCCGGGGATCAGCATCTTTCCGGGGTTCTTCGGCTATTCCTTCGATGGCGAAATTGTCACCTTCCCCCGCGGCGGGTCCGATATCACCGGCGCCATCCTTGCCGCAGCGGTGAAGGCGGACGTCTATGAGAATTTTACGGACGTGGATTCTGTTTTTTCCGCGCGGCCGGATATTGTCTCCAGCCCACAGCCCGTCCATGAGCTGACCTACGGGGAGATGCGAGAGCTCTCGTACGCAGGCTTTTCGGTGTTCCACGAAGAGGCGCTGTCGCCGGTGTATTTGGCCGGAATTCCCGTCAGCATCAAGAACACGGACAATCCGAACGGGCCGGGCACGACGATTGTGCCAAAGCGAAGCGGCCCCGCGCCCGGCCCCGTGGTGGGAATCGCCAGCGACGGTGGATTCGCGATGGTGTATGTGGACAAGTATCTGATGAACCGAGAGCTCGGCTTCGGCCGGCGCCTGCTTCAAGTTTTCGAGGAGGCGGGGCTGTCCTACGAGCACACCCCCTCCGGCATCGACAGCATCTCCGTGGTGTTGCGCGAGTCGGCGTTTACTCCAGAGAAGGAGCAGGAGGTACTCCAGCAAATTCGGGAGGTGCTCAAGCCGGACGATGTATCCGTCGAGCGCGACCTCGCGCTGATCATGATTGTAGGCGAGGGGATGCGCAACAGTGTCGGCCTGGCCGCACGGATGACAAAGGCTTTCGCGGAGGCGCAGGTGAACATCCAGATGATCAACCAGGGATCGTCGGAGCTCAGTGTGATGTTCGGGGTCAAGGGGCGCGATGTGAACGACGCCGTCCGTGCGCTCTACAACGAGTTCTTCAAGTGAGGGGCTCGCCTTGTTCCGGCGCCTGCGCCGTCACTGGGCCTTTGAGATGTCCTCCACCGGCATGCCCCAGAGGGTGAAGAGCATCTCCTGCTGCATACCCAGCGGTGCTGAGGCGCTGCGGGCGATGCGTACCGGCACGGCATCTTGTGCCTTGAATTGATCGGTTCCTTTCCTTCGCGCGCGCGTCAGGATGGCATACTCGTCCTCCTCGTAGGCCGTCGGGTCAAGTGTGTGCTCCCACTCGGTCCACAGGCCCGCCCACTTCCTCTCCATGGGGAACCAGTCCAACACGTGAATCATGTCGCGGTGGCCGTTGAACCAGAAGTGGCGGCCCACCCCCAGCTCGACCGTCTCGATCTCTGCTTCCGGGGCGAAGGCGTTGGCCCGAATGGTGACCGGGCCGGAGAGCACGCACGGCTTGACCTGCGGCCTGGGGCCGCCGGTGTGATGGCCCCCGATCCAGACGATCTGGCTCTGGGTATGGCAGCGAATCTCCCGCCAGAGGGTGCGCAGCTCCGCGCCGTCCCAGCAGAACAGCCGGTAGCCCGGGCGCGTGCCCGTGAACCAATAGGGGTCGGTGGCGATGTACTGTGCGCCGAGAAGCGCGCCGGTGTTGATGAGGCGCGTGCCGTCCATATTCCACTCGCAATTGCGATGCCAGTGGCCGGTAATCATGGCGAGGATGTTGTGCGGCTTCAGGATGTCCAGCAGATCCTGGCCGTTCGACCCCTTCCACATGTCCACAAACTCCCCATCCGGTGTTTTCCACAGGGGAGCGTGGAAGGCCACGACGGAAGGGCCGTGCCATGCGGCCAGTTCCTCTTCCAGCCATTCGCGGGTGTCGTTCTTCAACCAGGCGCGCCAGCCGCGCGGCCCGACCTCGTATTCATCAAGCGTGAAAAAGCGGATACCTCCTTCATCGAAGCATTGTCTCCGTGGGCCGACGGCCTCTTCGAAATCAATCTCCGCCTTGCCGCCCATGTCATGGTTCGCGCCCACGTGGTAGCGGGGCGGCTTGCAGTCCGCAGTGAGCTCGAAATAGATGTCCCATTCGGCCTTCGAGCCGCTCGTCACCTGATCGCCGGTCATCAGGATGAACTTGATCCGGTCGGCCATGGAGTTGATCTCGCGGATCGTCTCGGCCAAGTGGCTGTCGGCGAACTCGAACTCAGCGGAATGTCCCTTCAGCCCCACATGCAGGTCGGTGCACTGGGCGAAATACATCTCAGCCATGATTCCTCTCCGGACAAGAGTTGCTTCATTCCATTGCGGGGATTATAGCTTGGTGTAAAGGATGAAACAAAGGAAACAAAGGGAAAGAGGATGGAATGAGGGGCGGAAAGGAAGTCTCCCGCCCCTCACCCATAGGGATCTGATTTATAGCAATGCCTCGGCGATCTGCACCGCGTTCAGCGCTGCGCCCTTCAGAAGCTGATCGCCGCTGACCCAGAGGTCCAGGCCGTTCTCGATGGAAGCATCCTGCCGGATGCGGCCGACGAGGACGTCGTCCCGGCCCGTTGCGTCGAGGGGCATGGGATAGACACAGTTCCCCGGATCATCTACCACCTTCACACCCGGGGCCTCGGCGAGGATCTTTCGCGCCTCCTCGGGGGGCAGGGGTTTCTCCAGTTCGAGATTGATCGCCTCGGAGTGGGCGCGAAAGACGGGAACGCGGATCGTCGTGCACGACACGCGTAGATCGGGGTGCTCCATGATCTTCCGTCCCTCGTTGAGCATCTTCATCTCTTCGGAGCTGTAGCCGTTGTCTCCGAAGTCGCCGATGTGGGGCAGCAGATTGAAGGCGATCTGGTGGGGATACACATCCGTCTCGATGGCCTCACCCGCCAGGTAGGCCCTCGCCTGCTTGTCCAGCTCGATGATCGCCTGCGCACCCGTGCCCGACACGGCTTGGTAGGTAGAGACGACCATTCGCTTGATGCCCGCCGCCTTGTGCAGGGGATACACCGCGACCATGGCGATGATCGTGGAGCAGTTCGGATTTGCGATGATGCCTTTGTGCTCCTTGATGCGATGCCCGTTCACCTCCGGGACGACAAGCGGCACGCCGTCGTCCAGACGGAAGGCGCTGCTGTTGTCCACGACGACGGTTCCCGCCTCCACGGCCGCGGGGGCGAATTCCTTGCTGCGCGATGCCCCGGCGCTGAAGAGGGCGATGTCCACGTCGCCGAAGGAGTCCTTCTTCAGCTCTTCCACCGCGATGTCTTCGCCACGGAATGGCAGCTTCTTGCCGACGGACCGATGCGAGGCCAGCATCTTGATGTTCTTCACGGGGAAGTTCCGCGCCTCGAGGACCTTCAGCATTTCTGTTCCAACGGCGCCGGTGGCGCCTGCCACTGCTATGTTTTTTTCGCCCATTGCACTACGACTCCCAATTCAATGAACCCGTGTTATCTCACTCGCACCAACAAATCCGGATCCACCCCCAACCGCTGTCGTACGGGTTCGATCTCCTTCAAAAACCGTCGTGCGTCCGCGGCGTAGCCGGCCGTCTCGCGCAACGACAGGGTCTCCTTTTTCCAGTATCGGTTGAAGAGTTTCATGTGAAGCTCCCGGATGTACTTGCTATACATGGACGCCAGCGCAGTGGGGAAGTGGTGATCGTCTCCCTTCATTACAAAATGCACTTCCATCTCCGCGTCGTCCTGCCGGAGCAGATAGGCCGATCGATCCTTTCCCTCCTCGATGACCTGGATCGACTTGCCCATGAACTCCGGCGCGAGATACGGCAAATAGTCGTTCCTGCCCCCTTGCTTATCGACGAAGACCGTGAGCCCCTTGGCCCCATACCTGCCCCAGAGCGAGTGCAACAGCCGGGCGGCCTGTTCGAACAGCACGGCGGCCTTGTTGCGCGTCCGCCGCACGGCGGCATTGAATTCGCTGACGCACAGGACACGGCTTCCGACGCTGCAGAATCGGATGCCATTGTTTTTGAAACATGCGGCAAGAGGCCCAGCCTTTCGCTCCACATCCTCCAGGCGGGCATCTACCGGCACGGCCACATCACGGTCTGCATACCAGGGATACCCCCGCAGAACCGCCGCATGGTCCGGACAGACAAACGAAAGCAACGCGCTCAGCGACGTTGCGTCCCATCCGCCGGCCACGAGAAACCCCAGCGTTGTCTCATCGAGCCGCTTCAGCCCCAGGGCCTTCGAGTAGGCCTTCTTGCTGTCGGTGACGAGAAGGCGGTCATCGGACCGGCCCGCCTTGCGCGTTGTCACCTCGTCGAGAAGCTGCCACAGGTCGGTCTTCCGGTTTAGACCGTCACCCTCAAAGGCGACTGCCGTTACGACCAGCGGACCGAGCCTGGGTCCGTATCCCGCTTCATCTATTCCGGCGATGACAGGCATACCCCGTCCTTGCGGTGTTCGGCAAAATAAATATTCTAAACGAATCCGTGGGGCGCTGTCAACCAATCTTTGTCCACGAACAGGCACATGGTTCCCAGCCTATGGTGAGATTGAGCTACATGGGGATGGGATTGTTTGGAGCGATTCAGAAGGGGGGAAAGTGTAGCCGAGGTCATGGATAAAGTGGAGGGTGTCTTTCTTCTTCTCTGTTTTTTTAGGTTCTTCGTAATTCATAGCAGAATTGAACCATTCTACCCCAGGCGCGCACTTTCATACCATCATTGCAATTGCATACCGAGTGTCCTATACTCAGGCAAGGCAATCGGCGGTGGAACAGAGGAGTCCGACATGACTGGAATTTGGAGAGCACGCATGTGGTTCGCATTCACCATCCTGGGGCTCTGCGTGTTCCTGCTGGCCGGCTCGGCGGGCCTCGCGCAGACAACGCTCCATGTTGCCGCCAACGGGAACGATGCATGGTCGGGCAAGCTGCCCGAGCCCAACGCGGAGAGGACCGATGGGCCCCTCGCCACGCTCGAAGGGGCGCGAGATGCCATCCGCAAGATCAAAGAAACCGGCCTGCCCAAGGGCGGGGTGGCGGTGAACGTGCGGGGCGGGGTTTACTCCCTCCACAAGACGCTCGTCCTCGGACCGGAGGACTCCGGCACGGAGGCCGGCCCCATCGTCTATGCCGCACATCCCGGCGAAAAGGTGATCCTCAAGGGCAGCCGGCCGATCACCGGATGGAAGCCGTACAAGGACCAGATCTACCAGGCCGACCTCACCGGCGTTGACCTCGGCGGCTCGCGCTTCTGGGAGTTGTATTATGATGGGAAACGGCAGGTCCTGGCGCGGTATCCCAACTTCGACCCGAAGCACCCCCGCAGCGGCGGGTTCGCCTACCTTGCCGGAACGCTCCAGCAAGACAACTCAACACCCATGCCCTACAGCCCATGGAAGGCCCGGAAGGAGGGGACCAAAACCGCGTTCCTCTACAACCCGAAGCGGCTCGCCCCGGACAAGTGGTCGAAGCCGACCGAGGCGCGCGTGCACGTCTGGTCGTGGCTGAACTGGAACCGCAACATCGTGCCGATCAAGTCCATCGACCAGGAGAAGCACATCATCACGCTCCAACGCCGGACGTCGTACGCCCTCATCGAGGGCAACCGCTTCTTCATCGAGAACGTCTTCGAGGAACTGGACGCGCCGGGCGAATGGTACTATGACGAGGCGGCGAAGCGTCTAACCTTCTGGCCGCCGGACGGCAAGAACCCGGAGGGCAAGGTGTCCGTGCCGGTGCTGAAAGACCTGATCCATCTCCAGGGGAACGTTGCGAAGGGCGAGTTCGTGGGTTACATACAAATTCGCGGCTTCACGCTGGCGGAGGCCCGGGGCACGTTGATCTCGCTGGATGCCGTCGCGCACTGTCGGGTAGCCGGCTGCACGCTCACCCACTGCGGCAGCACGGCCCTGACCATCGCGAACCGGAGTCACTACACAGAGATCGTGGGATGCGACATCTCCCATGTCGGCGGCCCGGCCATTTCCCTCAGTGGCGGGCGCGACTGGCAGCACCGTCTGGAGCGGGGCGCGCACCACAACCTCATCAGTAACAATCACGTCCACCACGTCGGTGAGGGCGGCAACGCATGGGGGGCGATCACGCTCGGCCCCGGATGCGGCGGGAACGTGGGCCATGACAACACCATTTCGCACAACCTCGTCCACGACACGCCGCGGCAGGGCATCACCTTCAACGGATTCCGCAACATCGTCGAGTACAACCACGTCCACCACACCAACCAAGAGCAATCGGACACCGGGGCCATCGGCATGGGCTCGCGCGACATCTACGAGCGCGGCAGCGTCATCCGATACAACTACGTCCATGACACCGGCGGGTACAGCATGATCAAGCCGGGGCTGTGGGAGTACCCGCACTACTGCTGGGGCATCTATCTCGACGATTACACCAGCGGCGTGCATGTGTATGGGAACATCGTCGTGCGGACCTACCTCGGCGGCGTGATGGTCCACGGCGGGCAGGACAATGTGATCGAGAACAACATCATTGTGGACGGCCTGAAGCAGCAGGTCCAGTACTCGCCCATCGACAGCACCACAAGCGGGCGAACCCCCGGCCATCCCGACAAGGCCATGTGGCTGATGAAGGGGACAAAGCTCCTCGGAAATATCTTCTGCTACCGCGATGAAAAGGCGCGCTGGATCAATGGGCGGAAGTGGGAGCAGATCGTCGCCGAGTCCGACCGGAATCTCATTTGGCATTACGGCAAGCCGATCGCTCTCAACATCGACAAGCTCCCCCCGGAAGAGAGCTGGGCCAAGTGGCAGGAGATGGGCTTTGATAAGAACTCGATCATCGCCGACCCGCTTTTCGTCGACCCGGCGAAGGACGACTATCGCCTGCGGCCCGAGTCGCCGGCCCTCAAGCTTGGCTTCAAGCCGATTCCGGTCGAGAAGATCGGCCTGCATGAGTCGCCCGACCGCGCTTCATGGCCCGTAGCCGACGACTGCTGGAGGGAGGAGCATATTACGCATCCGGGGGGTGGGTAATTTCTGTTGGGCCCCCGGCGCCCGGCCGCCATCCATTTTCCAGGAGGAATGACCATGACGCGCAATGAAGCCTTGACCCTTCTGCGGGAACATCTGACGAACGAGAACCTGGTCAGGCACTGCCTGGCCACCGAGGTCATCATGGCCGCACTGGCCGAACGGCTGGGAAAGGACATCGAGAAGTGGCGCGTCGCCGGGCTGGTGCACGACCTGGATTTCGAGGAGACCAAGGACACCCCCGACCAACACGGCCTGAAGACCGTGGCCGTCCTGGAGGAGAAGGGCCTTGATCCCGAGACCCTCCAGGCCGTCAGGTCCCACAACGAGGCCCTCGGCGTCCCTCGCGAGAGCGACTTCGATCACGCCTTGGCCTGCGCCGAGACAATCACCGGCCTCATCGTCGCCACGGCCCTCGTTCAACCCGACAAAAAGCTGGCCAGCGTCAGGCCCGAGTCCGTCATCAAGCGCATGAAGAAGAAAGACTTCGCCCGCAGCGTGAACCGAGATGCCATTCGCGAATGCGAAATGCTCGATATCCCCCTCCCTGACTTCGCCGCGCTGTCTGTGCAGGCCATGAGCGGGATTGCGGGGGAGCTGGGTCTGTGACGTGAACCCTGCCCCGCAGGCGGCCCCTCACATCCCGATCGTGCGCTCGAACGCATCGCCTGGCGTAACGGTTCCGCCGCCGTCGTTGCGGATGAGGAGGAGGTTGCCGGCGCCGGCGCTCGTGCCCGCGTCGCCGATCTGACCGGCAAAGGTCCCCATCACACGGACATTCCCAAACACGCCCGCCAGCAGCGACCCGCTCAAATCGCCAAGGACCTTGGTATTCGAGTTCCGGCCGCCCGGCGCCGCCGAGCCAGTCACGTCAATCGTCCCCGCCAGCTCGCCGCGAACCAGCAGCACCTTCTCCAGGCCCCCCAGCGTCAGCGTGCTCCCCGCTGCCACGCCGCCCGTGCAGATGAGCTTTCGCACCGTTCCGGTCACATCGAACGTTGTCCCGGTCACCGCCCCCTTGAACCGGGCGAGAGCCATGTCCCCACCGATACGCAGGGCGGAACGGTTGACAGCGCCCAGCACCAGGAGCTTGTTGAGGTCCGCCCCGACATTCAAGTCCAGGTTGTCGGCGTCGCTCTTGACCAGGAACTTCCGCAGGGACCCATCCACGTCGATGGTCGTGCCTTCCACCTGCCCTCTGGGGTTCACGATCTGGATCATCCCGAGCGACTCGCCCGCGCCCGTGGTCACCCGTCCGAGGGTCATCGTGTCCGGCGTGCCGCCGCCGTCGATGTCCTTGACGATCAGTCTCGAACGGAGCGTGCTGTCATGGATCTCGATGGCGGCGATGGGAGAGTCGGACTCCTCCGGGTTCCCGCCGGACGCATCTTTCACAATGGCGTATCCAGGCCCGGCGTAGATCACCATCAGCCGGTCGTCGCCGTCGGAGAAGCGCATCACCCCGCCGCCCGACCGCAGGATGCGCCCCCCGGTTACCGTGACCACCGCCGAGTCGGACCAGGCCGTGTTGTTCGCCTCGTTGCTCTCGGCAATATCGCCGTCGGCGTCGACCACGGCATAGAGGTAGTAGCTTCCCTCCGCCGTGCCAGTCGGAATTGCGAAATTTCCGTCGCTCCACGTGCTGTCGCCGGCGCCGACCCAGTCGTCGGTCACGCGGCCGAGGAGGATGTCGTCGGCGTCGCCGGCCGTGGTGTTGGCCGAGAGGTAGAACGCAACGGCATACTCGCCGTCCACGTCGGTGCTCGCGCTGCTGTTGCTCTGCACGGCGCCGACCGACACTTCGTCGCCGATCTGCATCGGGTTTTCCAGATCGATGGTTTCGAGGGCGACGGTGAGATCGACGTCCGTGGTGAACGTGGTCACGGTCCCCTGGATCGCAAAGTTGAACGGGTTCTCATCGGAGTCGTTGTTCGAGAAGCTGATCTCACCCGACTTCGCACCGAGGGTGGCGGTGTCGAGCCGGACGGTGAAGGTATCCGTCGCGCCGGCGGCCAGGCTTGATGATAGCCCTTCGGTGAGTGTGAAGCCCGTGGGCAGGCTTACCGTCCCCAGCGTCAGCGTCTGCGTCCCGATGTTTCGGACGGTGAAGATGCGCGTCGGACCGGCCCCTCCCACCGCCACGCTCCCAAAATCAATCGCTGCCGTCTGACCGTCTGTGATCCCCATCGCCCCCATCATCACCGTCACCTCGGGGGACTGCGGGGGGGGACTCCCGCCAGGGAGCACATAGGTTTGCAGGTAGCTGACAATCGCATTCGCCGCGGCGGTGTAGCCTGCATTGTTCGGGTGTTCGTCGCCGTCGGATCGGCAGTAGGCCCGCTTGAGGGCGTTGGCGTTTGTTGCGTGGCTCTCCGAATCCGCATAGAAGTTGAACAAGTCGAACGAGTAGACATTGCCCTGCGTTGTATAGTTGGTGATAAAATCGCCCGCCAGCCACTCGCCCCAGTCCCGGGCCCGGGCCGCGGCCGCGTCGGAGAGGCCGGCCTCGCTCCGGAGCGGGACGGCCGACATGACCACAATCTTCTGGTCCGGGTTCTGGTTTGCATACGCGGCCACATTGTTGATAAACGCCTGCTCCCATGCCGCCAGGTTCGACGGGGTCTCCAGCTCCCACAGTGTGTAGAAGCAGCTCTTCATCATCAGCACGTCGGCCGTCGCCGCGCCGTTCAGTGCGCTCACATTCTGGAACGCGTCGCCGTAGGTCCCGTCGTGGTCGCTGTCGGCAAAGAGCGATGCGATCTGCGTGGGGATGGACCCGCCGGGCGGGGAGTTCCACATGTCGTAGTCGTCGAAGGTGTGACCGAGGGCCTCCAACTGGCTGACCATGCCGGGGTTGCCCCCGTGGTCGGCCATGATGCCCTCACCGACGGACTGGTGCAGGAAGAAGATGTCCTGCGGGGTGGATGTCGCCGTGACGGTGACGCTGACCGTCGCCGAGTCCGTCCCTCCGTTGCCATCGCTGATGGTGTAGCTGAAGCTGTCGCTGCCGGAATACCCCGCCGTCGGGGTGTAGCGCACCTGCCCGCTGGCCAGTTGCGCCGTGCCGTGCGAGGCCGAGCCGACGGAGGTCACGGTCAAGGTGTCGCTGTCGGCATCGGTATCGTTGCTCAGCACGTTGATCACGTTGCTCGTGCTGTCCTGATTCACCGTTGCCGTGTCGTTGGTGGCCACCGGGGCGGTGTTGCTGCTGCCCATGCCCGGGGGAGGCGTTGTGGTCAACTTGCCAAGCGAGCGCCGCGACACGTACGGCACGAAGTCCTGGGCATACGAGTTCGAATAAGCCGTGGACGCATGGGTCAAGGCATACTCGCAGTTGAAGACGGGCTTGCCCGCGTTTTTGAACTGGGCCAGGTTCGTCAGGTACTCACTCGTCCACGATGCGGGCACGGCATGGTCGTAGCCGTTCGGATCGTCCCAGTTGTCCGTCGCATCGCCATCATACCAGACCTCTTCCTGCGCGATGCCGTCGATGACATTGAGCAGCTCGGGATGTCCGTCGAGCAGCGCGGAGGCGTTCTGCTGGATGATAATGAAGTCGGGGTCCCTCGCGAGGGCATAGGTGCGCATCTCGCCGATGAAATCGACCATCTCCTGCTCAGGATTCACTCCCGCTGCCTGAGCGGCGGCGATCACGTTGGTGTCCTCGAATGCCTCCACCCAGTCGAGATAGATGCCGTCGAAGCCGTCTCGGATGGCCTCGTCGATGACGCTGGTGTAGTCCCTGTTCGGGCTGGTGCCCGTGTTCTGGCCGTAGATGATGATGTCCTTCCAGTCGCTGTCCCAGTAGGCCACGGGATAGTTGCCCACCCAGCCGTCCGGGTCGCGGCCGACGATGAAGTCGGGCCAGTCGCCCGGCAACGGATCGTTCGCGCCGGCGTTGGTCTCGGTGGACCAAGTCCAGTACCACCGCCAGTCCTCGGCTTGGGCGATGTCCGCGTAGGCCAGGACCATCTTCCGGTGCTGGCCGTCGCTGGCCAGGCTGTTCTTGAGCTGGGTGACCATGCCCTTCGTGTCGAAGTTCATGTCGTCGGAGGACCAATCGGTCCGCGTCGGCTCGAGGACGAGCATGTCGTACTGCGACTGCACGAGGGCATTCACCGCGCCGGTATCGCTGATGCCCTGGAGCTGGTAGGCCCAGTAGCGGACCTGATCGAGGGAAAGCGCCGGGGGTTGCACCTGCACCGGACTGACGATCCGGTAAAGGGACGCCGGGCCTTCCGCTACCTGAACGGTATGGGACTCGAACGAGATCCACTGACCGTCTGGTGACCAGGACGGCGCGCAGTCTTCGTGCGTGACATCCTGGGTAATACGAACCGGCGTCCCCCCCTGGGCGGGGATCGCAAAGATATTGGCAGCAGGGAGATTGTTGTAGTCGGAGGAATACACGATCCACCGACCATCCGGGGACCAACTGGCGTCGGTGTCGCTCGACACCGTGGTGGTCACACGCTGGACGTCAGAGCCATCGGGCTTCATCGTATACAGGTCCCAATCGTCGCTGCCGGGAACGCGGCGCTGAAAGACGATCCGGTCGCCCAGGGGAGACCAGTTCGGCAGGCGATCGTCCGTGCCGTTGGCTGG
>JAADGH010000057.1 GCA_013152475.1 Planctomycetota bacterium
CGGGCAACTTGAAGGCCAAGCCGCCCTATCCGACCTTCGCCGACGGCCACCGCGAGGTCGTCCTCTGCGAGGCCATCGCCAAGAGCAACAAGAAGCAGGCCTGGGTGAAGGTGTGAAGTGCGGAGTGCGGAGCGGACCGAATGCGGAGTGCGGAGTGAAGAACGAACGGAACTCCGAACTCCGCAGTCAAGATAGGAGGTCTGAACTATGAGCGATATTCGCATTGGCATCGTCGGACTGAACCTGGGCCAGTGGCAGATCGAGACCCTTGCAGGGCTTGAAGGCGTGCAGGTGGCCGCCGTTGCGGACAGCGCGGCGCAGATCCGCGTGCCCGAGAAAGGGCCGATGACGGTCGCGGGCTACGCGGAATCCATTGGCGCCGCTGCGTACGCGGACGGGGTCGAGATGATCGAGTGCGCGGACCTCGACGCGGTGAGCTTGTGTGTCTCGCCCAAGTATCGCGAGCCCTTGATGGTTGCCGCTGCACAGAAGAAGCGGCCCGTGCTCATGGAAAAGCCCATGGCGTGCTGCACCGCGCAGGGCGAGCGGTTCGCGAAGATCGCTGCGGATGCGGGCATTCTGTTCATGATGGAGTATCCCCTTCGATACTATCCGGCGATGGTGAAGCTCAAGTCGCTGCTCGACGACGGCCCGCTGGGCAAAGCGCTGAGCGTGACCGGCGAATTGCAGGCCTCGCACAGGCCGGGCAAGGACCACTGGCTGTGGGACCCGGAGAATGGCAACGGCTATCTCAACGAGTGCATCACGCATCTCTACGACACGATGTGTTTTCTCTGTGGCGCGCCCCGCAAGGTCTTCGCGTCCGGTGGAAACTACTGGGGGCCGGCAGATATGGCGGCTTCCGCCGCCGCGGTGATCGAGTTCGAGAACGGAAGCAGCGCGGCCATCAACGGCGGAGGGCTTGGATCCAGCGCGTTCGGCGTCCCGATGTACGTGCACGTGTACGCCGAGAACGGCGAGGCGCTCGTCACCGGCCCCACTTGGATGTACGACAGGATCGAGTGGGCGCTCACCGGCGACAGCGAGAAGAGCCTGGAGGAGTTCGACCTCCCGCCGCGACGGCAGATCATGCGCTACAGCATGGAGCATTTTCTCCAGAGCGTGCGCAATCAGACCCCGCCCACCTGCGGCGCCGAGGATGGGCTTAACGCAATGCGCATCGTGGATGGGCTGAAGGAGTCCATCGCGGCCGGGCAGGCCGTGGAGCTTTTGTAGCGCCTCAAGCGGGCACCCCAACCTCCCGGAGGGTTCGGAGTCGCCGGGAGGATTAGAGGAAGGAGGAATCGGATGAAGCTCGGATTTGTCGGACAGTTTCCCGAGGCGGTACCGGTGGCGAAGGAGATCGGCGCAACGGGGTTGCCCCTGTCGATCAACGCGCTCGCGGAGCGCGGGCCGGAGGCAGCAGCCAAGCCCATCCGGGATGCGGGGATGTCCGCCTGCCAGATCGGGGCCTTCGGATTCAACCCCCTCTCGCCAAACCGCGCGGAGCAGAAGAAACAGGAGGACATGCTGGCGAAGGCCATCCCACTCGCCGCCGCGACGGGCTGCCCATACCTCGTCATCAACAGCGGGAACTACGACGAGGCAGGGTTCATGCGCGGTCACCCGGACAACTTCACCGACCGCGCGCTGGACGAAGTCGCCGTTGCGCTTGATCCGGTGCTGTCCCTGGCCGAGCAACATGGCGCGAAAATTGTGATTGAGCCGATGGTTCATTGTGTGGTCAGCGTGCCCGAACGTTTCCTCGCCCTGAAGGAACGGGTGAAATCCAACGCCCTGCGGGTCAACCTGGATATCTGTAACTTCTTTACGTTGAAAGATATGTGGCAACCAGCGGAGGCCGTCAAACGCATCTGCGGCCTCCTCGCGGGGCACTACGATCTGGTCCACTGCAAGGACCTGACCGTGAGCCAGGGCGTGCATATTCACATTGACGAAACGCCGCTCGGCACGGGCGTGATGGACTGGGAGACGGCGCTCCACGATATTGCACGCGATTTGCCCGAGGGCGGCTGGTTCATCTACGAGCATGTGAAGTCCGCCGAGGACGCCCGAGCGGGGGCCAAGCTGCTGAGAGATATGGCGCAGAAAGAAGGAATAGAATTCTCGTGAAAGGGAGGTCGCTGTGAAACTGGGTTTCGTGAGTGCCATCTTTCCCGATCTGTCGCTGGAAGAGGTCCTGAAGTTCGCCTCGGAGCAGGGCTTCTCGTGCGTCGAGCTCATGTGCTGGCCCGTGGGCAAGGCCGAGCGGCGCTACGCCGGGGTGACGCATATCGACGCGGCGAAGTTCGGCAAGGGCGATGCGATGCGCGTGCGGGAGCTTCTTTCGCAATACGGAATATCTGTCTCGGGGCTCGGCTACTACCCCAACCCCCTCGCGCCTGACCGGCGAGAGGCGAAGGTCTACACCGACCACATCAAGCGGGTCATCCGCGCGGCGGAGTTGCTAAGGGTGAAGGTGGTCAACAGCTTCATCGGCCGCGACCCCACGAAGAGCGTGGACGACAACTGGCCGGCGTTCAAGAAGACATGGAAACCGCTCGTGAAGTTCGCCGCCGACCACGGCGTGAAGATCGGCATCGAGAACTGCCCCATGCTCTTCACCGGCGACGAGTGGCCCGGCGGGAAAAACCTGGCCCACTCCCCGGCCATCTGGCGGCGCATGTTTAATGAGATACCGAGCAGACACTTCGGCCTGAACTACGACCCGTCGCACCTGATGTGGCAGCAGATCGACTATGTGAAGCCGCTCCATGAGTTTCGCAATAAGATATTTCACGTTCACGCAAAAGACGCCAGGGTCGATCATGCCAGGCTGGCGGAGGTCGGCGTCCTCGCCACGCCGCTCGAGTGGCACAGCCCGAAGCTGCCGGGGCTGGGCGATGTCGAGTGGGGCCGGTTCTTCTCGGCGCTGACCGACATCGGCTACCGCGGGTCGGTCTGCATCGAGGTCGAGGACCGCGCCTACGAGCCCGGTCTCAACCTGCGCAAGGCGGCCGTGAAGCAGAGCAAGAGTTTTCTCTCGCAATACCTTTGTTAGCAGAAGGAGTAGCACCCGTGTCCAACATCTACGCCGGCGTGGACCTCGGCGGGACGATGCTGAAGTGCGCCCTTGCCGGGGAGGATGGGGAAATCCTCGCCGAGAGGAGCGTCCCGACCGAGTCGCATGAGGGGCCGGACCACGTCCTGAAACGAATCGCGGAGCTGGTCAAAGACCTGGCCAAATCGAAAGACGTCAAGCCGGCCGCCCTCGGCATGGGCGTGC
>JAADGH010000109.1:0-8178 GCA_013152475.1 Planctomycetota bacterium
TCGACAAGGTCTTTGATGGTAACGATGCCGACGGCTTCTTTATTTTCGTTGACCACAATTCCCATGGGGAATCTGGCGCGCTGCAGGAAGCGGAGCGCATCGTCGATAGCCAGGTCCGCCGGGATAGTAAGGGGGGGACGCAGCAAGTCAGCCACGGTCTTGCCGTCACCTGCGCAGAAGAAATCGAGGCTGTTCACCACGCCGACGATCTGTTCGCGGCGGCCCTCGTATACCGGTATTCGCGTGTGTCTTCTCTTCGCCTCAAGCTCGCGGAACTCGTCGTCGGTGATCGTTTTGGGGACAAGTGTAACTTCGTTCAGCGGGATCATCGCCGCCTTGGCAGGGGTCTTGCCGAGATCCATCACATTCTCTGCCATGGTTCGCTGGTAGGGCGTGAGGACGCCCGCGTGGGTGCTCTGGTCCAGGAAATACGTGAGCCGACCGGCGGTGAACGGCGTGCGGCTCCGGGTGGTGCCGGCATGGGAGGACAGGGCGTTGGTGATGCGCTTCAACGCCCAGACCGCCGGCGCGAAGAGCCTCCGGAAGAAGGCCAGCGTAGGCGCCAGCTTGTACATCAGCAGATCGGCCTTGAGCTGGAAGAGGTTCTTGGGCACGGCCTCGGAGAAAACCAGAAGGATGGGAGACAGACACACGGTGCTGACGAGCTCTGCCGTGCGAACGTCCCAGCGTTCCAGGTTGAAGGTGAGGATAACGGTGCACATATAGACGCAGATATTCGTTCCCACAAGCGTGGCGCAGATGAGGCCCTGCGGATCGGAGAGGAGAGATCGAAGGATCAGGGCGGAGCGCCAGCCCTGCTCGGCGCGGTGCCGAAGGCGAATCTTGTTCAGGCAGTAGGCGCCGGTTTCGGCGCCCGCGAAGTACCCCGTTGCGAGGATGAAGAAGATCGTGAGCAGGAGATATCCGATCACTCCTTCTCCTCCTCTGTCTTTTCCTCCGGCATCAGCTCCAGGAGGACCTGGGCCACACGATGATGCCGCTGCTTCTTGATCGTGAAGAACAGGTTTTTGTACTGGACCTGCTCACCTTCTTTGGGCAGATGCCCCAAGAGACCCGTCACGAACCCGCCAAGCGTGGTAACACCTGGCCGTATGATTTCGTCGCCGAACAGGTCTTCCCAGTCGCGCAGGTTCAGGTCGCCCGATAAGAGGTATGCGCTGTTCTCGATGACCTGCACGGGCGGCTCGGCCTCGTCGTACTCGTCCTCGATCTCGCCCACGATCTCTTCCAGGATGTCCTCCAGCGTGACCATGCCCTCCGCGCCGCCGTATTCATCCACGACGATCGCCATCTGCGTCTTCTCGGCGCGAAACTGCCGGAGGAGGCTCTCGATGGTCTTGGATTCCGGCACGAACCGGATCGGGCGGACCAGGGATTCCAGATCCTCGTCGGGTTTCAGAAACACGTCCTTCGAATGGATTACGCCGACGATGTTGTCGATGTCGCCGCGATAGACCGGTATCTTCGTATGCCGTGTTTCTCGGATCAGCGCGCGTAGGTTCTGCGGGTCGCCGGCCAGATCGAAGAGGGCCATGTCCACGCGAGGGGTCATGACCTCCTTGACGCGGACTTCGCCCAATTCGACAATCTCGTTAATCATCGTGCGCTCGGCACGGTCAAGGACCCCGGTTTGCTGGCTCACGTCCACGAGCATCTTCAGTTCGTCGGCGGTGATATATTTCTCCTCTGCTGCGCCGTGCCGGGCAACCTGAGCGAAGGCATCGATCACGCGGCCCAGAGCATAGCGAACGGGGAACGATATCTTCTTGAACGCCGCGATGGGGAACGCGATCACGCGCGCAAACCGGCAGGGGACCGCCACGGCAACGGACTTCGGCACCACCTCGCCAAAGAGAACGACCAGGATCAGAGAGACCACGCCGACAGCGGTCTGTGCCAGGGCATTCTCGATCTGTGCAATCAGGCCGTAGGAGAGGCTGTAAAAGAAGATGTTCACCACCATGTTGCCGAAGAGGATTGTGACGAGCAGGTCTTTCGGACTGTCGAGAAGGGAATGGATGATGCGTCCAGACCTCCCCTTTTCCTCTTTGAAACGGTGCAGGTCCTCCCTGGTAAGTGTAAAGAGGGCCGTCTCCGAACCCGAGAAGAAGAACGACAGACCCAAGAAAAGCGCCATCCCCAGGAAGCGCGGTAAGTTACCCGGTATGTTCAATGAACCCGAATCCAAGACGACACGAAGTCGAAGGATGATCCGCGATGCCACTTAGCATTTCCCTGCATTATAGCAGCCCGCCCCGTCGACTCAAGTCAAAAGTGGCGGAGGGCCGACAAAACTTGTTGACTTCCCTTACGGATCATTGTAGGTTTAATCTGTTTTGTGTCGAATTCCCCTGGGTGGGGGGACAGAAACGGACCGATCGTAGAGGAAGGGACCGGCGTCAGTGTTTGCGATCATTTCGGATGTCCACAGCAATCTCGAGGCCCTGACGGCTGTTCTGGACGATATCGAGGCCCGGCAGGTGGATGACATTATCTGCCTGGGCGACATTGTGGGATACGGCCCCGACCCCGAGCCGTGCATGGACCTCGTGATGCGGCAGTGCCGTTTCTCCATCTCCGGCAATCACGACTACGCCGTGCTGACCGAACCGGAAGGGTTTGTCCCTATGGCGCGGCAGGCCATCGAATACACCCGTCACATCATGACCGAGAATATCCCCTCCGTCCCCCGGAAGCAGGAGCGCTGGGACTACCTGAAGAGCATGCTCCTGAAGAAAGAGGAGGGAGACTACTTCTTCGTCCACGGCTCTCCCCGCGACCCGCGCTATGAATACATCCTCCCCACCGATGTCGCCTACGGCCTGACGGACAAGCTGGAGGAGATCTTCAGCATGTTCAGCTCCATCGCTTTCGTGGGGCACAGCCACATGCCCGGCGTCTTCACGGACAACATGGAATTCATGCGGCCGACAGAAATCGACTACGAATATGAGCACAAAAAGGGAAAGATCGTCGTCAACGTCGGGTCCGTCGGCCAGCCCCGCGACAATGATCGGCGAACCTGCTACGTGATCGTGGACGGCGGACACATCACCTTCTGCCGACCGCGATACGACTACACCACCGCCGTCGACAAAATCCGCCGGATCGACGACCTGGACGACTATCTCGGCGAGCGACTCACTCTTGGGCGATAGGGCAAGTAAAATGCGATACGGACTGATCGTGCTGTCGATCGGGGCGATGCTGTTCTCCCTTTCCTCGTGCGAAGAGCCGGCAAAGATCACGATCCTCGGAAACGGCTTCTTCTCCCCGGTCTACGAAGGCCCCCCGGTCAAGGTCGCCAAGCCCCTGACGCGCTTCCGCGGCAAGAGCCGCATGATACTTTTTGCGGAGCAGGACGCGAAGGTCACACTCCACCTGACGAACTCGCAGGTATCGAGCCGCTACAAGGACGACTTGCGCTTCGATGTGAAGTCCCCCGACGGCAAATCCGTTGCGAAGGGCAAGCTCCCCGTCAAGAAGTCGAAGGACGTCACCTTCACGGCCCCCAAGGCTGGCCTGTATGAGATTCGCATCGACGCCAGGGGCAACGCCACCCAACTCACCGCCGACGGAGCCCGGCTCTGCATCCCCGCGACAGACGACGAGCCCTGCGCGGTGATCCAAGGCTCACAGCCGCTCTACTTCTACGTCCCCGCTGGAAGCCGCCGGTTCCGCGCGCTGTTCCGCGGGGCGGGTACGGGGGAGACGGCGGAGGGCGTCGTCTTCAATCCCGACGGCAGGGAGGTGAAGCGCGGTTCGACGGTCGGCTCGAACAAGGTGCTCCTTGACGTCCCCGTCGGCTGGGGCCAGGCGGGGCGCGTGTGGTCGCTCCAGATTCAACGGGCGAAGGAGGGCGTGTTTGAGGACGCATCGGTCTCGCTGCTGGGCAATGTCGGGCCGAACGTGGCGCAGCGCCCCGATGCCGTCGTCGTGCCCCTCATGCGCGTGGCGATGCCGGGCATGCGGCGAACATTCGAAAAAGCGAAGCTCGAAATCCGGGGCGCCGTCCTTGCGCCGGTCCAGGGCATCGCAAAGCCGTCGCTCTCCGTCACGGCCGCATCGGGCGGAAAGGAGATATTCGCAAAAACGATTACCAACCTTCGATCGGGTGCGTTCTGCGTCAATCTCCCGCGGAACAAATTCCCCAAGGGAAGCTACACGCTGCGCGTCGCAGCGAAAGATGGGGAAAAGGTCCTCTCCAGCCGCGAGCAGGAGATGTTCGTCGTAGACCGACCGACGGGCCTCCGACCCGACAAGGTGACCCTGCACAACGGAAAGCCCTTTTTTGCGCGCGGCCTGTACCATGTGAAGCCGGAGGACTACGATCTGGTCAAGAAACAGGGCTTCAACATCGTCCAGGCCACGCCGGACAGTGTGCCTAAGTGCGAGAAAGCCGGCATCAGCGCGGCGGTCGCGCTCTATGCCGGCATGCGGTTGAACCCCGACTACTATCGAGAGAAAATCGCCGCTTACCGCACCAGCCCCGCCGTCGTCTGCTGGATGATTATGGACGAGCCCTCCGGGAACAAGGTCCCCCTTTCCGACATTCAACGCCACTACGGCATCATCCGCGACATGGACCCCGCCCGCCCGGCCTACATGTGCATCTGCCGCCCCGACGCCTACACGACCTATGGCATGGCGACGGACATCATCGCCATTGACGTCTATCCCGTCCGCGAAAAGAACCAAGACCTCGCCCACATCGCCAGGACGCTCGACCTCGCCAGGCGCGACGTGCCGGGGCAGACGGTCTGGTTCATCGGGCAGGTCTGGAGCTGGCCCGGACGCGAGAACCCGAAGCAGCGCCGTTTGGTCACCGCCGCCGAGCACCGGTGCATGACCTACCTCTCCCTGACTCATGACGACGTGCGCGGTTTGATGTGGTACTCCTTCCGCGACCCGGACTGGTATCTACCGAAAAGCAACCCCGAGGTCTGGGCGGCGTGCAAGACCGTTAACAATGAGCTGATCGCCCTGGAGCCCGTCCTCCTCCAGCCGAACCGGTATGAGAAGGTTCTCCGCGGTTCGGGCGACGCCGAGGTTCACCTGGCGATGAAGGAGCACGACGGGCATCAGACCCTCATCGCCGTCAACCCGAACAACAAGGCGACGGACGTGACGATTCCCGTCAGCGGCTCGGGCGAGGCGGAGGTGATGTTCGAGAAACGCAAGGTGAAGATCGAGGGTGGGGCGATTAGGGACAAGTTCGGCGCCCTCGCGGTCCACATTTACAGGATGAAGAAGTGACCAAGGGCATCCCCGATGAAAGACATCCGCATCGGCGCGGCGCAGTTCGAGAACCGAAACAACGACAAGGCCTACAACCTTTCCCGCATCCATGACCTCACCCGGAAGGCTGTCGAGCAGGGCGCGGAGGCGGTCAGCTTCCACGAGGCCTGTATCCCCGCTTATACGTTTATGCGAAAATTAGGCAGGGCCGAGATGTTCGCCCTGGCTGAGCCGGTCCCCGACGGGCCGAGCACGCAGGAGTTGATGAAAATATCGAAGGAATTCGGCGTCCCCGTCCTCGCCGGGCTGGTGGAACGGGATCAGAACAGACTTTACAACACCTACGTCTGCGCCAGTGGCGGGGAGCTTGTGGCGAGGCACCGCAAGCTGCATCCCTTCCTCAACGAACACCTGTCGCCGGGAAATGAGCACACCGTCTTCGACCTGCTCGGGTGCAAGTGCGGCATCCTGATCTGCTACGACAACAACCTGCCCGAGAACGTGCGCATCACGGCGCTCATGGGGGCCGAGATCATCTTCATGCCCCACGTCACCTGCTGCCTGCAGTCGGTCATGCCCGGGCGCGGGGTGGTGGATGCCAAGCTGTGGGAGGACCGAGAGCGCGACCCCGTCTCCCTGCGGATGGAGTTCATGGGCCCCAAGGGCCGCGGCTGGCTGCTGCGCTGGCTGCCGGCGCGGGCATATGAGAACGGGGTCTACGCCGTTTTCACGAACCCCGTAGGCATGGACGATGACCAGGTGCGCAACGGCAACGCCATGATCCTCGACCCCTTCGGCGAGATTATCGCCGAGTGCAACACCCTCGGCGACGACGTGGTGGTTGGGCTGTGCACGCCGGAGAAGATCGAGGTCTCCAGCGGCTACCGTTACCTGCGGGCGCGCCGTCCGGAGCTGTATGGGAAGCTGGTGGAACCGTCGGGCTTGCCGCCGATCACGGCGCCGGGGTGGAATACGAAGAAGTAGGAAAGCCGGGCAGGCCACATCTTCCCCCTATGACCGCCGGGCGTACTCCTTACACTTCTGCGCGTTGGGGCGCTCGGGGTTTCTACAGGCCGATGGGTAGTCGTACTTACACGTGTCACAGAGGATCCGCGCCGAGCCGAAGAAAAACTCGGCCAGTCTCCTCATGAACCGTGCGAACCATCGAACCATCCGTCTCTCCTCTGTGCTTTCTCTCCTCCCTTCCCGAATTATCACACGAACAGGCCGAGCGATCAACCCCCAAGAGGAACGCCCCCTGTCAGGACTTCCCCAATTCTTCGTTGTCTTTGTCGGATTTCTCCGGTAGAATGCGCCCTCCTTTCAAACCCACACAAGCACGTTCGGATGGGAGGTTCGAGATGAAGGTACTGGTCATTGGCAGCGGAGGGCGCGAGCACGCCCTCGTGTGGAAGATCGCGCAGTCGAAGGCGGTGGACAAGCTCTACTGCGCCCCGGGCAACCCCGGCATGGCCGAGCACGCGGAGCTCGTCCAGATCGGCAGCGACGATCTGTCGAAGCTGCGAAATTTCGCAAAAGAGAACAAGGTGGACCTCACCCTCGTCGGCCCGGAGGACCCCCTGGCCCATGGGATCGTAGACGAGTTTCGGCGCAGCGGCCTGAAGGTTTTCGGCCCCACAGCCAAGGCCGCCGAGCTGGAGGGCAGCAAAGTCTTCTGCAAACAGATCCTCCACAAGCACGCCGTGCCCACGGCCGCCTTTCGCGTGTTCGACCGCGCCGGACGTGCGAAAGAATATATCAAGTCCGTCGGCGCGCCGATTGTCGTCAAGGCCGACGGCTTGGCCAAGGGCAAGGGCGTCATCGTCTGCGCCACGGAGGAAGAGGCCTGCGACGCAGTGGACCTCATTATGAAGAAAAAGGAGTTCGGCGACGCGGGCGACCGCGTCTTGGTCGAGCAGTGCCTCGTCGGCGAGGAGGCGTCGGTCCTGGCCTTCACCGACGGCAAGACGATTATGCCCATGGAATCGGCCCAGGACCACAAGCCCATCTTCGACGGCGACAAAGGCCCGAACACCGGCGGCATGGGGGCCTACTCTCCCGCGCCGGTGGTGACGGACAAGCTGTCGCGCATTGTCGAGGAAAAGATTCTCGTGCCGACGGTCCACGCCATGAATCGCGAGGAGCGGCCCTACCTCGGCGTCCTCTACGCCGGGCTCATGATCGATGAAAATGGGCCGCAGGTCCTGGAGTTCAACGTCCGCTTCGGCGACCCGGAAACCCAGCCGATCGTGATGCGGATGAAGAGCGACCTCGTGCCCGTCCTCATGGCCACGGCTGAAGGCCGGCTGGAGGAGGCGGAGCTCGAGTGGCATCCGCAGGCGGCGGTGTGCGTTGTCATGGCCTCGGGCGGATACCCCGGCAGCTACGAGAAGGGCAAAGAGATCACCGGCCTCGATGAGGCCAACGCGATGGAGGACGTCGTCGTCTTCCACGCCGGCACGGCCCGGAAGGACGGGAAGATCGTCACCAACGGCGGCCGCGTCCTCGGCGTCACGGCCTTGGGCGACGGCATTGCCGCGGCCCAGGCCCGGGCCTATGAGGCGGTGAAAAAGATCCACTTCGAGGGCGCGCAATACCGGACGGACATCGGGGCCAAGGCGCTGAACCGAGGGGACGCGTAGGCGGGCAGGGGCATGGCCGAGCCAAGACAATTCCACGCCTACTCCGTCGGCACGTCGAAGTCCGGCACAACGTCGCTTGCGATGATGCTGGCGAGAGCCTACCGCTCCGAACACGAGCCGACAGCGATCGATCTCATCTGGAAGATTCTCGGCGCGAAGGAGGGGACGATCAGCCAGGACGAACTGGCGGATTACATCGTCCAGCGCGACCGGGCGCTGGACCTCGAATTCGAATCGTCGCAACTCCTGCTCTACATCCTCGATATCCTCGTTGAGA
>JAADGH010000109.1:8246-84219 GCA_013152475.1 Planctomycetota bacterium
GAGCTTACCCGCACGATCAAGCCGGCCTGGCGGAAGATGGCGGACGTCCGGTTCCGCAGCGATGAGTTCACCCACTCGAAGGAAGAGCAGGTCCTCGCCGACCGCGGCCTCTACACCCTCGACGGCTACCTGTCCTACTGGGCCGAGCACAACGAGACCGTCCTGCGCAAGGTTCCCCACTCGCGCCTGCTCATCGTCAAGACCGAGGAGATCGACGACAGCATCGACCGCATCGCCGACTTCCTCGGCATCCCCGCGAACAGCATCGACGCCTCCGCCTCCCACTCGAACAAGGCCGAGGGAAAGTCGGACATCCTCTCCCAGATCCCTCCGCGCCTTATCGAGGAGAAGGTGGCGCGGTATTGCTCGGGAGTGATGGGTGAGTTTTTTCCGGGGCATGAACGGAGTGCGCCATAGCGGAAAAAGCATTGAGCGCCGGAGGCGCGAGTGCTACAATAAGGAAGTCGGAACTCCGTTGTCGGAACGTGTCACTGGCCGCTGAGATGGGAGGGGAATGCAGATGACAAGAGCCTTCAATGTTATCATCGAACGCGACTCGGAAGGGTACTACGTGGGTACAGTGCCGGAGCTTCGCGGATGCCACACGCAGGCGAAGTCGCTGGACACCTTGATGAAACGGGTCCGTGAGGCCATCGAAGTGTGTCTCGAGGCCGAAGGGGAGGAAATCGAGCCCTTTGAATTCGTTGGCATGCAGCGTCTGTGGCTTGAGGTATGAGCAAGCTTCCGCGAACTACCGGCCAACGCCTCATTGCTGCCCTCCGCAAAGCAGGCTTCCGGGAAATCCGGGCGAGAGGCAGTCATCATTTCATGCGCTATCCCGACGGGCGTTGCACCGTCGTTCCCGTGCACCGGGGCGAGACCATCGGCCCCGGTCTAATGTCGAAGATCCTCGCCGACTGCGAGCTCACGCGCCGCGATTTGATTGATCTACTGTAGATTTGCTCAAGAGAAACGTCCGGCGAAGACTTTTGGTTACCGTGAAGCAACATGAGCGTGGAGAATTCGAAGAAGCGATCAGGAACAGGCTGGGACCGCCTTCGGAAGATGAAGGACGACGCTGTAGGCACCTCCGACATCCCTGAGTTGGGCAAGGAGCTCTTCCGGGAAGCCAAGTGGTGTTCTTCAGCAACGAGTGCCAATTGTGAGCGAAGGGGTTTGCCACCGAAAGAGGGTTGAAATCATGCGCCTGTTTGGCATTGAGCCTGACGATAAATTCAGAGAATTTGTAGAAACGCCTTTCCAGGCCAACCATGAAGAATCCGTCTTGGAGGGATGGCTTGAAAGCAACCCTGATGGTATTGTGGAGGATGGAGCACTCCTTATCATCGGCCGTCAAGTCAGCACGAATCTTGGCAGCGTTATTGATCTGCTCGGCATTGACCGTCGGGGAGATGTTGTCGTTCTGGAGCTGAAAAGGGATCGAACTCCGCGAGATACCCTTGCTCAATCCCTTGAGTATGCTTCATTTGTTGAGCAGCTGGACGCTCAACAGTTGGAAGGAATCCTGTGTTCATACCTGAATGATGAATCGGCAAGTTTGGCCGATTACCATCGACAGCACTTCCAACTCGGTCCCGACGAAGCTATTGCCTTCAACAAGGATCAGCGGATTGTCATCGTGGGCCAGGGGATCACCAGTGAAATACGGCAAACTTCTCTATTTCTCAGGTCGAAAGGGATTCGGATCACATGTGTTGAATTCTCCTTCTTCGAGGCAAAGGATGGGACTCGTTTGCTCTCACATGACATTGTTGTCGGGAAGCAGCCGAGCAAGCCCACGCAGGTGGCTTCCGGGTCATTGCCCATTGTTACTGAGGAGTTTTTTGTTGAATCCCTGGATGAATACGGGAGGCAGGTGTTCAAACCCATTCTCGATCTTGCGGCCAAGAAGCCTTTCCCGATCCACTGGGGAACGAAAGGTTTTTCTCTCAACGTTGACTTGGAAGGCGCTCACGTTGTCCTCTGTTTTGGCTATCCGCCGGATTCCGTCTATAGACAATCCCTTTACACCGCCTTGATTTCTCCGGGAGGACTTCTCAATAAGACACAGGTTCCAGAAAATATCATCCAGTCGCTTCGGTCAGAAGCCGTGGGGACAGGATTGTTTCGGCCTGCAGGGCGCGAGCTGAAGTGTGTAATAGATCGCGAGTTCTCCGAAGATGAGATCGGCGCGCTGCTGTCATGGTGTGAAAAGGTTGCTTGCACCGTGAGACAGTATGGTCTAAAGCAGTAGGAGTTGTTGCGCAGACATAGGGAGCGGGAACCTATTCAGCCCGTCCTTATTCATATTTGTTGCTGTCAAAGCGACAAGAGGAGGTCGGCCCAAGTCAATTCCCACGTGCACCTTCCGACAAATGATC
Organism: Planctomycetota bacterium; assembly: GCA_013152475.1. GTDB lineage: Bacteria > Planctomycetota > Brocadiia > JAADGH01 > JAADGH01 > JAADGH01. The sequence goes on from JAADGH010000109.1 coordinate 10,628, forward strand.
GAGAGGCGTATCAAGCCACCAGCGCGGGAGACAGTCGATTCTACTTGACAAGTTCACCCGCTGGATGTATACTCATTGTAGATACATCGCAAGGAAGGAAGACAATGGATACCCGAATCAAGAAATGGGGAAACAGCCTTGCTGTGCGCATCCCCAAGCCGCTTGCGGCAGAGATTGGCCTGGAGCAGGATTCCGCCGTCGAAGTGTCCCTGGAGAAAGGCAGGCTGGTCATTACGCCGGAGCGCCGTCCGGCGCCGACACTCAATGACCTGCTGGCGAAGGTGACCAAGGACAATCTGCATGGCGAAATCGATACCGGTCCTGCTGTCGGGAAAGAGGAATGGTGACCACCGACACGTTCGTCCCCGAGCGCGGCGATGTCGTCTGGATCACCTTGAATCCGCAGGCCGGACACGAGCAGGCGGGGCGTCGTCCGGCCCTCGTGCTTTCGCCCGCCGCATACAACGGCAAGGTCGGTCTCGCCATCTTCTGCCCGATCACAAGCCGCGTGAAGGGCTATCCCTTCGAGGTGACGATTCCCGAGGGCCTCGGAGTCACCGGGGCCGTCCTCTCCGACCAGGTGAAGAGCCTGGACTGGCGCGCGAGAAGTGTGGAGAAGATGAGCACGTTGCCATCGGAAACGGTGAACGAGGTTCTGCTCAAGCTTGGTACTTTGCTTCCCAAATGAAGGTCGCGATCTGTTTCCATCCGCCATAAATGAAAGCCATGCCCTATGCCCAACTACACCTTCCGACAGATGACCGACGAGGATGTGCCGGAGATGACGCGCGTGCGCAACAGTGTGTTCTCCGCGCACCCGCTCAAGCCTGAGGACTGGAACAAAGACGAGACGTGCGTCCTGGCTTTCGAGGACAACAAGATGGTCGGGGCCATCCCCCTCGATATGCGCGAGTTCCTCATCGCGCCGGGCGTGTCGATCCGCACGGCCTTCGAGAACTCCGTCGGCGTCGTGGACGGCATGCGCGGCAAGGGCCTCGGCACCAAGATGATCGAGTGCGCCGCCGAGTTCCTCGAGCCCGACTGCCACGCCCTCTTCGTCTATCGCGGCGGCGAGACGAGCGCGGCCTATCGGTTCTACCGGAAGACGGGCCATGTCGATCTGCATTTCACGCGCAGCTTCGCGCTGTCCAGCCCGCCGTCGCTGTCCGACGGTCGGATCGTCCTGGAGGAGATGGACAAGTGCCTGGAACATGAGAGCCAGCTCCTCAAGCTGTTCAACGAAAGCTACCCCGGCATGGCCGGGTTTCGCAAACGCGAACCTGGGTTCTGGCAAGTTGCCCTCGACTGCCACATCTTCCGGGAGATGGCCTACGACGATCTTCTCTTCGCCACCCTTCGCAGTGGTGAAACGATCGATGCCTATGCGCTGCTCGGCTGCTATGAGGAAGCGGCGAAGATCGTGATCCAAGAAATGGCCGTCGCTGGGGGCGATGCCGGTCTGTGGGAGAAGTTACTTTGGGAGGTCGCCAACGTCGCCAAGCGCCGGGGCTCGACGGTTTCCCTGCCGACCTCGGACACGGCGCCGTGCCTGCCCGCCGCGCTGAAGCTCGGCTTCAAGCCGGGCCCGCGCGGGCTCATCATCCTTGCGCGAATCCTCCGGCACAAAGACGTATTCGACCGCATCTGGCAGGGCGACAGGTCCCTTGCCGACCTGAAGCTGACCCTCTGGACGCCGGAGTTCCAGTTCGTCGCGCTTGACGGCAAGCCCGGCGGGCCGGACGTGACACTGGAGATGAAGAACGAGACGATGACGCGCCTGCTCCTGGCGCGGGCGGATTTCCAGGCGGCCCTTGCCGAGGAACGCATCACCGCCTATGGCGCGGACGCCGCCCTGCTGGCGCACATTGGCCGGGGCTTCCCGTTCTGCAAGTGGATCTACCACCATCTCGACAACATTTGAGAAGGTGTGAACCATCGGGACGCAATGTGTGTGATGGACCGTCCGCGGTCTGCTCCCAATGATCCCGCACCACGATCCCCTTATGACAGATCGTTGCCGTCGCCTCCGGCGTGCCGTTTTTCGAAAACGCCGCTTCGATTTTTTCGCGTTCGGTCATCGCATGTGGGGTGGGCCTGCGGCCCGCCACCATCACGGAACGTCGTTTCCTCTTTGACGCCGACTCAACCTATGGTATCTTGGGAGCGGCGAGAGTTCAATAAGTTGCTGAAAGGAGAGCGCCATGACAAGACGGGCGATGGTTGTGCTGGGCGGGTGTGTGTGCGTTGTCGCGGCCCTGACGGTGCTGGCCGAGGGCGACTGGCAGTGGCTCTTTAAGGGGACGCAGGCGGATATGGACAAGAACTGGACCTGGCACGCGCCACAGGCCCGCTCGATGAAACCGAAGGAGAAGCCCTGGACGCCGGGAAAGTGGCATGTCGTCGAGGACAAATCGCTGGAGTGCCTGCCGCGCTGTGGATACATCTGGAGCAAGGAGACCTACGGCGACTTCGTGATCGACTTCGAGGTGAAGCTGTCGGCGAAGGCGAACAGCGGGCTCTTCTTCCGGGCCGACCCCAAGAACTGCGTGCAGGGCGGGATGGAGATCCAAATCCTCGATTCCTACGGCAAGGCAAAGCCAAGCAAACACGACATGGCTGCGCTCTACGACTGCGCCGCTCCAACGAAGAACATGGCCAAGCCGGCGGGCGAGTGGCAGCATATGGTCCTCACGGCGAAGGGACCCAAGCTGACGGTGGAGCTGAACGGGGAGACGGTGCTGAACGTCGACCTGGACCAGTGGCCAGAGGCCCACAAGAACCCGGACGGCTCGAAGAATAAGTTCAAGACGGCCTACAAGAACATGCCGCGCACCGGCTATATCGGCTTCCAAGACCATGGGCACAAGATCTGGCTGCGCAACATCAAGATCAAGCGGCTGGAGTAGGGCGAGCCGTGATATTCCTGTAGAAGATCACCGGCGGCGCCTTCGCATTCCCGGCAGCAGGGCCGAGACTATGGCGGTGCCGGGCGTTCGGATCTTTATCGGCGCACAGGGCGACCCCGCTGAGATGTTCCCCGATCTACGGAATGCCGACGCCCTCACGGGTGCGTGAAGGTTACTTCTTCTTTCCGGTTGTCTTCTTCTTGTAGAAGCTGATCATCCGCTTGCATGTGGCGACCTTGATCTTGCCCGCGTTGCCGGCCTGACCGAAGGCGATCATGCGGCTTTTGCAGACCTCTGTCATGGCCTCGCGTGCGGGGCCGAGGTACTTGCGCGGGTCGAACACGGTCGGCTCGCAGGCGAAGACCTTGCGGATGGCGCCGGTCATGGCCAAGCGGTTGTCGGTGTCCACATTCACCTTCCGCACACCATGCTGGATGCCGCGCTGGATTTCCTCGACGGGCACACCATAACTCGGCGGCATGAAGCCGCCGTACATTCGGATGACGTTCGTCAGGTCCTCCGGCACGCTGGAGGAGCCGTGCATGACGAGGTGCGTGTCGGGCAGGCGCCTGTGGATCTCTTCGATTACACTCATGACGAGCACGTCGCCTGTGGGTTTCTTTTTGAACTTGTAGGCGCCGTGACTCGTGCCGATGGCGACGGCCAGGGCATCGACACCGGTTTCTGCAACAAACTGCTCGGCCTGATCGGGATCGGTCAGGTGCTTCAGGGCCTCGTCGCTGCTCATGCCGGCGCCGTGTCCGTCCTCGATGCCGCCGAGGCAGCCGAGCTCGCCCTCAACGGTGACGCCCTTGGCGTGGGCCATATCCACCACCTTCTTCGTCACCTTTACATTCTGCTTGTAGCTCGCGGGCGTCTTGCCGTCCTCGAGCAGGGAGCCGTCCATCATGACGGAGGTAAAGTTCTGATCGATGGCGCTGCCGCAGGTGGCGGGCGAGTTGCCATGATCCTGGTGCATGGCCATGGGGATCTTGGGATACAATTCAGCCGCCGCCAGCATCAGGTGGCGCAGGTAGGCATCATTGGTGTACTTCCGTGCGCCGCGCGAGGCCTGGACGATAACGGGAGATTCCGTCTCCTCGCCCGCGGCCATGATGGCCTGGATCTGCTCCATGTTGTTCACGTTGAACGCGGCGAGGCCGTAGTCGTTCTCCGCGGCATGGTCAAGCAATATACGCATCGGTACGAGTGCCATACGTCTACGCTCCTTTCACGGTTCGGTTTATTGTTGAGAGTGGATCATCACCGGATATTGGACGATGGATTATAGGGTATCCGGCCCCCTTTGTCCAGAGGCAAAACGGGGATCGCGATTGACAAAGGGCGGAAGATCGGCGAGAATAGGATGACCATGAAAAAATACTTCGTTGCCCTCATCTTGTTTGCGCCGCTACATGCCTCGGCCCAGAAGGTCCGCTGGTGGAACAAGCAGTGGACGTGCCGGCGCAAGGTGGAAGTCCAGGCCCCCAAGTCGAAGTACGAAGGGGAGGAGGTGGGATATGTGGAGTTCCGCACGGGTGGGTACATGCAGGTCGACGGGAGAGATCTGCGTGTTGTCGCCGGTAGGGATGTCATGCCGCACAAGGCCATCCAGATCGGGCCGGGCGATTTCGCAAAAGTGGCCTTCCGACTCACCGAGGGCGTGAAGACCTACTACGTCTATTACGGCAACGACAAAGCGAAGCCGCCGGCGGACAATTGGGAACCCAAGCGCGGACTCCTCCTTGAGGTACGTCAGTATCGTGGCCCGGGATTTCAGACGTGGGCCCAGATGCAGCAGTCACTGGAGCGAGCGAAGTCTCTCGTCATGGGACGCATGTTTGTGCCCAATGTATTTCTGGGCTACAATCCCTTCGGCGAGACCAAGAACTGTCTATCCATCTATACCGGCTGGCTGGCCATTCCGTCCCAGGGCGACTACATCTTCGCCACAACATCGGACGACGCATCGTTTCTGTTCGTGGATGACAAGCTCGTCGCATCGTGGCCGGGCACGCACCGCGCCGTCCCCTATGCCGCGCGATTCGAGGTGGTGCGCGCCATGAAGCCCGGTCTGCACAAGTTCGCCTATTACCACGCCCAGGCCATCGACCGAGCGGCCGCCGTGGCGGCGTGGATCCCGCCCTGGAAGATCAAAAAACCGCCGCCGCCCGATGGCCGCCGCAATCGCGCCGCGCGGATGCAGTGGATGAAGCGGAACAAATTCGAGGTGATCCCGGCAAGCGCGTTTCCGCCCGTGGCCAAGGGCGTGCTCAAAGACTACGCCATACGGGGGTCGAAGCTGGCGCCGGACTTCGCCGCTGAGAATGTGGGCGAGGTCATGGTCGGGGGGGACTATATCCAGCGGCTCAAGTTCACCGACACATCGCCCCGCGTGCGCGGCTACGCCGTTGTCACACAGCGCTGGGACTTTGGCGACGGCAACACGATGACGGGCAGCCCCGTGGAGCACGTCTACCTGCGGGACGGCGACTACAAGGTGACGCTCACACTCGCCACGGCGGCGCACCATTTCTCCGTGACGCAAACGGTGCACGTCACTCGAAACTGGGAGCGGCAGATTCGGCCGTCGCCGGACAAGGCGAAGGGCTATCTGCCGATCCTCTCGAAGTATGACTTCGAGAACATGCCACCGGAGTACGTAGTGATCGCGGCGCGATACTTTGATGAGCTGGGACAGCAGGAGACGGTCGTTCGTCTGTGCCGGGCCGCTCTGTCAAAGGCCAACGCCATACCGATCGACAGGCAATACGAGATGGCGCTGCTTCTCAAGGATGTGGCCAAGGACGCCGAGACGGCGCGGATGGCCATTCAAGCCTTCCATACGATCGAGGCCAAGAGCCGTGACATGCGCCGGCAAGCGGCGGCGGCCCTCGCTGCGGGCGAGATGGGTCTGAACGTCCTCCACCGCCCCGACTTGGCGGAAAAAGAGTTCAGCCGGGTTGCCACGAAGTATGCGTCGGCGGACCGCGATACGCTGCGCCATGCCCTCGTCGGCCTGGGTGACGTCTATCGCGAGAAGGGGAATTACGAAAAAGCGAAAGAATGTTACGGCAAGGCGTCGGAGATTCGAACCGGCAGAGAGGAGTTTCGCAAGATGGCGGTCCAGATCGGCGCGTACTCCCGCGCCGTGGACAATTATCTCCGCGACGGAAAACTCGACGACGCGGAGAATTTTCTCGACGCATGGGAATGGGAATTCCCCGCCGAACGCCTGCGCGGTTACTCCTCGCTGCTGCGAGGAAAGCTCCTGGCGGCGCAGGGGGACCCGCGAGGCGCAGCGCGCGCGCTTGAAGGGCTGGCCCTTGTGAATCCCCGGTCCCCCTATGCGGCAGAATGCCTCATGCTTGCGGCGAAGTGTTACCTGAAGACCGGGGACCGGAAAAAGGCTGCCGCGGTCCTGCGCCAGGTTGTCGCGGAGTACAAGGACAGTCCGCTGAATCCCGACGCGGTGAAAAAGCTGAAAGGGTTGAAAGAATAGGGGCGGACGCTACTCGTCCAGACGCACAATGCCCCGGACCAAACCATTGACCAAGCGGCCCACCAGCGGAAACTTGGCGCGGTCCATCCGTTTGTACGATTCTTCTCGCTTCACCTGAACGTCGCGGTTAATCTCGGCGAGTTGGGGTGCGATCTTGGCGCGGTTTTCGTCTCGCTTCTTCTCCCACTCTTCCACCACAATCTGGATTTTTTCGAGCTCGCTCGCGTCCAGCCAGATGCCACCGTCGCTGGGACACTTATCGATGATAATGCCGGAAGTGTAGGCATAGTTGGACCGGCGGCACTTGGCCCCGCACTTCGGGCAGGGATACCCCTCACCCATGTCCTCTTTCTTCACCGGCACCGGTACGCGCGCGCCGGGGACCGCTTCGATCTCTTCCTGGGCAAAGACCTTCTCGCGGCGCTCGACGATCTGATCGAGCTCACCCTCGTCGAGCCAGACGCCGCCACATCCCGCGCAGATGTCGATCGTAACACCCTCGTATTGATCGAGTTGCAACTCTTGGCCACAGTTTGGGCAGTTCATCTCTTCCCTCCGAATTGAGTGCGCTAAGAACCAAGCGAAGTGATGTGCGCCGCCACGCACTTGGGCAGGTCGCCCAGCCCGTATCCCCCCTCCAGTGTGGCAACGATTTTCCCACCGCATGTCCCCTCGGCGACTTGTTTCACGATCCGTGTAAGCGCGCCGAAGTCTTCGTCTTCCAGGCTCAGCCCGGCAATCGGGTCGTTCACATGGGCGTCGAATCCGGCGGAGATGAGGACAAACTCCGGTCCAAACTCCTTCACCGGACCGTTCAGCACATCCTCGAAAATGGAGACATACTCCGCCCGGCTTATGCCGTATGGCACGGGTTTGTTGATTGTCGCGCCTTTTCCCTCGCCCTCTCCGGTCTCCGTCGCCGCGCCGGTCCCGGGATAGAAGGGGTAGCGATGGATCGAGAAAAAGAGCACCGCCGGATCGCGATAGAAGGCATCCTGCGTGCCGTTCCCATGGTGCACATCCCAATCGACGATCGCAATCTTCTTTAAGTTATACTTTTGTTTCAGGTAGTGCGCCGCGATGGCCACGTTGTTGAACAGGCAGAAGCCCATCCCCTGCGCAGGCAGGGCATGATGCCCCGGTGGCCGGACAAGGCAGACCGCCGACTCAACCTTGCCGCCCATCACCGCATCGACCGCGTCCAACAATGCGCCCGCCGCGTGAACCGCCGCGTCGTACGACCGGGGCGAGACCACGGTGTCCGGGTCGAGCATCCCGCCGCCGCCCGCGGCCACCTTCCGGCAGTGGGCGATGTAGCGCGCCTCGTGATTTGCGCCGATCTCCTGCTCGGTCGCCGCGCGGGGACCGGTGCGGACGTTCTCCCAGAGTCCCTGCTTCTTGAGGTGTTCCCGGATGCTCACCAGCCGCTCGGCGTTTTCCGGGTGGTGTCCCGTGTCGTGTTCCAGAAAAATGTCGTCATAGAAGAGAATCGGTTTCATGCGAGCGGCTACCCGGCGATGATTTTCTTCCCACGCATATACGGCTGAAGGACCTCGGGCACGTCGATGGTCCCGTCTTCCCGCTGATACATTTCGACAAGCACGAGAACGAGCCGGGCGAGGGCGACGCCGGATCCGTTCAGCGTGTGGACGAACTGGACCTTTCCGTTTTCGTCGCGAAAGCGAATGTTCGCGCGACGCGCCTGGAAGTCGGTGAAGTTGCTGCACGAGGACACCTCCAGCCAGCGCTGGATTCCCGGGGCCCAGATCTCGATGTCATAACACTTTGCCGCGGCGAAGCTTAGCTCGCCCGTGCAAAGCTGCAGGATTCGGTATTCGATCCCCAGTCTCTGGAGCACATCTTCGGCATTTTGCAGAAGGGTCTCCAGCTCGACGTAGGATGTCTCCGGCCGGACGAACTTGACCATCTCCACCTTGTCGAACTGGTGGACGCGCATCAGCCCGCGCGTGTCGCGGCCGTACGCGCCGGCCTCGCGACGGAAGCAAGCGGTATAAGCCGTGTAGTAGATCGGCAGGTCCTCGTGGGACAGAATTTCGTCGCGGTGAATATTTGTGACGGGTACCTCTGCGGTGGGGATCAGGAAGAAGTCATCCACATCGCACCGGTACATGTCCTCTTCCAGCTTCGGCAGCTGGCCGGTGCCCGTGATGGCATCGCGGTTGGTGAGGAACGGCGGGAAGACTTCCGTGTATCCGTGCTCCTCGATGTGGAGGTCGAGCATGAAGTTGTAAAGCGCTCGTTCCAGCAGCGCGCCGTCGCCTTTGTACAGGCAGAAGCCCGATCCGGCGATCTTCGCCGCCGCCTCGAAATCAAGGATGCCCAACTGCGGACCAAGGTCCCAGTGGGCCTGCGGCGTGAAGGTGAATTCCTTTCGCTCGCCCCAGTGTTTCACTTCCACGTTGTCGTTCTCATCCTTGCCGACGGGTGTGCCCTCGGCGGGAATATTCGGCACGAGAAGCTGCAAGTCGCGGATCATCGGTTCCAGATCACGGAGCTTCTCCTCCAGCTCCTTGATCTGCCCTCCGACGCCGCGCATCTCCTCGATAAGCGCGCCGGCGTCCTGCTTCTTTTTCTTCAGCTCATTGATCTGTTTCGAGACCTCGTTGCGGCGGGCGCGGAGCTTCTCGACCTTCGGGATGATCCCTCGTCGCTCTTCGTCCAACTTGAGGAGGGCGTCAACATCCGCAAAGTCGGCCTTCTCCTCCATGGCCTTGCGCACCTTGTCGGTTTCGTCTCGAATGATGCTGATATCGAGCATACGTTCCTTTCCTCCCTTCGTCCCGGACATGCTCCGCCAAATGAAGGCAGGCTCGGAGCGGGGAACGAATCCCTACTTCTTCTTCGATGGCGCGGCCTTCGGCGCGGGCCTGGGTGTGATATCCGGCTTGTACGGATGTCCCACACTCTCCTTGGCCTCCTGCGCCTTGATCGTCAGGCCCTTGCCCTGGAGCACGACCTGCTCGCCGTTCTCGGCAACGAACTTGATGGTGCCGAAGTCGTCGTAGGGCACCGACCCCGGCGCGGTCTTCCAGATGCCGATTTGCTGGCCATCCTGGTAGGCCTCAACCCAGTAGGCCGTCTTCGGCTTGCCGCGATATGCGCCACAGCCAGCCAGGAAAAACGCCGCCGCGCAGCACAGGATCAACACTCTCCTCATCGGTCACGCTCCTTTCGTATCACTCCCGAGTTTTCTTCGAGAAATACCGTCTCTTATTTTCCATATTCGCGATGGATTGTCAACTCTCAAGTTCCATCCGCCACCATGCTCGCGCCGACGACGAGGGCGGTGTACTCAGGCGGGTGGAGGATCATCGCTGGGGTCATGCGACAGACCTATCGCTCCAGTTTCTGGATATACTCCGCACAGCTCCGCCGCCAACGGGCGTAGTCGTTGCCATTGTACTTCTCAGAGATGGCCCGAACGAGGGCGCTCTGCTTGACTTCCAGTGGCAGGCTCAGCAACTCTTTTTTCAGGCCATCGAGGAACGCCTGGGCCTGCTGGACTGTCCCCGCATACTTCGGATTGTTTTTCCGCTGCTTGATGAGGGACTCAAGCGTGGAGAGATATCGCTCGTCGTCGATTCCCTCCCGATACCCTTCGTACAACCGCGTGGCGACAATCTCGCCCTTCACCGGAAAGGCATAGCCGAAGTCGAACCCGTCCTTGTCCGTCAGTGGGTCACCCCGGTAGGCGTTGTAGGCCCAGGGGCAGTGCGTTGTGACCGGCGTGAGCCACAGCCAGAAGCCGTTGCACAGGCGGCCCCACTCAGGCGTCACTTCTGTTCCACGCGGGTTGTAGTAGCACCAGGCCTCGTCGCCGGCCTTCTTCAGTTCTTCCGCCAGCTCGTCGAAGCTCTGGCCCGAGGCCAGACGCATGTCCATACTATGACCATGGTAACAGCGGATGTCCACGTAGGGGTCGATGGCCTTCAGATACTCATCGACCTTCGGCGACGGCTGGTTGTGGAACGTAATATACATTCGCAGCCCCGGCACGCGCCGGACGACCTTGGTCAGTCGGATATACCGGTCGAAGCGATCCCGGCCAAAGACCTCGTCCATGTGCGTGACAACGACTTCCCCCCAGCCTTCCTTCTTGGCGAGATCGACCAGGCCCCGCAGGGCCTTCTCGCCGATTTGCTGGAACTCCTCGCTCTCCTCACTGCCGACCAGACGGGACAGGCGCTCCAGGCCGGTCCAGACGATGTAGGGCGGCTCGAAGCCGAACTCACGAAGGATGCCAATGTATTTCCGGACGTCATCGTAGTCCACTACGATCTGGTCGCCTTCCTTCCGATAGTTGATGCGCGGCCGCCACAGGGCGCGATTGGCGCCGTGGGCGCGGATGTCAGCAAGCTCCTGTCGGATGATGGCCTCGTATTCCTCATCCGACGCGCCCTGGGGGCGGACAGACCGATAGTAGAACGAGTAGTTCTTCTTCGGCTTCTGCAGAGTGATCGGCAGCACCTCGAACTCGATGGGCATATCGACCGCCGGGGCATTGGCCGGTGCGATGTGCAGCGCCCCACGATACATCCCGGGACTCACCCCATCGGGAACCTTCACAATCACATGAACCCGCCGGAACGTATTCGGCGCCATGTCAAAAGGCTCGGGCCGGAGCAGATACCGGCTCACGAACACGGCGTCTTCCGGGGGACGGCTGTAGTGGGTGCGGCAGAGGTAGCGCTTCACCAGACGCAGGTCGATGCTGTCGCCGCCGATGGTCGCGCCATCCGGACCACGCAGATCCGACATGCTGAGTTTCACGTTCATCAATTTCTTGGATGCGAAAACAGCCGCACCGAACGGCTCATATTCCCCACGCGCAGCAAATGCCTTGATCGGCCCACCCTCGCACGACTCCGGCGGCAGGGCCGCGGGGTCGAGATCATCCAACGGCTGAACGGCATAGACGCGGTAGCCCCGGTCATTCGGGGGGACCGCCACGTCGAGCCGGTTGGGGTCCACCTCGCGGAGCGGGGGAAGCTTCACCCGCTCGACCGGATTTTTCAAGTTGATCTCATAGGCCGTTGGCTCATATCGAGGTGATGAAATTACAATCTGTGTCGGCCCGGCGCGCAACCCATCGAGCTTGAACACTCCGAACGGATCGGTGCGGACCAACCCGAGTTGCGTGCTGATGGCCAGGCCCTGAACGCGGTCGCCCTGCTCGTCGAGCACGAGCCCCTGAAGCCGTACCGTGCCCTTCTCCTCCGGCGGGGTGGGCTTCTCCGCAAACTCAAGCCAGCCGAACTTGCCGGGCGAATGGAAGCTGCCCGACACGGGCGCCCAGGAGGAGACCTCCCGCAGGTGCTTCTCCTCACGGCCGATGTTGAATCGCCAACGATCCCCCTGCTTGGGTGCGGCCCCGAAAGCGTCAAAGGGGATGGCCACCTCGACGGCCCATTCGTGTTTTTCCTGCCGCACACCAACCTGCGCCCCGGACTCCCACGTGCGGTCGCCCTTGGGATATCGTATGTCGCAGACCGTGCCGATGGCGTTGACGGCGATATGGTAGTATGTCGATTCCTTCGGATTCGGCTTCATGAAAATCTCGATGCAGTCGTCCGACCACACCGGGCCGTCGTGCTGCGTCACCTCCGTCTTCAGTTGTTTCATGCGGGCCTCGGCGCACCGGGCGGCCACATAGAGACTCTGGTCGTCGTAGGCCACCCATGCCTTCGTTCGCTGCGTGATCTTCCCGCCGAACCTCGCGTCGTTGAGGGTCACCGTAGCCGCTCCCTTCCACACGTCATCATCCAGCTTGCCGTCGATCTTCGGGGGCGCCGCAACCTTGCCGACGCCGAGGGTCGGGACGACGATCCGCAGCGGCCCCTCGGGAACGGGAATGGCGCGAACGTCGGCCGTCGTGGAGAACTCCAGACGTTCAGCCGGATCGAACCGTTTCCGTGCAATGTTTGACACGCGCACCTCGTCAATGGCCCCCTGGAAAAATCGCCGGGCGGCCGCCACCTCACCACCGATCTCGAGTGTCCCCCGGCTCTCCGAGAGCCGTCCCGATTTCGTTTTCTCCGCTTTGCGCTCGCCGTTGATGATGAGGCACATGCTTTTTCCGTCGTACACCCCGCCGATGTGCACCCACGTGCCGGTGGGAATAGGCGCGGTAATGGATTCCCAGAGTCCATCGGCGCTCACGTAGAACACAACGTCGGTGGATTTTGCCTGGACGTAAAGTCCGTACACCCCCGACCGATAGGCAATCCGCTGCAGGTCATTGCTGGGCTTGTCGAGCCGTACCCATGCCTCGATAGTCACCTCGGTGTCCGGTCCCAGTGCGGGGTGGAAGCGGACCACCGCCCCGCCGCCGTGGCAGTCGATGGCCTTGCCAAACTTGCCCTCCGCCCACTTGGTTCCTGTCAAGGAGACATTGAGTCCGAACTCCCCGGCATCGGCGGTCCGGTCCCCCTGCCCCTCGTCGAAGTGGAGGAGAATGGACGTGAAGGCGTCGGGCTGGTATGGCCCGGATGGGACGCCCATCGACTGGGCCATGATGAGGGGAGTGAGAAACACGATGCAAAACAGAACCAACCACGATTGCTTGACCATGCCAGTCTCTCCTATGGACAGGGCGAGGGCGTCTCTAAAGCCTGACGGACTCTCCGGTTTCTACGGACTGCAAAATACCCAACGCAACACTCACGGACATCTTGCCATCGGCGCCCGTGATCGGCACATCGCCGTCGGAGCGAACGGCCTCGGCGAAGAGCCGGATCTCCTCATGGAACCAGTTTTGGAAATTGTCCGCAGGGAACTCCTCCATGGAGCCATCGGCGCGAATGAGCGTGAGTTTGCTCCGCACCCCGCCGATGATCTTGCCCATGGGGCCGATGTATTCCTCCACCCGAAGCTGCTGCTCAGGGGGGATGGCCGGCGGCATGGAGTTGCACGTGATGATTGTCCCCACATCGCCCGAGGCATACTCCACCATGCCCGATACCATGTCGGGGGCCAGCTCCTTCACGTCCTTCAACTCCTCACGAAATTCCCCAAATGTGAATCCGCGCCCCATCACGTGCACGGGGTCGCTCTCGAAGATGACACGCCACGAGTCGAAGGCATGAATGCATCCATCCACGATCGGCCCGCCGTTGCCATGTTTGTCGTGAAAGACCGGACGGTTATTGAAGCCCGTGTTGCCCTTCAGCACCATCACCGGCCGGCCGATGGCGCCGGAGGAGATCAGCTCGCGCAGCTTGGCAGTCTGTTTGGAGAAGCGCTCCATGTGCGCGATCATGAACTTGATGCCGGTTTTCTGCGCGGCCTCAATCATCCGGTCGCACTCGGCCAGCGTCAGGGCCATGGGCTTTTCGCAGATGACATGCTTCCCGTTCTGTGCGGCGCAGACGGTCACGTCGGGGTGCAGGCCCGCCGGCGTGCAGACCGACACGAGATCGACGTCGTCCCGCGCCAGCGCCTCTTTGTAGTCGGTGCACGCTGCCTCGAAGCCGTGCTTCTTGGCATAGACCTCCGCGACGTCGGCGTCGATGTCGCAGGCCACGGCCAGTCTGGCATAGGGCAGTTCCTTCCAGCCGGAAACATGTCGCTCGCTGATATTCCCGGTACCGACAACGCACACACCCAACATATCTTTGGCCATCTATCTCTCCTTGCTGTTTCCTGTCAAATTTCGATTCTCTTATACCACTAATTTTTCGGAATTGCCAGCCACTGCGTGTCTGCCCTATGCCACTACTTCGCCTTTCTGTCCCATGAGCTATTGACTCCGTGGGGAGAAGTCTTTAGTATTGCGGTCTTACCTGGCCCAACGAATAAGCAACGGAGGATTTGACGTGAGTGAGGAGACCTTGACTCTCGGGATTATCGGCGCTGGAAACATCGCGACGCGGCATCTGGCCAATCTGGACTTCATCGGCGGCAATCGCGTAGTCGGCATTGCCGATATGAACCTGGACCTGGCGAAGGAGAAGGCCAATCCTGTCGGCGCGACGGCCTACGCCGACTGGCGGGAGATGCTTGACAAGGAGCCGCTCGACGGTGTGCTTCTCTGCACACCACCCGTCCTGCGCAAGGCCGTGTTCGAGGCGGCGGTCGAGAAGAAGGTGGCCGTATTCTGTGAAAAGCCCCCAGCCAGGAACGCCGAGGAGGCGCGGGAGATCACGAAAGTCGTCGAAGACTCCGGCATGATCTGCAGCGTCGGGTTCAACTGCCGCTATGCGCCGTCGGTCGATAAGTGCAAGGCGCTCATCGGCGACAAGAAGATCAACATCGTTCGCGCCGCCGTCATCAGTCCTGCCGCGCTGCCGGGCCCGGGCCGGCTGGAGGACTGGTTTTTCCTGAAGGAGAAGGGCGGCGGGTTGTTCGATGTCATGATCCATACGCTCGATCTTACACGGTATGTCGCGGGGGAAGTGGCGACCGTGCATGCTTTCGGGACGAATGTCATCATTCCGAAAAGCGAAACATTCACCATTGAAGAAACCATGTCGATCAACATGCTTTTCGACTCGGGCGCGACGGCGTCCGTCGTGAGCACGTGGGCCTGCGCGCAGGGCACGAGCGACCTGACGTTTTTCGGCGAAGATTTCCAGATCAGTCTCCGGCCGATCCCGCCGAGGCTGAACGGCAAGATCGGCGCAAAAGGCGAAAAAGCCGAGAGCTGCGACGAAGACTTCCCCCAAGGTCCGGCCATGGGGCGCAGCGGGCAGGTCCATCCCAACCGCAAGCCGGAAGATCCCCCCGACCCGCCGCACCATGACGAGATGAAGGTCTTTCTCGAGGCCATCCGCACCGGCTCGATGGGGGCCATCCGAAGCCCCTTTGCCGACGCAGCAGGGACGATGGCCCTGGTCGATGCGATCACGCGATCCATCGAATCGGGCAGTGTCGAGCAGGTCTGAATGAAAGCCCCAACGCATCCTTCCGCAGGCTTGAAACCTGCGGAAGGGTCGGACACAGAAAGCGAGGCATGGATCATGGCCAAATCCGGCGAGCTGAAAATCAACAAACCCGAAAAGGTCCAGCCCGGCTACATCCTCTACTCGCCCTATGCGGGGCAGGGGTTCGTGCTGATTGACCGGGAGGCGAACATCGTCCACGAGTGGGCGACGGGACGCTACACCAAGGTCGCGGAGCTACTGCCGGACGGCCGCATCCTCTACGCCCGCATGCGTGAGGGCGTCTTCGAGGCGGATTGGGATAACAACATCCTCTGGTCCTATGCGTGCCGACAGCACCACGACTTCTGTCGGAAGGAGAACGGGAATACACTCATCGTCTGCAACGAGTTCGTCTTTATCGACCGCATCTGGCGCGGCGCGATGGACAAGAACGACCGGTTCATCGAGGTGGATCGCGACGGGAACATCGTTTGGGAATACCACCTCGACCAGGGCATCGACGACCTGTTCGCCCTCCTGCCCAAGTTCAAGCTCACCGAGGCGGAGGACTGGGCCCACAACAACACGATCGAGTCGCTGCCGGAGACGGAGCTTGGTCGGAAGGACGAGCGCTTCCGCGCGGGCAACGTCCTCTTCAGCGGGCGCAGCATCCACACCATCGGCGTCATCGACTACGACACCAAGCGGATCGTCTGGGCCTTCGGCGAGGGCGAGCTCGACGGCCAGCACATGCCGACGATGCTGCCGAGCGGGAACATCATGTGCTTCGACAACGGCACGTCTCGCGGATATTCGCGCGTGATCGAGATCGAGCCGGCGAGCCGCGAGATCGTGTGGGAGTTCCGCATCCCCGACTACGCCTATGCGCGTGCGCTTTCCGGGCAGGAGCTTCTGCCGAACGGCAACATCCTCATCTGCTGCGGCAACCCGGGTGCCACCCCGCCGAAGGACGGTCCCCCCGCCCACCCCACCGGCCTGTCGGGGATCATCATGGAGGTCACGCGCGATGGAGAGATCGTCTGGGAACTGCACAACACGATTGATGGCCTGCGAAAGGCCTATCTGAAGGCGGTTTATCGCGCGGCGTTCTATCCGAAGGAAATGGTCGAGGCCCACCGGTAGGCAGCCTTCGCGAGAAAACGCCCAGAAAGGAACGCTCATGTATGACAGACGGATAGCGTTGTCGGCCAGGGTGGGCATGAAGCGTATCGGGTGGTTGGTGATCCTTCTGGGGTTGGGGAGCTCCGTGGCCGCGGGACCGGGCCGGAAGATCATCACAGCCACTGGCCGCGACCGCGGGGTGCTGGTCGTGGTGGGCAGCGGCGGCGCCGATGTCGCGATCGACCTCGTCAAGAACGGACGTTTCATCTCGCGTGTCCTGGGCTTAAAGGGGGAGGCGGTCGGAGCCGCGCGCGAGAAGATACGCAAGGCCGGGGTCTACGGCGAGCGGCTCGCCGTGATGGAGGGGAGCGCCAAACGCCTGCCGTTTGGAGACGGGGTGGTCGATCTGCTGGTGCTCACCGATGGGAGTGCAGGCCCGGGCGTGGACGAGATTGCCCGCGTATTGGGCCTCGACAGTGTCGCCTACGTGCAGAACGCCGGGAAGCTGAAGAGCAAGCTTTTGTCGGACAGGCGTTTCAAGACCAAGGTGAGCGGCGACGCACTGATCGCGTTCAAGCAAGCGCCCAAGGGCATTGACGATTGGACCCACATTCGCCACGGCGCCGACAACAATCCGAGGTCGGTGGACCAACTGGCCGGCCCGCCGTATCAAACTCAATGGCTCGCCGGACCGCTCAAGTCGCGCTCGCATTATCTGGGCCACGCCTTGGTCTGCAACGGCCGCTTCTTTTACACCGACTACATGCAGACGACCGCGAGAGGCTACCGGGACAAGACGCAGACCATCCAGCACCAAATGATCTTCGCCTTCGATGCCGACAACGGCTTCCCGCTCTGGGAGAAACACGTCCCGGTTCCTCCCGGCTTTCGCGAAGCGCCGCGCAACATGGGCTGGCTGGCGGCGGAGGGTGATCGGTTGTTCAACATAGGGGCAGGTGAAGGATGCCAGGTGATCGAGGCCGCCACGGGCAAGGTCCTGCGCACCATCGGGCGGGGCAAATGGCGCTGGGTCGCCCTTGCGGAGGGCAAGCTGCTCGGCATTGTGGATGGGAGCCTTCGGGCATTCAACCCGAAGAACGGCAGGAAACTCTGGGCGGTCCCCGTGAAGGGACGGCTCAACTGGGGGTCGCCGGTGGCGCTTGGCGGACGCGTGCTGCTCCACTACACGGACCAGGGCGGACGCGCCCAGGCGATTGACCTGGCCTCGGGCAAAGTGCTGTGGGAAAAGAAACATCCGGAGCTTGTTTTCAACTACGGCGACGCGGCCGGGTGGAAAGATCTCTACGTCCTGTCGGGCTGGGATGTTCACAAGAAAGTCGGGAAGGCGCTGGCTCTCCGAAGCAAGGACGGGACCATTGCCTGGAAACTGGACCAGACACTCGGCTCTACCGGCTTCGTCCTCGGCGACACGATCTGCGGCGGGATCTACGAGAAGAACAGGAAGGGACGCTATCCCGATTTCGTGATGGTTGACACGGCGACAGGAAAGATCAAGGACCGCATCGGCAACCGGCCGATGATGCGCTGCGTCAGGCTGACCGGGCTGCGGGACTGGCTCTGCACCTCGGGCGGGCTGGTCATGCTCAACTACAAGACAAAGGAGCAGTATTGGTATCCCGACTTCCGTTCCTCGTGCGTCGCCGGGGCGATCCACGGCAACGGTTATACCTATATACTGCCCAACGAATGCTTCTGCTCGCACACGGTGGCGGGCCTCGTGGCCCTGTCGCCGATTGGGAAAAAGAGGGCGTCGTCCAGGCGAGGCAAGGTTCGCAGCTTCGTGAAAGGGCCGGGCGCGGTCGGGGGGCGAAGCGACGGCGACTGGCCGACCTATCGGCATGACGCCGGGCGCAGCGGGATGAGCGAAAAGGCGATACCGACGCCGAAGAAGATCTGTTGGAAAGCGACGGTGGGGGGCGCGCCCACCGCGCCGATCGTCGCGGATGGCTTGGTGTTCGTGGCCAACGACCAGCACGAGTTGAAAGCGTATGAGGCCAAGAGTGGCCGGCTCAAGTGGCGGTTCACCGCCGGCGGCGCGATCACAAAGGCCCCGACCTTCGCGTCAGGCGCCGTGTTCTTCGGCGCGGCCGACGGTTGGGTGTACGCCGTTCAGGCGGAGTCCGGCAAGCTCGCCTGGCGCCGCCGGATCGTGCCCGACGCCGACTACATCCTGGCGTACGGGCGGCTGCGCTCGCGTGCGCCGATCAATACGAACGTGTTCGTCGACAAAGGAATCGCCTGGGTCTGCGCGGGCGGCGTCTCGTACGACGGGATCGTGCTGGCCGGTCTCGACGTGAAGAGCGGGAAGGTGGTCGCGAAGAACGATGAGTTGGGGCTGGACGTCGAAGAGATTACCCAGACCGGCGACACGGGCAAGAAGCAGGATCGTCCGATGGGACTGGCGCCCCGGGGGGCGATCGTCGCCACGGACCGATATCTGATCGTCCCCAATGGCTACGGGCAGCCGCTGGCGATCGAACGCGACAACTCGCTCCGCCGGATACGGCTTGGCAGCGGCCAGGCGCAGGGCAATCGGCTGAGCCTCGCCGGTGACTACCTGTTCGTCGGCATGCCTCCGGTCGGCGACTCGGTCTCCACCATGTGGGGTCGCGGCGGCGGGTACTCCGTTTACAGTATGAGCCGTTATGGGCGCGAGGTCTCCGGCCGCGAGGCCAAGGGCGTGAAGGTCGAGGCGCACACCTACAGCGACCCGCACCCCCAGTACTTCTATCGCGTGCCTTTTGCGCACGGCGGCCCCCTCGTCACCCGAGGCGAGGACGTGATCGGCGCGGCTTGGCGGGCCAGCGGCACGGACATCGCGCGTGTTTCAATCGGCGGCTCCGACTTGCGCAAGCTCGTCTATGACGTAAAGTGGGTGACGCGCATACCGATGATCGCGCGAGCGGCCGTGCGCGCGGGTGACTCGTATTACGCGGTGGGCGAAGGCCAGGACTCGGACGGGAAATGCAACGGCAAGGGCCTGTTCGTAGCGCTCGATGCGAACGACGGCAAGGTCGCCGGGCGTTTGCCGCTGAAGGGCCGCCCCCGTGCCGACGGATTTGCGGCGGGCGAAGGCAAGCTCTTTGTCGTGACCGAGGAGGGCCTGCTGCTCGCCCTCGACTCTTATTGAGCTTTGCACAAGTATAAGGAAAGTCTCTTACGGCTTGCACATCTCCCACGGCCACTTCACATCCATGCGCAGCTTGAAACGGCCGCTGCTGTCCCTCACCCAGACCTCCGGCTCGGCGCGGTCGGGGTGGGGGTTGGGGACCGTTCCCTTGAGGATGGGGTCGTTGGTGCTGGTCATCCAGTGAAGGAGGTGGTTGCGCAGTTGGGCCTTGAGCTGGGCCTTGCACGGGTCGTCGGCAAGATTGTTCATCTCGTCGGGATCGGCCTGGAGGTCGTAAAGCTCCTCGCGGGGCAGCGGACTGGAATAGTACTCCTCCGTCAGACCCGCACCGTACCGCGAGATCGCGCCGCCCTCGACGATCATGGGGATGGGACCACAGTAGTTGATGATGTACTTGTGGTCCTTTGTGCGAATGGCGCGCATGGGTCGGTATTGGGTGTGCCAGGTCATCTCGGCGAAAATTTCCCTGCGCGGCTCGTGCGGTTTGTCGAACAGAAGGTTGGCGAAGCTCCGGCCGTGGAGGCGAATCGGCTTCTTGACCTCGGCGATGTCCAGGATCGTGGGGAAGAGGTCCACGTTGCTGAGCAAGGCATCGGTCCGAACTCCGCCCCGCAGCACACGCGGCCACCGCATCATCATGGCGATCTTGATCCCGGAATCGTAGAGCGTGGTCTTCGCCCGTGGCAGGGCCGCGCCGTGGTCGGTAGTGAAGATGACGAGCGTGTCGTCGGCCAAGCCGCTCTTGTCGAGCGCGTCGAAGATGCGGCCCATCTGCCGGTCGGCTTCCTTTATATTATTATAGAACACGGCCAGGTCGCGCCGGGCCGCTTCACAGTCGGGGAGATACGGCGGCATCTGGATCCGTTTCATCACCTCCGGGTCGTACGTCTCGCCATAGGGCCGATGCACGTCGGATGTGCCGATGGCAAGGAAGAACGGAGGGTCGTTGGCCGACGCGTTTGCGAAAAACGATTCGGCCTCCTCCGCCACATACTTCGCGTGCCTGCTTTTCGACCGGATGTCGTCGTAGCCCTCCCGCGCGGAATCGTTGCACTCGTGCTGCAGGCCGAAGAGGTGGGTCGTATATCCTCCCTGTTTAAGGAGTTGCGGCAGCGTGATAGCATCGCGGTCCATGTCGAATCCGCGGTGCGTCAGGCCGAGGACGCCGGTCGAGTGGGGCATCAGGCCGGTGACCATGCTGGCCCGGCTCGGGGAACATTGCGGCGCGGTGCAGAAGTAGTTGTCGAACACCACCCCCTGCCGGGCAAGGCCATCGAGGCATGGCGAGCTTACATCCTCACGACCATAGCACCCCAGCCAATCGCCAAGGTCGTGCCAGGTGATGAGAACGATGTTGGGTCTATGCACGGATCTTCCTTGTTCCTCCACGTACGGAGGCAGTGACTGTTAAACGGACACCTCTTGTGTGCCACGCCCAAACTTGTTTGAGCGTGTTCTTCTTACGCCTTTTCCCACTGTTTTCGGAGCAGCTTCGCCGCAGCAGGGATGGTTTCCTTGCGGTCGCCCTTCGAGCCACACTCGAGGCTGATGTAGTCCTGATAGCCGATCATCTTCAGGCCGCGGAAGCCTTCGATGTAGTTGTCGCCCTCATCCTCGCCAGGCATCTTTCGGTTCTTCCGGCTGGCCATGTGCATGTGGTGGAGGAGCTCCCCACCGGAGATGACCGCGCCCATGTCGCTGGTTTCCTCCCAGGTCATATGCCAGAAGTCCCCCATGCAACCCACGCCCGGGCTGCCCACATCGCGGCAGATGGCGGCGGCATCGGCGACGAGGCGGAGGAAGTGGGCCTCCTTGCGATTCAACGGCTCGAGCAGAACTCGCGACTTCACGCTCACGGCATGTTCGGCGACCTCCTTCAGCAGCTCGACGATCACTTTGCGGGCCTCCCAGTAGGGTAGCACCTTTGCCTTCTTGAATGCGGGGACCATGATGACCCCTGTGCTGCCCAGTGCGCCTGCTGCCGTGAGGATTTCTTTCAGCGAATCCACGCATTTTCGCCGGACCGATTCCTGGTCGGAGATAATGCTGCCCTTCGCCCCGCCGCACACGGCGCTGATCTTGATCTTGCGCCCCTGCAGGGCCTTTTGGATCTCTTCCTCACGACCGAGGAGTTTGCCTCCGTGAAGCTCCAAGCCGACATAGCCGTGCTGCTCCAGGAAGTCCAGCTTCTCCGGCAAGGTTTTGAAAGGCGGCCGGCTCTCCTGACAGGATAGCTTCAGCACGGCCTTCTGCGGCGGGTCGGGCACTTCCATCGCACTCACCTTGCGTGCCATCAGCCCGCCGGCGCCGGCGGCGGCCGACACCTGCATAAACTCTCGACGCCCGATCTTCATCAGTATTCCTCCTACCGAACAGGTCCTTGTCAACGAACGGGCCGGCGTCTCAAGACGATATGTTGATGTGTAGTAGATAGTTCTTAATCTGCTACACAGGAGCTATGTCTCCGCCATCGACTTCACAACAATCACGGTGCACTCCGCCTCGTCCAGGATGAACTGCCGCTCGTGTGGAACCAGGTCACGCTTCAACATGGACCGCCGCCACGAGGCCATGACGAGGGCGTCCACCTTCCGGACGCGGGCCTCCTGGAGCACCACCTTGTGGATCAATCCCTTCAGGACAGTCTTCTCCAGCGCCACGCCCGCCTTGTCGGCCAGTTTTTGTGCATGGTTCAGATAGCGGCCGGCGTCGGCCTCAAGCTGCTTCTCATACGACGCCCGCTCCTCCTCCACGAAGATGCCCTGCGCCAGCAGACGGCTGAGGGTATCGGTGTCCACAACCGCCGCTCCGATCAGTTGGGACTTCCCGCCGCGCGCCATCTCGATGGCGAACTCGGCCGCATCGGGCCACCCTCTCCCCCCGTCCAGCACGAGCAGGATTTTGTCAAACATGGTCCTTCCTTGCCTCTTCTCGTTGGGCCGTCAGCCGCGCCTTTAGCATTTTCATCACAAAAAACGCCTCGCGCTCCTTCTCTTCGAGCGTCGAGATGATGTGGTCCTGCGTCTCCTTGTAGTCGGGGATGAATATCTTTTCCAGCGCGTTCACGCGCCGCTGCGTCTTTTTCACCTCCCGCGCCAGGCGCCACACCTTCGTCTCCACCTCCGCCAGCTCGCGGATGCCGTCGAGCGCATCGAGAAAACACCGCGTCGCCTCATCGGTGCGCGGGGAGCTCGACGCCATGCTGTAGCGCACGCCCATCTCCTCGTGCTTCGCCTCGACCGCCGGCATGCTGATCCCCATCAGACGATGCAGGGAGATGTCCACCTTGTGATCGTACTGCGCGTGGACCGCCTCCCGGCCCAGCTCGAAGGCCCCCGATTCCAGCATGGCCTGCTCCAGGGCCCGATAGGCGGCCTTGAGCTTCTCCGCCACCTCCTCCTGGATGCTCCGCGCCCGGTGCACCAAACGCATCAGCTCCATGATCAGGATCTCGCGCTTCTGGTCGAGCAGGTCGAACCCCTCCTCGGCAAAGGCCAGCTCGCGCTTGAGCCGGAAGTAGCTTGTCTTGGTGAGCGGGACGTTCAGCTTGGCCATCTACTCCCCCCCTCCCCTTCGCCCGACTTCTTGGCGTGGTAGTACGTCTCCAGCTCCTCCTCCGTCACGCGGTGCAGCTCGCTCTGCGGCAGCTCCGTCAGAACCTTCCAGCCGATCTCGAGCGTCTGCTCGATGGACCGGTCCTCGTGATCGCCCTGGCGGAGGAACTCATTCTCCAGCCGCGCGCCGAACTGCATATACTTCCGGTCGAGAGACGACAGTTCCTCCTCCCCGATCACCGATGCCAGCGACCGCACGTCCTTCACGGTCTTGTAGGCCGCGAAGAGCTGCGATGCCAGGTGCGGGTGGTCGGGACGCGTCCGGTCCTTGCCGATGCCGTCCTTCATCAGGCGCGACAGCGACGGCAGCCCCGCGATGGGCGGGTAAATACTGCGCTGGAACAGCTCGCGCTCCAGAACGATCTGCCCCTCCGTGATGTATCCCGTCAGGTCCGGCACGGGGTGGGAGATGTCGTCGCTCGGCATGGTCAGGATCGGTACCTGGGTGATCGACCCCTTCTTGCCCAGCACCCGCCCGGCCCGCTCGTAGATCGACGCCAGGTCGCTGTAGAGGTACCCGGGGTAGCCCTTCCGGCTGGGTATCTCGCCCCGGGCGGTGGCGATCTCACGCAGCGACTCGCAGTAGTTCGTCATATCCGTCAGGATCACCAGCACGTGCATGTCGCACTCGAAGGCCAGGTGCTCGGCCAGCGTGAGGGCCGAGCGCGGGGTGATGAGGCGCTCGATGCTCGGGTCGTTGGCCAGGCTGAGGAAGAGGGCGACGTTCTCGAGCACACCCGTCTCCTCGAAGTTGTTGATGAAGAACCGGGCGATGTCGTATTTCACCCCCATGGCCGCGAAGACGACGGTGAACTCCACTTTCTCCGTCAGGAGCTTCGCCTGCCGGGTGATCTGCGCGGCAATGCTGTTGTGGGGCAGACCGCTGCCGGAGAAGATGGGCAGCTTCTGCCCGCGCACGAGGGTGTTCATGCCATCGATGGCCGAGATGCCCGTCTGGATGAAGTCGCGCGGGTAGTCCCGGGCGAAGGGGTTGATCGGCAGGCCGTTCACGTCGCGGCGCTCCTTGGTCAGGGGCGGCGGGCCGCCGTCGATGGGCCGGCCCAGGCCGTCGAAGGTGCGGCCGAGCATCCTTCGCGACACCGGTATCTCCAGCGGACGGCCGACGAAACGCATCCGCGCGGTCTCGGGCGAGAGCCCGCTCGTACCCTCGAAGACCTGGATCGCGGCGAAACCCCGGCCCACCTCCAGCACCCGGCCGAGGCGTTCCTCACCGTCGGCGCCTTTGATCTCCACCACCTCGTCGAAGGCGACGTCCCGGATGCCCTCGACAAAGAGCAGGGGCCCTTCGATCCGGTTGGCGCCCACATATTCCAGTTTCCTGATGTCCGTCACGGTTGTTTCGCCTCCGGGCTGACCAGCTCCCGCTGGACCTGTCGCGCGAGGTCGCTGAACTTGTCCAGCGCATCGTTGGGGATCGTGGATTTCATCCGCATCACCTTCTGGATCACCTCCTGCCGGCGAATTTGCTCCAGCGCCACGCCACCCTCGATCAGCTCCTTCCCGGCATGATACACGTCGAGGATGATTCCCAGCATGGCCGCCTGCTTTTTCGGCTCGCAGTACTTGTCCACTTCGTCGAAGGCGTTCTGCTGAAGGAAGGCCTGCTTCAGCAGATCGGCGGCGAAGAGCACCAGCCGTTCCGTGTCGGGTAGGGCGTCCGGCCCGACCAGCTTGACGATCTGCTGGAGCTTTTCCTCCTTCTGGAGGATATCAATGGCCTCGTCGCGGTGGCTCGCCCAGTTCGGGTCGGCATCCGCCCACCACTCGCGCAGGTCGGCGGCGTATTCGCTGTAGCTGTTGAGCCAGCTGATCGCGGGGTAGTGCCGCGCATCGGCCAGGTCGCGGTCGAGCGCCCAGAAGCACCGGATGAAGCGCTTCGTGTTCTGGGTCACCGGCTCGGAAAAGTCTCCGCCCGGCGGGGAGACGGCGCCAACGACGGTGATGGACCCCTCCTTCCCCGACAGGGCCTCGTAGCGCCCGGCGCGCTCGTAAAACTCCGCCAGCCGGGACGGCAGGTAGGCCGGGAAGCCCTCGTCGGCGGGCATCTCCTCCAGCCGGCCGGAAAGCTCGCGCAGGGCCTCGGCCCAGCGCGACGTGGAGTCGGCCATGATGGCCACGGCGTAGCCCATGTCGCGGTAGTACTCGGCCATGGTGATGCCGGTGTAGATGCACACCTCTCGCGCCGCGACGGGCATGTTCGACGTATTGGCGATGAGGATGGTCCGTTCCATGAGGGGCAGGCCGCTGCGCGGATCGACCAACTCGGGGAAGCCGAGGAGCACGTCGGTCATCTCGTTGCCGCGCTCGCCGCAGCCGATATAGATGATGATGTCGGCGTCGCAGAACTTGGCCAGGGCCTGTTGGGTCATGGTCTTGCCCGTACCGAAGCCGCCGGGGATGGCGGCCGTACCGCCCTTGCTGATGGGGAAGAGACTGTCAATGACCCGCTGGCCCGTGAACAGGGGGGCGACAAGGTCCTTTTGCTCCCGGGCCGGCCGGGCCTTCCGTGCGGGCCAGTTGTGGCACAGCGTCAGCTCCACCGTCTGCCGCTTTTGCGAGAGACGGCAGATGACGTCATTGATCGTGTACTCGCCCTCCTCGGCGATCATGGTGACGCCGCCCCTCATGCTGGGCGGGACGAGCACGCGGTGCTCGATCATCCGGGACTCCTGCACGGTCCCGATGATCTGCCCCGACTCCACGTCATCCCCGATCTTGACGAGCGGGGTGAACCCCCACTTCTTTTCCTCATCGAGTGGGGACACCTTCTCGCCCCGGCGGATGAAGACGCCGCTCTTCTCGCGCAGTCCCCGCAGGGGACGCTGGATGCCGTCGTAGACGTTCCCGATGAGACCGGGGCCCAGCCGGACGGACAGGGGCGCGCCCGTGCCGTGCACCGTATCACCGGGCTGAAGACCGGTGGTGTTCTCATAGACCTGGATCGTGGCGACATCCTCGTCGAGGCGAATGATCTCGCCGATCAGCCCGTGCCCCCCGACCTCCACGACATCGAGCATGGAGGCGGAGCGCATGCCCGAGGCGCGGACGATGGGGCCGTTCACGCCGATGATCGTGCCCGGGCTGCGGTCGGCGGCGCTCATTCGTCCTCCTCCTCGTCGAACAGTATCCGGGAGAGCTTCAGGCGCAGGTCGTCGCGCCGGCGGGCGAGGCGGGCCTCCAGGGAGTTGTCGCAGATCAATCGCCCGGACCCGGAACGGACGATGACGCCGCCGAGGATCGGGGGGCGCTCGCCGGAAGGTGTGAGGGTAACGGACCGGCCCTGCTGTTTCTTTACTTCTTCCGCGACCTCATTGAGCATGTCCTCGGTGATGCGGCCGCTGTCTTCTTCGTTGGCCTCGACGCTCATCTGGTTCTCGTGTATCACCAATACCGCATCGAGGATGAGCGCCTTCAGCGCCTTCACTGGGTTCTTCTTCGCCGCCGCCGCGTGGAGGGCGTGCTCCAGGACGCTGTCGAGGATTTTCTCCTCGGCGGCCAGGGTGCGGCGTTTCACTTCGAGGGGGATCGTGGCGCCGATTCGGGTCTTCTCCATCTCGGCGCGTTTGTGGGCCTTGTCGCGGATGGCGTCGGCCTCTTTTCTGCCGTCCGCTTCGGCTTCATCGCGGATGCGCTGGGCCTCCCGCTCGGCGCGGTCGATCTTTCGCTTCGCCTGCTTGCGGGCGTTGTCAAGTATCTCTTGGGAGAGGGCCTCTTTTTTCTCGCTTGCATCCTGGGCCATGGCTACACTCCGATGCCCACCGCCTGGCGGATCATCTCCATCAAGGTCTTCCGGCCGGTCATGGGGCCCTGCCGGTCGGGGATTTCGACGATGACCGGCGACGAATGCTCGAACATGGCCTGCTCAACCTGCTTTCGGATGGCCTCCACCGTTCGTTCGGTGATGATGATGACGCCAATCGTCTCATCGTCGAGGGCTTGGTCGAGGGCCTGCCCGGCGTCGCCGGGGGAGTCCACCACCCGGCCCTGAACGCCCGCGAGGCGGAAGCCCAAGACCGTGTCCTCGTCGCCGATGACGAAATACCTCATGTTCCCTTCCTACCAGGCACCCAATAGGGTGGGTTGTGGTCACCCGTCATTCCCGCGTACGCGGGAATCACCACATTGGGCGTGCAACGGACCCATGAAACGATGCACTACAACTGCCGCAGCATCAACACCGCGACGATGAGGCCGAAGACGGCGATCCCTTCGCCGATGGCGACGAAGATGAGCGCCCGGCCCAGAAGTTCCGGCTTCTCCGCGCAGGCCCCCATGGCCGCCGCGCCGACCTTTGCCACGGCATAGCCGGCGGCGGCTAACCCGAAGCACATGACGGCCGCCGCCGACGCAAGTCCCACGGCCTTGTCGATGCGGGATATGGGCTCTTTCGCTCCGGCGTCGCCCTCGGCGAAGACCACGCCGACCACGCCCACGGTCAGGACTGCCAGCATCAGCAGGCAGACCACCCCGTGCATGACCTTCCATCTCGACAACATTTGCTCCTCCTCCCAAGGCTCACTTGGAAATGCAGAACGGTTTGAATTGCTTGCCTTCTCCACCGAAGAACTTACTGAAAAACTCGTAGTATTCCAAACGAATTGTTTGGATCATCACGATCAATCCCTCCAGGAGGATGACCACCCCATTGCCCAGGATGATCACCGCCACCGACGAGAGGGCCGTCCCCGACGCCTCCTCCATGACCTCGGCCAGGGCGAAGATGGCGATGCTCAGACCCACGTGGCTGAGGGCGAATGCGCTGACCCGGACGAAGGAGATGGTGTTCGCCAGGAACGACGTGAGCGTGTCCATCAGCTCCACGGCCGATTGCATGAGGTACTCCCCAACGCTGCCGTGGAGGGCGCCCGGCTGGTGGGTGAGGATGTTGTAGATCGGCTCGCGGAAGAAGAGGATGACCAGGGGGACGACGATCAGCAGCACGACCTGCAGCACATTCACCCCCTCGCGGCCGAGGATGATGTGCTTGATCGTTATGCCGATGCAGCCGACGTAGAAGATGCCGCCAATGACGCCAAGCTTGTCGAAGACGCCATGGAGGTAGTCCCTGCGGTGGAGGCAGTTGATGATGTTGATGACGATGCCCAACAGGATCAGCGCCATGCCGATGCAGATGCCGAGCTTGAAGAAGACCAGGACGTCCTCCATAGGGTTCTTCCAGAGCGGGGGAATGATCTTCTCCGACCCGAACACGCTCCCGTAAAGCGCGCCGAAGATGGCCGACGAGACGCCCGCACCGACGAGGACCACGCCCAGGTCGCCGCAGCGCCTGCGCAGCGCCTTGATGTTGTACATGGCCAGTCCGGTGAGGGCGATGATGGCGCCCTGGCCCACGTCGCCGAACATGAGGCCGAACATGAGGAGAAAGCTGAGGGCCACGAAGGGCGTCGGCTCGACCTCGTTGTAGCTCGGGAAGCCGTAGGTCGTGATGATCCGCTCGAAGGGTTTGAGGAACCAGGGATTGCTCAGGAGAACGGGCACAGCCGTGCGGCCCTCGATCACGTCCTTGAGCGAGGCGGGGTCGCGGGCCTCGATGACGGCCCTGCCGCCGGTCAGCTCCTGCAGCGTGCGGGTCACCTCGTCCACCTTGCCGGCGGGCACCCAGCCGGAGATGAGGGTGGTATCGGCCGTCCTGCCGAAGTGCTCCTTCGCATGGAGGATCTCCTGCTCGAAGTGGGCCCGAGCCGCGGCGGCGCGGACCGAGTCGGCGCATTCCTCCCGGAGGGCCTGTATCCGGGGCTCGATCTCCTCGATCTCCCTCTCGGCCTTCTCTCGTTTCCGCTCGGTCTCTTCAAGGATGTGCCTGGGCATGCCCTCGTATTTCTCCGAGATGTCCTCCTTCTTGAAGCCTGCGGTGTCGAGGTCGGACTCCAGGCCCCAGCGCTTCTTCTTGGTGGTGATGGCGATGACCCTTCTCTCGCCCGAGGGGGTGGTGAAGGGCATCAGGATACCTTCTTCGTTTTTGTACTGCTCCCGCAACCTCTCCAGGCCAGGGTCCGGCATGGACCCCACGACGAAGTGGAGGAAGGAGAAATCGTTGATGTGCTGGATCTCGGTGTCGATCATCGCGAAGGACTCCACCTCGCGCTTGACCTCTTTGAGGCGCTCCAGGTCCTCCCGCGCGGCGGTCCTTTGGCCGACGAGGTCCTTCGCGATCCCCTCGGTCTTTTCGAGTTTCCGGGCGATCTCCTGTCCTGTCCGGCTCTTGGGTGTGGGGGCGGGGTGTTCGGCCTTGGGCAGGTCCAGCAGGCCGGTGATTGCGGCCGCGCGCCTTTCGATGCCCCCCCAGAGCTCGCGCTCCTGTGCGACATCCACCTTCTGGATGCCCGTGACCTCGCCGGTGGGTTTGACGTTCGTCAGATGGATGGCGCCCATCCGGCCGAGCGATTCCGTCAGCGCGTCCACGCCGTCGCTCAGGACGAGGATGTCCACCTTCTTCATCGCGGCCGGTTTGAGCACGTCATGCCTCCCGAAGGAGTGTTCACGTCGCCAGGGGGATAAGCTCCCGCCGGATATCGTTCGCGGGCAGCTCATAGCGAAATCCCTGGATGACACGGGCCAGGTTCATAAACTCGATTTTTCTCAAAGCAGCATAGCCGACGACCACGCCGATGTCGAACTGGTTTCCGTAGAAGGTCCGGTTCGCCACGCGGCAAAGGTGGTCCCAGAAGAGCCGTTCGCAGTCGCCCAGGTTGCCGTCGGCGCGCTCGAAAAGTGTCCGGTACTCTGCCGGGAGCTGCTGGACCAGGCCCTCGGCATCCTCCGCACGGCACATGCGATCGAGCGTATCCATCTGCAGGAGACGACCGTGCGCAGAGAGGAGCGGCACGGTGTCCTCGGTGGGCAGGCCGTATGTGAAGCGCAGGCGGAGGGCGGTGAAGATGCTGGCAATATCCATCTCCAAACCGACGATCCGCACGGCCACGCGCCGATCGCCCCTGCGCAGGTCCTGGACCCGCTGCCAGAGGAGGTCGTAGTAGGCCCGGTCGAGGGCGGCGAAGACGTAGAAGAGAACGCCGTCCCGCTCGTACCGCTCAAAGACGGGGGCCATCTGCTCAGGCAGGTCCGGCAGCGCCTCCTGGAGGCGGAGCCGGGCGAAAAGCTCCGGCAGCGACCCCGCTGCCAGCAGGTCCTTTACGGCCGGCGGCGGGGCGTTCGGGTCGCGGACAAGATAATCCTCGATCTCTCCCGGCGGGGGCTCGCCCTGCTTCTGCTGGCGCCAGAACTGGATGACCACTTTGCCGTTCTCGACGGTTCGGCGCAGGAGGATGGTCTCGATCAGGGCCCGGCTGGGGCCGTTCATGTGTTGGCGGATCTGGGCCAGGTCTTCGAAGAGCTGCTCCATGAGGGACCTTTCGATCGCCACGTCGTCCATGAAGGCCTGCCGGCGGCCGGGGCAAAGGGTCTGGAGGAGGTCGGTCAGACCCGAGCAATTCAGGAGGGCGGTGAGGCGGTCGGTCTCGCGGAGCCGGCTGCGCATACCGTGGACCTTGGCATTGATGAATTCGTACTCGTCTGTAGGCCACATGGCAATGGAGTCACTACCTGTTGTGGGGATCGTCTGCGACCCGCCCGCTCAAACCAGTTTGAGCGGGCACCCCTATCCAGCCAGACCTGCACGTGTGCTACGCTCAAGCGGGGCTTGAGCGTGCTTCCCGCGTCGGGAACGAGTCAGTCGGCCAGGAGCGTGTCCACGACGGCTCGGATGGCCTCATCCTCCCGGGCCTTGCTGCGTTCGCGGAGTCGCTGGATGTCCACCTCGGCATCCTTCAGGGCGTCCTGTTTCTGTTTCCGGGCCTCTTCGCGGGCGGCCTCCACGATTTGGTTGGCGTCTTCCTGGGCCTTCTGGCAGATCAGTTGGAGCCTTTGCCGGGCATCTTCCTGGGCCTTCATGCGGATCTCCCGGGCGCTGGTCTGGGCGGCCTGGACGATCGAATTCGCCTTCTCCTCGACCTCCAGCATGTGCTTGATGACGTCTTGCATTTAGTCGTTCATCCGCGCTTTGGCCTCGGCGACGAGGATCGCGATGACGTCCTTGGCTGTCTCCGCCCCCACCAGTTTCTGGTAGAGCCCGGGCGTTTCGACGAGGGTCGCGATATTGGCCAGGGCCTCGATGTGCAGCCCGGGGTTGTTCTCGGTGGCGAGCATCAGAAAGACGACGTGCACCGGTTCATCCTGCCCCGACTCGTAGTCGATGCCGTCCTTGGAGACGCCTACGGCGATAACGAGATCGTCCACGGCGTCGGTCTTTGCGTGGGGGATGGCGACACCCTTGCCGATGTCGGTGCTGCCTTTTTCCTCTCGTTCCCAGAGTGCGTCCAATGCGACGCGGCGGTCCTTGATCTTCCCCGCACGGACGAGCACGTCGAGGAGTTCCTCAAACATTTCCTCCTTGTCCTTGGACTCCAGGTCGATCTTGACCAGCGCTTCCTCAATCAGTTCCAGGAGTATCATGGTAGTGCATCCTGATCAGGCCCAGGGGTGTTTATAAAATTCCACTATTAGCCGAAACCTTAATATTATCACACATCCTTCTGATTTCAAAGAAAAATCCCCTGCTTACGGTACTCCCTCGGTGACGGGGGGGCGGTCCGTTACCCACGTGACCGTCTTTGACTCTACCGTCACCTGCTCCCCCCGTGAGTGAGACATCGCTGCTCACGCCGGGATTTGCCGCTTGACCGCGCGCCCGACGGAGGGATAGAATCCAAGCGGATGCTTATTCCTTCTCGGATCGCGGCATGAAAAACGCCCTCATCATCCTGAACCCTATTGCCGGCGCGCGCCGGGGCGCCGACCTGTCGGCGCGTCTCCGGCGGATGCTTCTGGAGGAGGGGGTGGATGCTACGATCACCGAGACGGCGCGGCGCGGCGACGCCGAGACCATTGCCCGGGAGGAACACGCGCACTACGACATGGTCGTCGGCGCCGGAGGTGACGGGACAGTGAACGAGGTGGCCTCGGGGCTCCATGGGACGGACACGCCCCTCGGCATCCTCCCCCTCGGCACGGCGAATGTGCTCGCCCGGGAGCTCGGCATTCCCCTCGGCATGAAAGGCGCCTGCCGCGTCCTGGCCTCGGGCGTTCCCCGGGCCATCGATGTGGGTTTGGCCTTATTCCCATCCCGGAACACCGGGCACCCCTTCCTGTCCATGGCCGGAGCGGGGCTGGACGCGGCCGTGGCCCATGCCTATAAGGCCGTTCGGAGGAAGTCCAGCCGGTACCATCAGTACGTTGTTCCGATCCTCCTGAGCATCCGCGATTTTCACTTTCCGGAGATTCACGTTTCCCTCGACGGCCGGCCCCTCGCGAAGCCGGCGACCTCGGTGATCGCTGGCAACATCCGCACCTACGGCGGCCCGTTCCGGCCCACTCCCCATGCCGAGCCGGACGATGGGCTGCTGCATGTCTGCGCCGTCCACGTCCGGAACACGCGGGACCTGCTCCGGTGCCTGTGGGGGACCATGACCGGCCGGCACATCGACTATCCCGACGTGACGTACGCCACTGCACGGGAGGTTCGCATCGAAAGCGGAGACCACGTTCGCGTGCAGCTCGACGGCGATGCGGTGGGACGTCTTCCGGTGCAGCTTTCTATTCTCCCGCGCGGCCTGTCTGTGATTGCCCCAGGGGTCTGAACAAATTTCTGCGAAAAACCGCTTGACAAGCGAGGGGTGAGCCCATACGATAGGGCGTTGCACATGTGCGGTTAACCGGAAGGAGGAGCTCATGTCCATCACCCACGAGGAAATCGCCAGTCGCCTCAATCTCGCGCGAAGCACCGTCACTCGAATCCTCAACAACGACCCAAACTACCGGGCGAGCCAAAAAACGCGCAAGAAAGTCCTGGCCCTGGCGAGGGAGCTCAGCTATGACTTCGGCAACCTGCGCCGCATCCATCGCCGCCGGTTCGAGCGCATTCCAGTGGACTTTCCGGTGTATGTGAAGATCCTCCTGCCCGACGACATGGTGTTTGACGAGGGCCACGCGAAGATGCTCGACCTGAGCCCGGTCAGCGCGCTCATCGGTGAGTTCCGGCTCCACAAGCAGGTGATGCCGGTGACGGAGTTTCTCCTCGGGATTGAGGTCCTGGAGGGAGAACTCGCTGCCGTCAGACTCCGGGCGCGCATCGCACGAATCAGCCTGACGGAGGGGGTGCAGATGGGCGTGGAGTTCGTGGAGATCGAACGGGAGGTGCTGGACCGGATCAAGAAGTTCCTGAACTACGGTTGAGCCCCACCGCAAACAAAAGCAATGGGACGGCCGGCAGGGATCGAGAGTGCGACCGTTAATCCTCCGCCAATGTGCGGTAGAGCCCTCTTCGGATGTTCTCTCTCACGTCGCCCATGAACTTCCGGATGTGTTCTTTCGCCAGTTTCTCTGCAAAATCGGCGTCTTTCTTGTCAATCGCTTCGATGGCGCCAGTCCCGGCCTGCCCGGGCCGTCCGAGAGGTCGGGGGCCCACCGGCTCATAGGGTTGGAGAGGCGATTGGAAAGGAGTAGCTAATGATTGTGCTGATCGCCGGACCGCAGAAACCGCCGCGCTCGTTTCAAGGCCTGGGTCTGCCGTATCTGGGGGGTGTCTTGGAGGAAGCCGGTTTCGAGGTGAAGATATGCGATAAGTATCCGCCCTCTCCGGACACCGACGATGAGGCCGTGCTCGACGAGCGGCTGGCGGCGGAAATCGCAGGGATGAACCCATCCCTCGTCGGGATCACCATCCACACGCCGATGGTCGTTGAGCGGACTCGTCTTGCGAAATGTCTCCGAGAGCACCTGCCGGACACACTCCTGGTTGCGGGGGGGCATCATCCCAGTGCCGAGCCGGAGGATCTTCTTCAGAACTCCGACTTCGACGTGTGCGTGATCGGCGAAGGGGAAGAGACGCTGCTGGAGATCGCACAGCGGGTTGAGGAGGGACAGGGACGCGAACGGACCGACTGGCTGGCAAAAGTCCGCGGTGTGGTCTATAGGCACGAAGGAGAGATCGCGAGGACCGAGCCCCGCCCGCCGGTTGCCGACCTGGATTCCATGCCCGTCCAGGCCCATCATCTCCTCGGGCTGGAAGACTATGGCCCTCATCCCCACCTCGGCATCAAGAGCGCTGGTCTCCTGACCTATCGCGGATGCCCGATGGGCTGTGTATTCTGCATGAACCCCCAGGGGCGCAAGGTGCGCAGGCGGAGCCCATCGAACGTGGTGGATGAGATGGCGCATGTGATGAGAGAGTTCGACGTGTCCGGCTTCAACTGCTACGACAACATGTTCGGCCTGAACCGGAGGCATGCGTTGGCGGTCTGCGACGAGATCCTCCGGCGCAAGCTGGACGTGACATGGGGGTGTTGGACCGGGGGGAACCTGGTGGACAAGGAACTGGCCGAGAAGATAAAGGCATCCGGCTGCGGTCGAGTGGGCTTCGGCGTGGAAAGCGGCGACGACGAGGTGCTGGCCACGGCCCGGCCGGGCTTCACCGCAGCGCAGCATCTCGAGGGCATCCGGGATCTGAAAATCGCAGGGATCAAAGTGACTCCTTTCTTCATGATCGGTCTGCCCGGCGAATCCGAGGAGAGCGTGCGGCGGACAGTCGAGTTCGCGAAGCGCTGCGGGGCGGATGAGGTCTGCCTGGGCATCTTTCGCCCCTATCCCGGGACCGCCGTCTGGAACGACCCGGCAGCCTTCGGCGCTCGAATCACTCATGGGCCGAACTATGAGGCCTACATCGAGACGGAGAAGCTCTCCCGCGCGGCGATGTTGGAGTGCGCGGAGTGGGCGGGCGAGGAATTGAAACGGAGCGGATCGATGAAGGTCGAGTTCCTCCGGCTCGATAAGTATGCATGGGAATAGGAGGAGACAGGCCATGGCGAGGAGCGATTGGGGTATTGGGATTGTCGGGCTGGGGAACATCGCCAACGTGCACCTGGAGGCCTACCGCAAGGCCGGCCTGAACATCGTTGGCGGGGCGGAGGTCGATGCCCGAAAGAGAAAGCTCGCGCAGGAGCGGTGGAAATTGCCCACCGTGACGGAGGACTTCCGCGAGCTGGTCTCCATGCCCGACGTGAAGGTCGTCGATGTGGCCGTGCCGCAGAATATCGAGATTCGAAGGCCGATCATCGAGTTCGCGGCTGAGCAAGGACGGGCCCTCTTCGTGCAGAAGCCGATGGTCCCCTACCTGTCCCAAGCCAAGGAGCTTGTCAGGATCGCCGAGCAACACAGCGTTCCCTTCATGGTCAACCAGAATTCCCTCTTCGTCCCCGGCTTCATGGCCATGGAACCTTATCTCAGGGACCCGCGTTACATCGGCAGGCCCTACTACTTCCAGATCGAGAACAGATCATGGGCCTACCCCAGGCACAAGTGGGCGGCGACACAGGATCGTTTCATCACCTCGGCCATGGGCATTCATCACTGCGCCCTCGTGGTGCACTGGTTCGGCGAGTGGGAATCGGTCTATGCGCTCCAGGGCCGGGACGCATCGCAGTCGGAGCTGAAGGGGGAGAACCTCAGCGTGATCTCGGTGAAGTTCGAGAGCGGAGTCCAGGGCGTGATCATCAACAACTGGTGCTATCGCGGCAGCCGGCCCCGGCCCCACCCCCGCGAGGAGATCGTGATCCAGGGCGACGCCGGGGCCATCACGGGCGACAGCGAGGACATCTGCGTCACCACGTGCGACCCGCCGTCGGAGATCCGTCCGAAGTTCCAGGGCAAGTGGTTTCCCGACGCCTTCGGCAACTCCATGTGCCACTTCCTTGATGCCCTCGACAAGGAGAAACCGTTCCTGAGCTCAGGCCGGGAGAACCTGAAGGCCGTGGCGTTGGCCGAGGCCGCGTACCTCTCGGCGGCTGAGCGTCGCGAGGTGCGTCGCGAGGAACTATAGCGTGGTCAGGGTTGCTGTCTTGGCTTGCATGTCAGAGGCGGTAAAGTAATGGAAATCGGGAAAATCGGTGACAGTGTATTCTATTGATTCCTCGCTCCCAGACTTTGCCTGGGATCAAATATTCCGGAAATATTCCGGGGACATAACCAATCCTGTTCGGCGCGGTAGTTGTTTGGATTTTTGGTTTGCTCACGTGCGAGACAGTTCGTCCAAATCCGCGGCGTCAAATATCGCCGCAATATCCTCCGTCTCATCGAACCTCTCCACGACCATTGGGATTGCCCCAATCGAGATATTCACGATGACGAATATGTCGCCTACCTCATCCTCTACTTCTTCACCCCCGTCCTCGATTCCATGCGCGGACTCCAACAGGCCAGCGAGTACGCCGTCCTCCGCGAACAACTCGACCAAGGCAAACTCTACGTAGTTCCCTCTGTTTTGGATTGGCAGGAGGTAACGGTCCTGACATCTTCTATCCGCCCCTGCTTCAAGGAAACCACCCGCGTGGCGATATCAAAAGCCTCGTCCCGATCATGGGTTACGTAAAGCAGGGTGACCCCAAGTTTTTCCTGAAGTCGAAGAATCTCGTTCCGCAGTCGCACATTCAATTCCAAGTCGAGGCTGGAAAGCGGTTCATCCATCAAAAGCACGTTGGGTTCAAGAACCAGAGCCCTTGCGAGGGCCACGCGCTGTTGCTGCCCCCCGGACAATTCAGCGGGCTTTCTGTCCTTATAGCCTGCCATGCCCACAAGGTTCAGTATGTTCCGGATTCGCCCTTCCCTTTCAATTTTTTTTATGCCTTTGGCCTTCAGCCCGAACTCGATATTTCCTTTTACACTCAGATGGGGCCAGAGGGCAAGATCCTGAAACACCATGCCCAGGTTACGCTGCTCCGGCGGCTTAATAGTGCGGCCATTTTTCGATACCAACTCGCCGGCAATCGAAATACTGCCGGTATCCGGCGCAATGAAACCTGCAATCAGCCGAAGGATCGTCGTTTTGCCACAGCCGGATGGGCCAAGGATAACGATGCGCTCTCCCTCATCGATTTCCAGCGAGATGTTGCTTAAGGCTTTTGCCCCGTTATAGAGTTTGGAGACGGAATCTATGCCGATGATCTTCATCTCATTGCCCCTCTCGCCGTGACCTTGGGTATCATCCATAAGATTCCTGCCGGCAGCAACGTCGCTGCTATCATAACCATGCAAAGGGCGGCGATGAGCATCGGAGATCCATTGGCCATGAGGGTCAAAATGCGCACGGGCAGTGTGTCATGTCCCGCCGGATAAACCAGCATGGTGATTTCGGTATCCCGCAATAAAAATATATAACCCACCAGCCAACCGGCCAGCAGGCCGCGTCGGGCCAGTGGTGCAACGATAAATGCCATCCGGCGAAACCATCCTGCTCCTGCAACCCGGGCGGCCTCTTCCATGGAGGGCGGGATTTGCGCAAGCTGTGTGACTGAGATTCGGCTGGTCAGGGCCGTGTATTTTGCAAGATAGCCGAGGAGGATGATCAGGGGCGTACTATAGATAAAGTTTGTCCATGACGTGTTCCACAGACTGATAAGGCCGATGCCGATCACCGTGCTTGGAAGGGCAAAAAGAAAGATCGTCAATGAATCCACGGACCGCCAGCACCTTAACGCCTTTGTTTGTATCAGATAACCCGTAAAAAACCCCAGAAAGGTGAGGAGGGTGGCCCCGATGACAGCATACATGAGACTTCGCAACAGGCTGCCTCCGGCCCTGTTCAGCGCCTCGGCGTAGGCGTCTACGCCGGCCGACTGAATGACAAGGACGGCCATCGGCACGATCACAATTACAAGCCCGGTGATTGCAACGATCACAAATAACCATGTGCGGTGGGGACCGAGCTCTATCGGGGGCGTGTGCTTACCCATGGGAGATGGACGCAGTTGATATGTCCTTTCACGCAGGAACGCGGCCTCCGCGAGAAGAAGTATCAGCGTAACAGCGGCAAGCGGGACGGCGGCAGCCGTGGCGGCCTTGAAGTTGTAAAAGGCGGAAAACTGGGTGAAACTTTCCACGGGGAAGACATCATATCGCAGGAAATTCGGCACACTGAACTCCCCAAAGCTGAGGAGGAAGACCAGCATGGCGGAGAGCAGCACACCGGGCAGGATGAGTGGAATCGTGATTCCCTTCATTACCCCGCGCCAGTTCGAAACCAACCTTCCTGCCTCTTCCAGCCGGGGGTTGATGGTCCTTAAAAAGATCATTGTAAGCAGCATTGGTATCGGCAGGAAGATTGAGGAGAGGGCGGCAGTACAGCCGGGGAGGCCGAAGAGAAAGCGGGCTGTCGCCCTGGTGACCGAGGCACCAAGCAGGTGCGCCAGGAGTCCTTCTCTTCCCAGGAGATCAAACCACGAGACCGCGATGATGTACGGAGGGATGAGCAGGGGAATGACAAAGAGGACTGTAAAGAACCTGCGAAAGGGCAAATCCGTTTTCCCAAGGAGTACGCCTAAGGGCATCCCAACAGCAACCGTAAGCGCCGTGACCAGGGAAGACAGGGCCATGCTGTGCCCCATCAGGGTCCACTGGTGTGCGGATGTCAGCAGGCCCCCATAGGACGCCAGGCTGAAGTGGCCATCCACAATCACGCTCTTCATCAGCATGGAGAGAACGGGGAGCATACCGATCATAAGAAGCAGGATGACGGTAAATGTGAGGAATGCACGTCTTGCCATTTAAAGCCCCATCCATGCTTTCAAAAAAGGCTGGATTTCAACCATTTTTCTGGCAACATCGGCGTAATTCACCTGCATGACCTTGATTTCACTTATGGGCTTCAACTCGGGCGGCGTTTGAACACCGGGATGCAGGGGAATCTGGGCGCAGTCGGCAAAGGCCAGCTTTCGCTCGGTTTCCCTGGAAAGCAGATAATCAACGAGTCTTCTGGCCGCCTTCGGGTGGGGGGAGCCCTTGATGAGCACGGCCGCGTTGGGCACTATGAAACAGCCTATGCCGTTCTCCCCCTGGTCTGGATAAACCATGGTGACGGGTTTTCCCTGCCTCATGCGATTGACGGCGTCGTCGCTGTCGACCAAGCTGAAGTCGACCCGTCCTGCGGCGACGAAGTCCGCACTTTCGCCGTTGTTTGTCGAGATGGCCACATCGTTATGCCTCACCGCCGCCATAAATTGTTTTGCCTGCTCATCACCCCAGATCGTGAACAGGGCAGCCACCTCGGCGGTTGTGGTCCCAAAGAGGGGATTGGTGATAACCGATTTCCCTTTCCAGCGGGGATCGGTATAAGCCAGGATGGTCTTGGGTTTATCCTTTACACTCTTGTTCACAACGAGAACCCTCGCCCTGGCGGAAAAACCGGTCCAGTATCCATCGGGGTCCTTGAACACGATCGGGATATCCTTCGCATTCGGGGAAACATAGGGGGTCGATATTTCCTTTTGTTTGAGGACTTCGGCCCGGATCGGCTCATTGGCCCAGTACACATCGGCCTGGGGATTATCCTTCTCGGCAATAAGGCGGTTCATGGCCCCGGTGCTCTTGGCCTCCTCGGTGTCGTAGACCGCCTTGACCTGTATGCCGGTTTCTTTCTCAAACCCCTTCAAGATGGGTTCTGAAAAGACCTGGTCCTCGGAGACATAGACAACGACCGTCCCGGCATTTGACGACCTATTTTTGCCGCACCCGGAAAACCAGATTGCCACTGTGGCAGAAATGGCAAGTATTGCTATCGCCTTCTTCATGCTCACCGCCTTCTTCTGTTTGTCTGTTTATCCAACTGCAATCGCAGCACATCAGAGAAAGAATGCTCCGTCCCGCCAGGAATGGAAAGCACATACCCCGGTATCCTCTGCCCGATTGAAAAAACCTTCCCCTTCGGAATAGGCACGGCTACATTGGACAGAAGAAAGAGGTACATGACTCAGGGCTCGATAAAATGTACTTTGGACCAATCGCCCCACCGATGAAAACAACAACCAGAGTCAGACCCACTATGAATAGTAACAGAAATTTCTTTCCAGGCATCTTGAGCATTTTACCGCTCTTTCTCCTTCGTCTTTACCAAAAAATCGTCAAAGGACGTAACGGCATCGGCCTTGGTCCACAGACCCACTCCACCGGCCTCCGTGAAAAGATTGTCCGTGCCCTCAAGAAGCCTCTTCCCATTGAGGTACCCCTCAAATTGGTTGCCGTGCTGAACGATCTTGAGCGTGTGCCATTTCCCGGCGGGCAGCGCGATCCTGGCATCCGCCAGGGTCTTGCGGGCGCCATCTCGAACATAATATATGCGGAAGTTATTCTCCAGAGGATTAAAACGGGCGATATAATAGTTTTCTTTGTCCTGCACCCGCCATATCACGCCTCCACCCTGGTCCTCTTTTCCTTTGACGGCCTTGAAGCGGACCTCGATTTCACCGTCAAGGAAGGAAACCGTGTCCGTCCAGCAGAGGTTGAATGTTCCTCCGAAGATGCTAAATATTCCTCCGGACGTGTGGTTAGGGCTGGTCATGGCAAGGGCATGGTCCCCGGATGGCGCGGTTTTGTCCTTGATAACCTGCCATGTTGCCAGGGGGCCTTTTCGATTCGTGGCATCCGCTTTCCAGCCGACAGGAAGTTTCCCAACAGGAACATCGTCGAAATTCCATGACGCATTACCTGCCTTGCTTGCTGTTGATAGTTTGTGACCCGTGGTCACCTGGGCCTGAGTCTTGCCACAACCGAGAGCGGCCAAAACAAACACCATGAGCAGGGCTACCACTGTCTTTACTTCTCTTCTTGTTTGCAACATGATCTTTAGCTCCTTTCTTTGTGATGGGTTCCGTTTTCGTCAGTCCGCATCTCGAGATACTCCTTGGGCGGCAATCTGTTGGTCGAAGATCTCATCCCTTTGCTCCTTTAGACGGAGGTTGAG
The DNA here is from genome assembly GCA_013152475.1 of Planctomycetota bacterium. Taxonomy (GTDB): domain Bacteria; phylum Planctomycetota; class Brocadiia; order JAADGH01; family JAADGH01; genus JAADGH01. The sequence goes on from JAADGH010000109.1 coordinate 51,629, forward strand.
TCACCGGCAGAACAACCCCGAAGACACTTCCTGCACCTTCCCCGGTTTCCAATGCAATACGCCCGCTGTTGGCCCCCTCTTTGAGGGACGTAACCTGTAGGGTACTATCATTATACCCTTTTGGGGCGACCTTGTCATCCGCCTGGATCAATCCCTTCTTCAACCGAATCGTTCCACCACGCCGCGTAAAACTGTCTTGTTTTCAGGGGAGCACTACGATTTCGCGCGCCCTCGTCGAGAAGTTTGCTATTGACCCGATAGGCCAATTTGGGGTAATCTACCTATGGAGGTAGGGATATGGTAATCGGAACGACAATGAATCAAGACCTGCCGAAAGTTCACATCTGCGGAACTCTCGTCCTGGTCGCGCTCCTCAGCGCCACGCTCGCATGCGCCTGCGATCTGCCTGTGTACCGCTACGCCCTCGAACGCTGGGCACGGGACCCGTGCTATTTCGTGTGCTATGCCAGCGGCGAGAAGAGCAAATCGGAGGCGGAGATCGAGCGTATCCTGGACCAAGGCCCGGACGACGGGTTCTTTGCGAACGTCTACTTCAAACGTGTTGACGTCAAGGAGATCGACAAACTCCACGAGCGCTCCAGCGCGCGCAAGCTGTGGGAGCAGCACAAGACGGACAAGCTCCCCCTGTACGTCGTCACCTCGCCCCTGGGCATGACATTCTACGCCGGGGCGCTCACACCCCAGGACCTCGGGCCGATGCTCTCCTCCCCCAAGAGGAAGAAGATCGCGGAGCGGCTCTGCGACGACAAGCTTGTGTTCATCTTCCTGCGTTCGGGAAAGGCCGAGAAGGACAAGGCCGCGGCGGCCGTCCTGAAGCAACTGTCCTCGTCGGAAGTCGCCTCGGAAATCCTGGCTCCCATCGAACTGGACCGGAAGGACCCTGCCGAGACATGGCTCGTCCGGCAACTCCTGGCCGTGGAAAATGATCTGGCCGATTCCAAAGATCCGATGATCTTTCCTGTGATCGGCCGAGGCCATGTCCTCCCGCCGTACCTCGGCGAGGGCATCACGAAGCAGAACTTGGAGGAGGCCGTCATGGTCCTCGGCGGGCCGTGCACCTGCACGGTCAAGGCCTACCTCGGCGGCGTGGACCTGCTGACCAATTGGAACTGGGAGGGAGCCGTGTACGGCGGCGAATCGGGCGAGGCCAAGCCTCTGCCCCTCGGCATCACACTCGCGAAGAAAGACAAGAAGGCCCCGAAGCCCCTGCCCAAGGTCACGCCGGTGAAGAACACAGCCAAAGGCAAAGAGGTAAAGCAGGCTCAATCACAATCGGAACCCACCCTCGAGAGCCATGTCGCACGGAACGTGGCAGTCGTCGTCGGGGCGCTGGTGGTTCTCGTGGGGGCCATGGGCATTGTCATGTGGAGGAGGAGTAGCGTGTGAAAAAGACTATTTCACCTCCGACGACGGCTGCCTCTGCTGCGTGAACGGAAAGGGCGGGCCCTGCCCTGGAAGGTGTGCGGCGGGCCGTCGAACCGGATGCTCCTCGGCAATGGATGGCTCATCTCCATCTGGGCAAGAGTCGTTCCTTCGTAACCTACGTAAGCAACGGATGTTACAATTGAACTGTTTACAGTCTGCCCAAATGGCGCGCACACCTGCCGGAGACGAAGCGAGGCGCGTCGGGGCTTGGTCTTGACGTAAGCATTTAGCCAAATGTAGTGGTCGACATCTGAATCCGAAAAAGGCATTGTCATTCCCGCGAAAGCGGGAATCTACGCCCAAGCCAGCCGTGGTCCCCGCTTTCGCGGGGATGACTTCCGTTCCCCCCGTGAGTGGGACATTGCTTTTCCCGGCAATTTCCCCTTGACTCTGCGACGACGGACCGACACTATATGATGTGCCCGCGGCTTTTCTTGATTCACCGACCTTGACAAGACCGTTTGGGAGGATCGAATGACCCGGTCAATCACCATCCTCTTGTGCCTGACTGCCGCCATGTCGCTCGCTGCAGACGACATGGCCTGGAACTTCAACGGCGCCGACGCGGAGGGCTGGACCCTGGGCCCTCGCACCGAGAACCTGAAGGTCGCCGGCGGAAAACTCCAGTTCGACATCACCGGCAAGGACCCGTGGATCATCGGCCCGACGATGGACATCACCGCCACCGCCGGCACGCGCCTCATCATCCGTATGAGCAGTGAGGACGGCACGCATGGCCAGATCTACTGGCAGTCTATCGGCGAGGACGGCAAGCCGCTCCCCTTCAGCGAGGAGCGCGTGGTGCGCAGCTTCTCCTGCGCATCGGACGGCCGGATGCACGAGTATTATATCCTGCCCACCTGGCGGGGCAAGGTCACCCGCCTGCGCCTGGACCCGCCCGGTGAGACGGGCCATGTCGAGATCGACTCCATCCGCATCCAGACCGTCGAGATCCCCCTTGCAACGGAACTCCAAGCCGAGTTCGCCGCCTCGGACAGTGGATACTGGATTCCCCAGGGCATGCGGATCATCCGTGTGGAGCATGGCATCTTGAATGCGGAGGTGGACTACACCGGACGCATCGGCGCGACAATGAAGGGCCTCGGCTTGATCCAGAACAACGACGAAGGCAGCGCACTCGTCCGGCCGAACCTTGCGGTGGACACGAAGGAAAACCCGATTGTCGCCGTGCGGATGAGCGTCACCGATGGCACACTCGGCTGCGTTCGGTGGTACTCCGATCTCGATCCCAACTCCCACGGGTCCTGGCAAGACTTTTTCCTCCAGCCCGACGGGCGCTTCCACACCTACAACCTGGACCTGAAGCAACACCCCACGTGGAAAGGGACCCTCCGGAGAATCGAGCTCATCATCAACTCCTCCGCCGGCTCAGAGGTGCGGGTGGACTATGTGCGCGGCAGCAAAACCCCCCAAGGCCCGCCGCGCCTGGAGATCGGATACCTCTCGACGGAACGCGTGCTCTACCAGGACGGCCAGGACGCCAAGGTCCGCTGCCTGCTTCGCAACGAAGGGGGGACGCAGCTTCGCGATGTGAAGGCCGTGATCCAGGTCCCCGGCCCGGAGGGGGCCTATGAGCAGATCACCACGGTGCCGGTCATCGAGCCGGGCCAGGCATGCAAGGTGTCGTGGACGCTGAAGACGGAGGGATCTCTCGCCGCGCTGCTGGGCGGGTGCGCGATCTGCGAGGACTGCCCCTACCCTCGCGACATCTGCCCCCTCATCGTGACCGGCCCGCGCGATGGGTCAATGGTGGTCGGCAACGCACGCGTGCGGCTATCCTTCAGCAAGAACTCCTACGGCTACGGCCCGGCCACTCTCGAAATCAACCGCGGACTGTGGTGGGAATCGTCCGGGATCCTGCCCTCGCTCGGAGAGGTGCTGTACCGGAGCAAGGACGGAAGGGTCTTCCAGAAAATGCTCTTCGGCAAGGGCAACGGCAGGGAATTCAAGGCGGAGTTCGACGATGTAGACGGCGTCCGATGGACCGCCGAGGTGAAGTTCACCCCCTCCCCCGAGGCCCCGTGGATCAAGGCCGAATACTCCATCCAGGCGAGTGCCGACCGGCAGCTCCTCGCCTTCCGCGGGCCCATGCTCTACGCCGGCGAGGGATCCTTTGGCGCGGAGAAAGACGCCGCCCTCTTCCCCGGCCTGGAATGGCTCGTCAAGGGCGAGCGCAGCTCGAACTGGCTCGACGCCACGCCCCCCCGGAGCAATCGCTGGGCCCCGGACCCCTACAAGGTGACCATTCCCCTCATGGCGGTCCTGGCCGACCGGAAACTTGTCGGGGTCATGTGGAACGCCCTCGACAAGTGGGACGGGGAGCACAACTGCGTCACGGCGAACTTCCTCTCGCCCAACTACCATGACGCGCAAGAGAACCACAAGATGTCTCTCTTCGTGCCGTCGATCCCGGAATGGGTGGTGGAAAACTCCCTGCTTGCAACCAAACCCTACGAATTGAAGAAGGGGACGAAGCTCACCATCGCCTGCCACATCTTTGCCCAGGAGGCGGACGATGTGCTCCAGGCGGTGAAAAACTGGTTCCAGGTCTACGGCGTACCGGGACTTCAGGACAAACCCCGGAGCGACGACGAGGAGCTCGACCTGTGCATGGACTATTTCAACTCTCGATGGGACGAAGAGAAGCAGACCTGGGTCAACTGGCGCGGCCAGAAGACCGGCCCCGGATGGGCCCTGGAGCAATACATCACCTATCTCGACACCGCCAAGAACACCCCCACCGCCCAGAGGGCGCGGGACATCCTCGGAAAGTGCATGGCGCAATACGACAAGAAGCCGAACCGAACCTACGCCATGATCACCACGCCCCGCTGCTGGCCGACCTCCACGCTCCCCTTCCGTCTCGGACGGCTTGCGGAGGCAATCCGGGCGGCCGCCCGCAACTACTCCGGCAAGGGACAGCCCGGCACGCGGCCGGGCATCGCCCTCCAGCGCGACGACGGATCGTGGGGCTTCACGCCGACCAGCGACACGCGAAAGCTCCTCGGCAAGGAAGGCGAGTCCGCCTCAGGCATCACCGCCCGGGCGGCCCTGCCGATCCTGACCTATGCACGCATGACCGGCGACAAGAAGTTCACCGAGTCGGGCCTGAAGGCCCTCAAATGCCTGGACCGCTTCACCGTCCCCCGCGCGGCGCAGGTGTGGGAGGTGCCGGTGCACACGCCGGACATCCTGGCCGCCGCATATACGCTGAGGTGCTACCTGGAGGGGTACAAGATCACCGGCAAGAAGGCCTACCTGAAGAAGGCCATCCGCTGGGGATACGCCGGCCTGCCGTTCATCTACATGTGGGGAGTGGACGACCGTCCGGTCATGCCCTTCGGCGGCATCGCGGTCTACGGGTGCAGCTTCTATGTGCGCAACTGCTGGATCGGCCGGCCGGTGCAGTGGTGCGCGCTCGACTACGCCGTCGCCATCCAGGAGTTGGCGAAGTACGACGACTCCTTCCCGTGGCGGCACTTCGCCGAGGGAATCACCCTCAGCGGCATGCGCCAGCAGAGCGCCGAGGGCGAGTTCAAGGGCCGCTACCCCGACAGTTGGATCCTCCGCACCGACGAACGCTGCTGGAAGGCCATGCTCGACCCGCACCTTATCATGCAGAACGTCCTGTTCCTCACCGGCAAGGCAAAGGCGCCGGAGACAGCCATCCGCCGATCCATGGGCCGCGACCTGCGCGTGACCGCCGTGGGCGGGATCAAGGGCCTCAAATACAGGGCCGGCGTGCTGTCCTTCGAGCTACACGACGCGCCCTACCAGACGTCCCACCTCATCGTCGCCGGGTTCGAGTCGGTGGATGCGGTGGGTCGGAACGGCGTCCCCCTGGCCCAGGCCAAGGACACGGACCAGGTCGAGGAGGGCTGGGAGTTCCTGCCGAAGACCCAGATCATCTGCCTCAAACTCAAGACCGCCGACTCCCCCATCACCATCCGCATCAAGGGGAAGGCGAAGGGGGGCCTGCTGCCGGGATAGGCTCATGCCCTCCCAGGGAGGGAACGAGGTACCTGTCTGGGTCAAATTCTGGCGAAAACATGCTTGCAACGGGTTGGCAAGTGCCCTATAATATCGCAGGATGTCAATGTTCTCGGAAAGATGTGATGAGTTACGCACCGGCTCTTGATGCGAGTGTACTGGTTGTGAACCGCCTGTTCATGGCGGTGCAGGTGGTGTCTGCCCGCAGGGCGTTCACCCTCCTGTGCAAGGAGTGCGCCCAGGTGGTGTCGGTGGACGACGACGACAAGTACAACTTCTACGATCTTAAGAGCTGGATCCAGGTCTCGCAGTTGAAGGCCCAGTTCGAGGAATACGAGCAGGACGACTGGGTGCACACGGTATCGGTTGCCATTCGGGTGCCGAAGGTGATTCGGCTCCTGTTCTACGATCGCTTTCCTGCCCAAACGCTGAAGTTCAACCGGCGCAATATCTTCGCGCGTGATGAGAGCCGGTGCCAGTACTGCGGAAAGAAGTTCCCCACATCCGAGCTGAGCCTGGAGCACATCATCCCCCGTTCACGCGGCGGCGAGAGCACGTGGAAGAACGTGGTCTGCGCCTGCACCGGCTGCAACAAGAAGAAGGGCGGGCGCACGCCGCAAGAGGCGCACATGAAGCTCATCCGAAAGCCGGTAAAGCCGCGCCGCAATCCATTGCTGAAGATCAAGCTCCAGTCGCAGAAGTACGAATCCTGGAAGCAATTCCTGGACAACGCCTACTGGTCGGTGGAGCTGGAATAGCCGGGGGCTGTACGACCGTCACGCCCCGCTCTCATTTCGCGAGGTCTACTTCACAGGCAGCGCCAGGGCCGGCAGGTTGGGGAAGTGCAGCTTGAGGCCCTTCGCCAGAGGGTTCACCTGAAACATAAGATACTCGGTACGCTCTTTCTCTTTTTCCGTGAAGAGCAGTGATGCCGTCTTCGGCGTGATCTGATCGTCGGACGGGCCGAACCCGCTGCACTGGTAGAGCCCCTGCGTCTCGTCTTGGACCACGGTCTTTTCCAGGTTCAGGACATTCGCCATCTTTGTCACGCCCTTGATGGAACGCTTCTCGAGTTTCAGGCATTGGATGTGCACCTGCACCAAGAGGAACTCGGAATCGCCATCGGGGTTCAGGATGCCGCCCTTCTTCAGGAAGATTCGGCCGACCTTCTCCACCTTCAACCGCTTGATCTCCCACTCCTCGGTGGTGATCGTATCGCCGGCGGCTGCCTCGTCTTTTAATTGGACCGGTGGCGGCTTCGCCGCTGGAGTGGCAGGCGGGGGGGCAGGTTTCGCCTGCTGCGTACCGGGCGCTCCGGGAACAGAAGGGACCGCCGGCACGGACGGCACCGCTGGCACGGCCGGAGCGGGCTTGGCGGCGGGTTTTGCCTTCGCCGCCGGGGTCTGGAGCGTCGGTATCGTCGGGATCGAGGGGATGGAGGGGATCGCCATGTTCCCCGTTGCCGCAGGTCTGCCCAGTGCGCTCGGCACACCGGTCTTGGTCAGGTCGGGAGGGCCTGAGGCTGCGGCTGTGGCCTGAGCTTGATCGGCCTTCGCCGCGACCTTCTTGCCGGCCTTTTCGATCGCCTGGGCCTGGGTTTTCTTGGCAGCCTCCTCCTCCGCCTTGCGCTTGGCGGCCTCCGCTTTGCGCTGCTGCTCCTTGACGTGGTAGAACACGCCGGCGGCAATGCCGCCAAAGACCAGAAACACGAATATCAAAATCATCGCCCGCTTCTTCGCCTTCTTCTTTTTCTGCAGGCGTTCGGCGAGCGCCTGCATCTCCTGAGTCGAGCTGGCCGAAGGGGCGGGCTGCTCTTGCGGCATTTCGAAAGACGGCGGGACAAACTGCTGAGCCGGGGCCGGCGGGGGCATGGGAGAGGCGGCCGGGGTCGGCGCGGCCGGGGTCGGCTGCGCAGGGTGGGGCATAGGCGTTGCCACAGCTCGCAGGGGGGCTTGGGGCTGCGCGATCGGCTGCATCGGCGGCGGAGGCGCCGGGGCGCCGGGCGCCACCGGCTTCGCCGGTTGAGCGGGCATGGCCTGAACCGGCCGGGCTTTCTGGACAGGCCTCACGGGCTGCACAGGCGCTGCGGGTTTCATGGGCTGTCTGTGGCGCGGCACCCGGCGCAGGGGCGCCCGTTTTGGGGATATTCAACAGTGCGCCGCAATGTGGACAGGACGTGGCGTAGCCCGCCAGTTGGGGCGGCACCGTAACGGTGTTGCGGCACTTTGGACACTTCACGTTGATGGACACAGACTTCGCCCTCGATCCAGGCGGCTGTTAACTCAGGAACTGCTGCCCTTTTTATACTCCTGCGCACAACCCATGTCAAGAAAAATCCTCGACGCGACCGCGCAAGCGTCGCAAGCCGTTTATCTGGCCGCGACCGTCTCCACCGGTCCCGTTGCGTTCACCTGGAAGCGCATCCAAGGCGAGCCGTCGGATTCGCAGGACATGGCGATCTTCGCCGCACCGGCAGGCAGGCGCAGGCCCCCTGATGGCTCGACGGCCCGGAGGACGTGGAAGTTCGAATCACAAACCTGCGCAGGACCTGATCCATTGCAGATGAGGTACTGGAACGGCTCCAAGTCCGGGTGAAATTCGATCTGCCCTTCGCCCACAGTGAACCGGATCGTTCGTATCTTGGCGGGCCGCTCGCGCAGGGCCTTGATCCCGGCGACCCGACAGCTCACCCGCGTCTTCGGCGGGATGGCGTTGTAGCCGAGGGTCACCATGGTGACGTGCTGATACCGGAAGCCCTTCAGCGTCCACCACCACGACGAAAAGCCGGTCCAGTTGTTCCACTCGTAGTCGTAGAATCGCTTCAGCGAGACCTCGCCGAGGGGCAGTTCGATGTAGCGCTCACCTGCGAAGTCCATGGGCACATAGTACTGCCGCACCATCCGCCCGTCGTAGAGCTCGACGAACAGCGTCTCGCCCTTGCCGTCGCCCTCCACCCAGAGGCCCAGCCCGCGGTTTTTCGTCAAGTCGATGGGCTTCGGCAGCGTGCAGCAGAGGCGGGTGACGAACGAGGGCTTCTTGTCCCCTTTATAGGACGTCGTCAACCGAAGGGCCGGCTGGCCGTGGATCTCACCATCGCGCTCGACCTGAATGGTCGGCGCCTCCTTGTGCAGACCGGCCTCGCGCACAAGCTTCTCCGGTTCCGGTGTCAGGTCGATGTTCTCGGCATGGTGATAGTCATAGGCCGGGAGGCATCGCACCTCGAAACGCAGAGGCTGGGCGTCGAACGGGTTCTCGACGGAAAAGGGCTGCGCCGGACGGGGTGCTCCCTCCGAAGCAAGCGTCAGCCCATCCCCCTTCGCGCAGTACCAATAGAAGGGCCCGTAGTCGATGGGGATCAGCTCCCACTTCTCATCCTTCACGCGGCGCAGGCGGAAGTCTTTCCCCTTCTCCCGCAGGCGGGCGAGTTGCGCCTCGGTGAAGGCGCCGCCGAACCGGGCATCGTCCCAGGTCTTGACCAGGTCGAGGATGTGCCCCGCCAACCCGTGGCGCCCGACGATGCCCTCGTCGGTGGACAAGGCATGGGTGGCATTGTTGCCGGCGGCCTTGGCAAGGAGGTATTCCACATCCTCCAAGCGTGTGGCCTCCCAATCGAAACTTGTGGTTCCGATGCGCCACCAGCCCATACCGGCGGGGAGAAAGTTTGCACGGTAGAAGTCGCAGTTCTTGGCGCGATACGAGTCGATGTCCATCTTCGCGCTCTGGGTCAGCTCGCCCCAGTTCATGCGCGTGTGCCAGTGCCAGGTGTAGTGGAGCAGGTTGCTGGCGCCGGAGATGACGTGATGGTTCCAGCCGCGATGGCAGCGTTCGACGAAACGGTTCCGGGAGTATTCGCCTCCGCCCTCGTAGGAGGCCAGGCCCTCGAGGCCGTCGAAAGACATCATCTGGATGTCGCATTTGTTTACCAGATCGATCAGCCGGTCGGCCATCTCGTCCATCATTCCATTGGCGATACCGGGGAAGAAGGTCTTGTAGCTGTGGTCGGCCAGCTTGCCGATGTCGTCGCCCTTGGCATGGGCCGAGGCCGTCGTGCCGAAGGCCCCGCGCCTCACACCGGTCAGCCTCGGCGGCGAAGCCTCTGTGATGCCCTCGTAGGTTGCCAGCTCCCTGCCCATGATGACGGCGGAGAGAGTTTGACGTTTGCGAAAGGGCGTCGCGTCGGAGACGGGAATCTCCGTGGCGGCCGCGTCGATATCCCCCGCGAGCGTCGCACTCCCGATGCGTCCCAGGCGCGGGTCGGGGACGGGCGTGACGTAGGCGTCGTTCGTGGTGATGAAGCCCGAGAGGGTGTGGAAGCCGAGACCGATCCCCTCCTTTGCCGCCTTGTCCGCACACTCGCGCAGGCTCCTGTCGCCCTCGGGGAACTGCTTTGGGTCCAGGACAAAATGCCCCCACGTCTTGAACGGGTTGGGGTGATAGATATACCGGAACCCGCCTCGCTTGGCGAGGGCGAGGACCTTGTCCATGTTTTGCACGCCGTAGCGGATGACGAGGTAGGGCCGGTGCGCCGAGGGAGAGAGTTTGTTCCACTGTCCGTCGAGGATCGGATGGGGCAGGCCCTCGGCGAGTTCGATCTCGCCGATGCGTTTCAGCGCCTTCCTGGCCGGGCAGGCGAAGAGTGCGATGCTCGCCCCCTGGATTCCTCCCTGGTTTGCGCGCACGCCGGCGTGCAGATACCCGCCCCATTTCCCTGGCGCGGCGCCGGCGCGGATGTTGAGACTGAGGCCCTGGACGCCGACGGCGGTTTCGCTATCGCGAATCACACCGACTACCGTTCCCACCGTCCCGTTGATCTTCACGGGCAACCGGAGAATCGTGACGCTGTCCGGTTCCGCGCCGCGGACATCGAGGAGCGTCAGGCGCAAGTGGGTGGGCTTGGATTCCACCTCGACGGTCGCGCTGATGCCCGTGTCGCCGTAGGCAAATTCGAGGCGGTGGGATGGCTTGTCGAGACGAACGGCGGTGGGAGCATAGCTCTTCTTGCCGCACACCACGATGAAGAAGAGGGGCCGCATCTCCTCCGCCAGCAGACTGCGCGCGCCGGGTGGGCCCTCAACCCGGACGATCTTGCCATCCGTTGACAGGTGTAGAGCGAAGTCGCCCCCGCGAAGCACGATCGAGTCATCCGCCGCCGATATGTTTACCATCATCAGTATTCCCACCGCGCCAAGCCAGCCGTGTCTCATCGGGTCTGCTCCTGCCAGGTTTCTTTCCCATCGGGTTCGGGGAAACCATTCTACCATCCCGAATTCAGCAACTCAATGGGAGGGGCAGGGAAGGCATTTTTTCGCTTGCGGAGCCTGGGCCACTGAGGTAATGTCGAGAATAGATTGTGCCAATTCCTGTGTCCCTCGATGGAGAACGTATCATGCCCGAACCGGTCGTTTACCTCAACGGAAAATTCATCCCCGCGTCCAAGGCGTCTATCGCCATCTACGACGCGGGGATCGTCCTCGGCGCGACGGTGACGGACTTCACCCGGACGTTCCACCATAAGCCCTTCCGCCTGGAGGACCACGTCCACCGGCTGTATCGCTCCATGAAGTATTGCCGGTTCCACGTGGAGACGACGCCCGAGGAGATGATCGAGCTGACGCTCAAACTCAACCGAAAGAACACGGCCCTTCTCAAGTCCCACGAGGAGCTGGGCATCATCCACTTCGTCACGGCGGGAATCTTCCAGGTCTATGCCGGCTCGGCCGGGAGTGGTGAAGAAATGACGCCGACGGTCTGCATCCACTCCTTCCCCCTGCCGTTCTACATCTGGAAGGGCGCATACAGGAAGGGCGTGCACCTGGTCACTCCGTCGAACCGGCACGTGCCCCCGCAGTGCATCGACCCGAAGATGAAATACCGCAGCCGCCTGCATTACTGGCTGGCCGATCAGGAGACGCACCTGGTGGACCCGAAGGGCGTGTCGCTGCTGCTCGACCTGGACGGCAATGTGACGGAGACGGGCGGGGCGAATTTTCTGATGGTGAAGGACGGGGTCATCAAGTCGCCCACCACCCGGAACATCCTGCCGGGCGTGAGCCGGCAGACGGTGATCGAGCTGGCCGGAGAGATGGGCATCCCCTTCGTCGAGCAGGACCTCCAGGTGCATGACGTCTGCAACGCCGACGAGGCGTTCCTGGCCACGTCGCCCGTGTGTCTCATGCCGGCCACGAAGATCAACGGCATGACCATCGGCAGCGGCAAGCCCGGGCCGATCTACAAGAAGCTCATGAAGGCGTGGAGCAAGTTGGTGGGGCTGGACATCGTGGCCCAGATCAAGGCATCGAAACCACCGAAGAGCAAGAGAAAATGATTCACGTGCCGCAACGAGGGTTAGTCCTATTTTCGGTGTTGATCCTGACCGCGGGTGGGCTGTGCGCGCAGCCGGCCTTCACCACGTCTTTTGAAAAGGGCACGGACAGGCCCGAGGGCTGGCGGCAGGCCGACTCGCCGGGAAAATGGGAGCACGGAGGACACACCGGTGAACGCTCTATCAGTGTCACCGGCAATGGAGAGGATCACGGGCGCTGGGTCTATGCCAAGCCGCCGCTGGACCCGAACCGCACGTATCGCTTTTCGGTATGGTATAAATCAGAGCAGAAAAGATCGGGGAGCAACTCGATTCTCATCGGCATCAACAGCTCCTTCAAGCGATACACCCACTCCGAGAAATGGAAGCAGGTCGTGCTGACCTTCCGCACCCCGGCCAACGGGAAGGACATGGCGGTGCGCTTGGGCCACTTCCACTTTAACGGGAAGGTGTGGTTCGATGACCTGAAGATCGAGCCGGTGAAGATGGTCTACTTCGAGCGCGACGGCGTGCAGCTCGGCGAAAACGAGCGTATCGAGAAGGGGCAGTATATCTTCGAGCCCGACCTCAACAGCTCGAACACCAACTGCTATCGCGTGACCACCGAGCAGACGGTCATCCACCATGAGAACCGCATGTGGTTCCGCGAGAACCGATACTTTATCCACAAATATCAGGTTGGGAGCTACTCGCAGCTCGATGCGGAGTTGTCCATGAAAATAACCCAGGAGGGGCAAAAAGAAAAACGCCAACCCCTGAAATGCAAGATCGAAATCAGCAAAGACGCAAAACAGTGGGATGTGCTGAAGCAAATCGAGTTGCCTGGAGATTTCACCATTCCGATACCGAAGAGTTACTTTCCTGCGAAACGGCTTTTCGTCCGACTCAGCGGCGACGGCAACTTCCAGGTGAAGAAATACCGCTACTCGGCCAAGCTCGATGGCTCGCCTCCGGACATGAAAGGCCGGACCGAGGCGCTCAAACCGAACCACCTCATCATCGACAATCGTGCATTGCGGCTGGTGATCGAGGAGGGTGAAGGCCCCATCGTCTCGATCCGCCAGGGAGGGAAGGGCGTCGGCAGGCTCGAGTGCCTCATCGCCCAGTTCGAGAAGAAGGGTGTGGGCTACAAGAAGACCGGCATCGACTCCGCCCCCGCGCAGCGCGTAAAGAGCTTCACCCTCAAGAAGGACACGCCCGGCAAGCAGGTGGCGGAGGTCGTCGTCGAGCGGACGACGTCCGAGCCGGCGAAGCGGAAGTTCGAGGCCGCCTACCGTCTCACTGTGCCCGACAATGAGCCGTGGTTCGAGAGCAAGCTGGTCTCCGTCAAGAACACGGACGACGTGGAATACAGGCTCATCGGCTACTATCACCGCCTCCAGCCCGCCGGGGGCATCGAACGCCCCAAGGCCCATGCGTGGGAAAATCTGGCCGCATGGATCGCACAGGAGAACTTTCTCGGCGCCTTCGCGGCGCGTCCGGGCGATTTTTGTTTCGGCTTCCGCGCCGGCTTCGGCGATACCACACGCAACGTCCAAGCCCCCCTCCCCCCCGGCCAGACCTGGAACAGCAGCGAGCCCGGGGTCATTCTCTATTTCGGCGAGGGCGTCGACGACGCCTTCGACCGAGAGACCTGCCGCATCCGTCGGCGGTTCGGCCTCCCGGGGGTCAGGCGGCAGGGCGCCACCGAATTCAGACAGTAGGCCCCCTCACCTTCCCCCTTGCCTCGGCAAACACCTCCTTCAGCGGATCACTCGACCTCACATACCCCCTGGGAAGCCTGCACCTGTCCTTGGATAAATTCCGTTGCGTTCACCTGCGCTCGACCGAAAGCGCATGGAGGACGGTCTGGATTTCGAAGGGCTTGAGGTCCGGGTGCTTCGAGAGGATCAGGGCGACGAGACCCGTCACGTGGGGGCACGCGAAGCTGTTGCCTGTCACCTGCTTGCCCCCACCGCCCGGCCAGGGCACGCGGATCGACTCCCCCGGCGCGCCCATCTCGATGGGCTCGCCATGGGTGAAGGTGAAGGGGAAGGGATAGCCGGCTTTGCGCGATGCCATGCACTTCGACCGTACCCCGAGGAGGTTGGAGAAGATCGCCGGGTAGCTCGGCCGTGCATCGTTGCTCGCCGCGGCGACGAGGATGCTCGGCCGGAAGAAGGCGGCGTCGGCGAGCTCGTGGAAGATCTCGGCGTAGTCGCGGTTCGTCGTGCCGAGGCTCAGGTTGATCACGTCCATGCCTTCCTCGACGGCCCAGTGGATGCCCGCGAGGACCACGGGCGCGAAGCCGCTCATCCCCCGGCCGAGAACGCGGATGGAGTAGAGCGTCGCCCCCGGTGCGATGCGATGGATGATCCCCGCGCACGCCGTACCGTGCCCGGCCAGGTCCTCCGTGCCACCCTCGGCGCCGGTGACCTCGCCGTTTGCATCCATCTCCAGCTCGATGCCCCCGGCCACGGCCCCGCGCAACTCGGGGTGGGCGGCGTCGATGCCCGTGTCGAGCACGGCCACCTTCACGCCCGCGCCGTCGGACCCGCCCCAGGCCCAGGCCGGGGTGATCCGGGAGAAGGGGGGGAGTTCCTTTGTCTTACGCTTTCTTGCCATGGCGACTACCAAGCTGGGGGAACGCAATGCCCGGTGCGGCGGCGAGCCCGCGCAGACGCCGAAGCAGCTTCACGCACATCGCGGTGACGTCTCTGCCGGACTCCGCAACCCGCTGCACGGCAATGGCCGCCTGGAAGGCAAGCCGCGCATCCGCTGCCATCTTCCATCGACGGGAGGTCCTTTGGAGTTCGTCAAGTGTCCCGGGCTTCTTCCTGCCCAGCATCGAATTTACGCATCGGCGAAAGAGATCACAGATCGCCTGCCGGAGCAGGATGCCCCCCGCCAGCACCTCGGCATCGCGGGCGACGCGGACGAACTCCTCGATGTCGTCCTGCCCGCAGGGGGCCGCGGTCTTTCGATTCACGAGTTCGATCACGCCCAGCGGCCGGTCGCGCGAGAGCAGCGGCGCGCCGAGGATGGACTCGGTCCGCATGCCTGTCTTCCTGTCGATCTCGCCGTAGTGCTGCCCGCTCTCCAGGACGTCGGCGATATAGACCGGCTGGCCGGTGCGGAGGATCGAGCCGGCGATGCTGTTCTCGATGGGCACGCGCAGACCGAGCAACGTGTCGGCCACGGGGCTGACGGAGAGATGAAAGAAGAGGTCCTGCTTCGCCTCGTCGAAGAGGAGGAGCGAGCCCTCCTGGAAGTTGAAGCGCTTGACGGCCCTTTTGATGATCCGCCGGAGCGCAGCGTCCTCATTGCCACCGGGCGCGGGGGAATCGATAAGCGCCGCAAGCGCCTTCGCGGCCGGGGCTTTGGGCAGTGTCGCCGGACTGTCGATCTTGCTCACGGTTGCGAGGGTTGTGAGGAGGTCCATGGCGAAGTCGAACTCGCGCCCGGGCCGTGGGACCCCCCGCAGCTCCGACACGACGGCCGCCGTCCGCCGGAACACGGCCGATTGCTTTACGGCGGCGAGCCATTGCTTCCCTGCTGCGCCACACCATGCCCGGAGCAGTCGCAGGGCGGTGTCCGTGCCGCCGCGACCGTCCCCCTGCATCACCACGGCCGCGGTGTTGCATAGGACCGGTACAGCCGACAGTATGTGTGTGCGTTTTTGTTTCGCCATTGGCACGGCTCCCGTTTCTCCGGTGCGTTTGAGAGGAATGGTATCCCGTTCGGTCTGTCCGGTCAAGCGTCTGTTTGGGAGTTGATTTCGTCGGATGTCCAGCGTATTGTGTTTGAGGTCCATGGTTATCCACACAAGCAGAAAGGAGGCAAGACAATGAAGAGGATCGTGTTCGCAGCCGTTGCCGTGCTCGCCGTTGCGTTGGCCGGGGCGCTGACGGCCCAGGAATCCAAGAACCTGCTCCAGAATGGCGACTTCGAGAAGGTCATCAATGGCAAACCAGAGGGCTGGCGCACCGCCGGGACGAACGCCGTGAAGCAGACGCTCGTCTCCGACACGGGCCGGGAGGGGGGGCACAGTGCGAAGCTGGTCTGCACGGAGATCAGCGGATCGACACCGGCAACTCACGTCATGCTGGCCCAATACGACACCGTGGGTCTGAAGAAGGGGAAGTGGTATCGGCTTCGGTTCTGGGCGAAACAGGAGGGGATGGAGGGGGAGGCGGTCCAGATCGGCGTCAACCAGACGAAGCCCTGGGCCAGCGGCACGAAAAACGCTGGGAACTTCCAGCCTGCCGAGGAGTGGAAGGAATACGAGTTCCAGTTCCGTGCGACTCGCGATGTGCCCGCCGGGACGAGCCGGTTCCAGATGTGGCACCATAGCGTCGGGACGCTGTGGGTTGATGATATGACTTTGGAGCAGATACCGCGTCTCATCCAGACCCCGCTGAATGTCGTCGAGGCGCCGCCGGGAAAGAACCTGATCCCGAACGCGTCCTTCGAGTGCGGTCCCGGCGGATGGGGGAGCATCGGCAAGATATCCGGCTGGGGAGGCAATCTGCTGCATCTCTTCGGCGAGATAGATAAGACCACCGCTGCGGACGGCAAGCGGAGCCTGAAGATTCAATTGGGCCCGGACAATTTTCCCGTGATCTATTTCGATTACTTCCACATGATCCGCGAGCCGATGAAGAACATCCGCACGGTGAATCTCGGCTGGCTCAAGGTGGACAAGGGAAGCAGCTACACGCTGTCGGCGATGATGAAATCCTCTGCGCCGGGCGTCAAGGTCGAAATGATCATGGAAAGCGGCGGTCATCAGGACGCCGAGCTGACGACGGAGTGGAAGCGGTACAGCATGACCCGAAAGGCCCTTCGGGAATACAGCTTCGTCGGCCTTGATCTCGACCTGCCGGGCCAGGAACTGGAGCAGGCGACGATCTGGATCGACGCGGTGCAGTTTGAAAAATCCGACAAGGCCACCGACTTCCAGCCCTACGCCCCCGTGGAGGTGCAGTTGGCGACGGAAAAGCCTATGAACGTCTTCCGTGTCGGTGAGCCGGTCGCACTGAAGGCGACAGCCTGCAACGCCGGCGACGCGGAGGCGAAGGCGGTTGTGTCGGTCAAGGTGCAGGACTTCTTCGACCAGCCTGCTGGTGAAAAGACTGTCGAGGTCGCGGCGCCTCCAAAATCGCAGGCCACGAAGACGATTCCTTTGCCCATCGAGAAGAAGGGGTTCTACCGCGTAACCGCGACCGTCGAAGCCGCCGGCGCGAAGCGAACGCACGTCATCCGCATCGCCGTGGTCGAGCCGTATGGCGAGAAGGATTCCATCTTCGGTGTGAACCACGCCTATCCGTGGGACGACCTGATGAAGGTGAAGGAAATGGGCGGGACGATGTGGACGCGCGACTGGTCGATCAAGTGGCGTGATGTGGAGCCGGAGAAGGGCCGCTTCGATTTCACCCAGACCGACTACCAGATCGACCGGCCGATCAAGCTCGGCGATCAGGTCCTCGGCCTGCTGCCCTTCCCGTCGAGCGACTGGTCCTCCACCGCTCCTGACGACTTCAAGGCGAGCAGCAAATACAGGCAGGAGCGCGAGCGCGTGGCCTTCAAACCGCGCGACATGGGCGAGTTCGAGAACTACGTGGCAAAGACCGTTGAGCACTACAAGGACCGGATCCAGTACTGGGAGATCATGAACGAGCCGCTCTACACGACCTATGCCGTGCCGGAGCGCTTCGGCCACACGCCGAAGGACTACGTCGAGATCCTGAAGCACGCCTTCCAGACGATCCGGCGCGTGGATCCCAAGGCCAAGGTCATCGGCGGCATCGCGGGGCTGGGCGCGGAGCGTTTCGCCAAGGCCATCATCGACCTGGGCGCGCTGGACTACATGGACTTCATCAACACCCATACCTACCCCGGCACGACCATGCCCGAACGGACGCACGAGCAACTGGTCCGCCTGAACGAGATGATGGATGCGAAGGGCAAACGCAGGCCCATGTGGTGCACGGAGTACGGCTACTATGCCGACGACGACATGCCGGCGAAGCCGATGATTTCGTGGTGCACGTTTGTGAAATCCGAGAAGCTCTGCGCGGCCTACTTCACCCGCATCAGCGCCCTCATGATGGGGGACGGTCACGAGAAGCTCTTCTTCCACGCGGGCACGTGCGCCAGGGCGAACACGCTGGGCTTCGGCGGGTTCCTCTACAAGTACGACAGCGTGCGGAAGGTTTATACGACGATTTCCGCGATGTCGAATATCTTCAAGGCCGACACGAAGACGCATGGCAAACTGAAGGCGCCGGAGGGTCTCTGGGGATATCTCTTCGAGAACCCCAGAGGCGCCTTTGCCATGGTCTGGCGCGTGGCGAAGGCGAAGGGCGCGCTGACGGTGAAGAACGACCGGCTGAAGCTGCTCGACATTCAGGGCAATCCCATCGCCGGGCGCGAAATCGAACTAACGGAATACCCCGTGTATGTCATGGGGGCGGGCATGAAGGCGGATGAAGTGCGGGATGGATTTGAGCTGAAGTAGTTCTTGTGGCGGAATGTAGGCGTTCATGCGTCCGGACCTTTCCGCAACGGGTACAAATGTAAAGTAATAAATAAGGAGATCGCATCATGTCGGAGACTGTGCAGATCGTTTCCGCTCAGGATGAGCGGCTGTCGTGGAACGGGGCGGTGTCGCTGGAAAAGACCGACGAGTGGGTGCGGCCTTGGCGGCTGCCCCACGAAGACAAAAACCTCTTCCCGCCCGAGGCGCTGATCGAACGAGCGGGCATGCCGGCCGGGGTGCGGCTCTGCTTCGCGACGGACTCGAAGGCCGTGCGGCTCAACGTGACCCCCATGGCGGCGGCGGGAAAGATCGACGTGGTCTGCAACGGCGACCCGATCGAGACGGTCCCCTTCGCCCAGGGCGACACCGCGATCGCCGCCGGGGCCCTGCCGGAGGGACGGAAGGAGATCGCACTCTGGCTGCCGATGGCCGTGCCGGTGCAGCTTGCATCGGTCGAGATCGATGCCCGCGCATCGCTGGAGAGGACCGCGGATACGCGGCCGAAGTGGATCACCTACGGCAGCTCTATCTCCCACTGCGGCGGCGCAGAGAGTCCCGCCTACACCTGGCCGGGCATCGTCGCCCGGGAGTGCGGACTAAACCTGACGTGTCTCGGCTTCGGCGGCAACTGCCACCTGGAGCCAAACCTGGCCCGCTTGATCCGAGATCTTCCGGCGGACTACATCTCCCTGAAGGTCGGCATTAACGTCATGGGCGGAGCCAGCCTGGGGCCGCGAACGTTCCTCCCGGCCGTCATCGGCTTCGTTCTGATCGTGCGCGAGGGGCACCCGGAGACGCCGCTGGTGCTATGCTCGCCGATCATATCGAAACCGCGCGAGACGACCGACAACGCCGCCGGGCTGAATCTGGTGAAGATGCGGGGATACATCCAGGAGGCGGTGGACATCTTCCAGGCGCGCGGCGACAAGAACATCCATTATGTGGACGGCCTCTCGCTCCTCGGCCCCGACCATGCCCACCTGCAGGCGGACGACTGTCATCCGAATGCGGAGGGCTACAAGGTGCTGGGCAACAACTTCGTCCGCGAGGCGGCATCGAAGTACTTCGTCTGATGGGCCTCGCACATGTCATCTCTGAAAGCGCGCGGGGTGTCAAGTAGGTTGTATGGGATTTTGCGGCAGGGGGAGCGGGGCCGGTCGAGGGTCGGTCGTGGACCTGCCGCCGAGATCGGTGCGTCTCGATGTCGGAGGCGACAGGCCTCCCGCCTCGTCAATACCCAATACGTGGATTCCGCCAGATATCGCCCCACCGCGCCGATCGCCACGGCGTGACCTTTCCGCTGACGGATACGGGCGCACAGCCGACTCACGTCGGGCGATCACCGCCGCCGAGAGGAACCCCACCCCGGGCATCGTCATCAGCAGCTTCAGCCTTTTTCATCCTCGACCAACACAAGGGTGTAGCGTTTGTGCGAGTCAAAGGCCATACTCATTTCCATAGCGCGCTCCTTTATTTAAAGAACTTGTTGCCCGAACCATTCTACCCCAGGAGCGCGCTTTCATCCTATCACTGCGAGGAGCATCATTCGCGATAGCGGAAGATGGGACGACACAATCTCATCCATCAATGGACGAGCTTGCCGCGCTCGCAATGACAATCACGAGGGACTTGCGCAGGGTCGCTTGGTTTTCTGTTTGTCGTCCGGTTCAAGGGTAGCGGACGGGTCACACAGTTCAATGGCATGGTTTTTTCATGGATTCTCCGCAGCCAACAAGATAACCTATTCGCGAGCAATAGGGCCATCCCAACAACGATTCGTTTTTGCGAACACGATGAACTACGATATCGGCATCATCACCGCGGCCAACGAGATTCAGGCCCGGGGCTACCGGCGGCAAATTGACTGGCGGCGAGAACGGGACATGCTCCCCGAGGAGACGGACTTTCGCGTCATCGCCGACCCCGGCGGCAAGCGCATCGGCTCCGGCGGCAGCACGATCTATGTGCTGCATGAGCTCCTTCGGGATGCAAGCGGCGACTTCGACAAGGCGTTCCGAGGAAGGCGAATCCTTATCCTCCACTCCGGCGGCGACAGCCGGCGGCTGCCGGCGTATTCCGCCATCGGCAAGGCCTTCGCGCCCCTGCCGTCGGAGGAGTTCTTCGCCGTGTTCGATGCCCTTTTCGATCAATTGAGGCGGCTACCCGTTCTGGAAGAAGGCCAGGTGGTCGTCGCGTCGGGAGATGTGTTGCTCACCTTCGAGTCGGACTACGTCGCGTTCGCCCCCTCCGGCGTCACGGGCGTGGCCTACCCGGACCTGCCCCACGTCGCAGCGGGGCATGGCGTCTACGTCACGAACCAGAACGCCACGGAGGACAATCCCCGCGAGGTGATCGACTTCTTGCAGAAGCCAACCCTCGATGAGCTCAACACCGCGAACGCCCTCGACCTGGCCCATCGCGCCTTTGTGGACACGGGGATCGTGAACCTGGCCATGGACGCGGTGGAGCGGCTCGCCACGCTATCGGACTTGGCCGAGCAGGCGGGCAGCGGCGCCATCTCCTTCGATCTCTACAAAGAGATTACCTTCGCGCTGTTGGGGAAGGAGACAATCGAGGGCCTGGCCGGCCTGGCGGAGCTGCCGTTCCACGTGAGCCAGCTCCCCTACTGCGGATTCTTCCACGTGGGTCGAAGCGCACAATTCCTCCGGAGTCTCTACACGCTCACGCATGCCGGGGTGTTGTATGAGTTTCGCAATTCCGCACGGTCGGATGCCCGGCTTTCGGTCCGCCAAAGCGGCGCGTTCATTTACAACACCCTCGTCGAGACGGATGATGTGGAGATCCACGAGCCGGCGCTCATCGAGGGGTGCCACATCGACGGCGCCCTGAGCCTGGACGGCGAGAACATCCTGACCGGCGCGCCGCAGGGAAGCGGGGGCATCCACCTGCGCCGCGGCATGTGCCTCTGCGTCGTGCCCGTGGGCGAGGGCAAGTGGGCCGCGATCCTGTATGGTATCGACGACCAGTTCAAGCATGCCCTCGGCGAGGTGGAGTGCGCGTTTCTCAATACCCGCCTGTCGGATTGGATGATGGAAAGGAAGATACATCCGAAAGAGCTGTGGGAGAAGGGCGAGGATCAAGACCTCTGGAACGCCCGACTTTTTCCTGCAAGCGCCGACGTCGCCGAGGTGGTACGCATCGCCCTTGGACTTCAGACCGGGGAGATCAAGGCATGGCGCTCGGCGGAGCGGATGTCCATGAACGAGATCCTTCGTTCCGCCGATCACGACCGCCTGCTCGACGGCTACTCCGTCCGCGAGCGCAAGACGCGCATCGCGTCCGTGGCGGACACCCTTACACCGGACAGTGAAACCTCGACACAGGAGTTGCTCTCCTGGTGCAAGGACGGCCGGGACTACGAACAACTGGCGCGCAAGCTCGCGCCAATGCTCGAACATGCTGACGACCTCCTCTTCCGCGCCCGCCTGTGCCGCGTCCTCGGCACGGTCATTCGGAAGGCGAGGGCAAGGGGGACCGAGGTCAAGGGGCACAGCCCCGACGGGCTGGAGGACGAGGCCCTGGCCCTGATCCGCCGGGCCGTGGGCAAGGGCATTCAGCAGGAGGGATCCATCCTTGGGCGAAAAATCCGCATCCGGTCCGACGAGGTCGTCTGGGTCTGCCTGCCGGCGCGGCTCGACTTCGCCGGCGGCTGGCTGGACACCCCGCCGCAGTGCCTGGAGCGCGGGGGCAGCGTCCTGAACGCGGCGGTGACGCTGAACGGACAATATCCCATCCAGGTCATCGGCAAGACGTGCGCCGAGCCGGTGGTCCGGATCAACTCTATCGACCTGGGCGACCGCGTCGTCATTCGTAATTGCGAAGAACTGTTAAACTACTCCGACCCGAGCGACTGGCTGGCCCTGCCGAAGTCGGCCTTTGTCGCCGCCGGGATCATCTCGCCCGAATCGGGCCGGGACTTGGGCGAGTTGCTGAAGGACCTCGGTGGAGGTATCGACCTGACGCTTTTCAGCGCCGTGCCGAGCGGGTCGGGCCTGGGCACGAGCAGCATCCTCGGCGCGGGAATCATCGCCTGCCTCGCGCGCATCTTCGGCATGGAGCTGAGCCAGGACGACCTGTTCAACCGGACCATGTATATGGAACAGCTCATGACCACCGGCGGCGGATGGCAGGACCAGATCGGCGGCGTGGTCGGGGGCGTGAAGCTGATCCGCACCCAGCCCGGTCTCTACCAGGCCCCGACGATCGCGTGGACCAACCTCGTGCCGCCGGGCATGGCCCCGCGGGACCGGTTCCTGCTCTACTACACCGGCCACCGGCGGATGGCGAAGAATATCCTGCAACACATCGTCGGCCGCTACCTCGATCGCGACCCGAAGGTGATCGACGCGCTGAACCAACTCAAACGGATATCCGTCGAGATGAAGAGCACCCTCGACCATCGCGATGTGGACACCTTCGGCGCACAGGTGGCGCGGGTGTGGGGGCTGAACAGGCAGTTGGACGAGGGATCGACGAACGACGAGATCGAGGCCATCCTCGAACGCATCGCGCCGTGGACGCTGGGCGCGAAGCTCCTCGGCGCGGGCGGTGGCGGGTTCCTTTTCATCGTCACAAAGGGACGCGCCGAGGGCCGGGAGATCAAGGCGGAACTCACCGCCAACCCACCCAATCACCTCGCCCGGTTCTTCGACTTTGCCATCGAGCCGGAGGGGCTGAAGGTCAGCGTGCTGTAAGCGCGCGTTCCGCCATACGCTATTTCTTTAACGGCAGCTTGACCGGCTTGCCCTTCCTGGCGGAGCGATAAGCGGCCTCCGCGATGGCGATGCCGTCGCGACCGACCTTGCCGTCGGTCGTCGGCTTCTCCTCGCCCAGGATGCACTTCAACCAGTGCTCGATCCCCGCGCCCTTCGAAGCCATCGCCCAGTAGCGGTTTTGCCGCTGCGGGTTGGGCACATTGCGGTAGGTGTCGTCGTCGGGAACCGGCGCGGAAAAGACCTCCGGCTTCTCCATGTCGTGCGTCTGCCACTGAAGCTCCGTCTGGGAGACCTTGGCTGAACCCTTCGAGCAGACCACGCCTTCGACCGTTTCGAACCGGATGGGCGAGGCCCAACTCTTGATGTGCATGGCCGTCGCGCCGCTCTTGAAGTTGACCGTAATGACGGCATTGTTCTGGACGGCCTTCTTTTTCGACGGATACGTGCCGCCCATGGGCACATGGCTCGTCCGGGCATAGACCGACTCGGCCGGGCCGTAGAGCCACAGCCACTCGTCGAAGATATGGATCGCCTGCTCGATGAGCATGCCGCCCGATTCCTTCTGGATGAAGAGCCACGGATGCTTCGGCGGGAAGAGACCGACCTGGTCGCACTGGATCATGTGCGGCTTGCCGAGCGTGCCGTTGTCTAAAAGTTCTTTCAGTTTCATGTAATTCGGATTGAAGCGCATCATGTAAGCCACTTGCAGCTTGACCTTCGCCTTCTTCGCGGCGGCGATCATCTTGTTTCCCTCGCCGACCGAACAGCACATGGGTTTCTCGATGAGGATGTGCTTCTTGGCTTTTGCCGCGGCGACGGCCATTTTGCAGTGCGGCCGGGGGTGCGTGCATATCTCGACGGCGTCCACGTCTTTGCGCTTGAGGACGTCGCGGTAGTCCGTGTAGGCGTCCGCGCTGAACTTCTGCGCCATTTCCCTGGCCGACTCTTCATTCATATCGGCTACGGCCACGATCTTGCCGAGTTTCGTCTGCTCCAGGTAGGGAACGTGGAGGTTTCTGAAAATACCGCCGCTGCCGATTACGCCGATCCGAATGGGGTCCATTGCCGCTCTCCTCAAAGACAGATTTCGGGTTTCGAGTATGCGATGACGAGCAACTGATCGTCCTTTTTCAGCTTGTACGTATCCCGGTCGCGCGCGCCGGCGTCACTGTAATTGTACTCTTCCCTCGCGTTGGCTGCAAGTCGGGGGTTGATGGTGGTCACACCGTTGCTGCGGATGCCGATGGGAATGAAGTCATGGTCGGCGAGGGCCTCCTCCGTCTCGGCGAAGGTCTTACCGACGAGAGCATCGCAAATGTCAACCACATAGATCTCGTTCGTGTCGGACGTGGTGGTCAGGAGATGGGTGTAGAACTCCGTCAGGCCGTGGGTGAGGGCCGCCTGGGCCAGGAGCTTTTCGGCGATCTCGCCGACGCATACGATCTCGTCGATCCGCGTCCGCTCGAAGTGCGACCGGTTCGGCGACTCGATGATTTCGACGGCCGTGTGCACCTTCTCGTTGAGGGCCTCGATAGCCAGGGCGATGAGAATGGACTTGGCGTCGGCGGCCGTGCCCGCGGACCGGTCGGCCAGGATGATCGCGCGCGCGGCGGAGCAGATGCCCGCTTCTCGGAGCGCGTCCTTGTCGGCCGGGTCGCTCTGGATGTGACGGGTGTCCCACCCCTTCAAAAGATCGCGTTCCTTCTTTGGGATGTCATCGGCAACCACGACGATCTCCCAGCGGTCACGCACGGCCTCTCCACGGATCTGCCGGACAATCTCCATGGCCGCATCGTTCCAGCCGCAGATGACCACATGGTTTTCCAGTCGAGTGCTCATGACTTGCTCAGCAGATTGTTTCGGAGGTCCTCCGGGCCGTATGAGATGACCAGGAAGCGGTCCGATTTTTTAATGGCATACTGGTCGCGACTCACGTGACCGGCGGCCTTCTCCTCCGGCGACATGCGCGCATCGAGTTTCGGGTTCACCGTCGTGCAGCAGGCCCCATCGTTGCGTCGGGTCTCGATCCCGAGGAGAATGGCCTCGCTGCCGTCAAGCATACGGCGCAGATCGCAAAACGTCTTTCCGACAACGACCTCCGCCAGCGCGTCATCCACCCCGACACGATAGACCTCGTTGCTGTCTTCTGTGGCCGAGAGGAGGCGGCGGTACACGTCCGTGATGCCCGGCGTCAGGACGGCCTGGGCTAAGAGTTTTGCGGCCACATCGCCAGTGGCCACGATTTCGTCAACGGGAGAGTCCTGAAAATGGGCGACGTTGTCCGTGCTTAGCACCTGGGCGCATATGTGGAGCGCGGCATTCTCATGCCGTATCGCCAGCGCCTTGAGAATCGACCCCGCATCGGCGGAGGGGTCGTCCGTGCGGTTTGGGAGGACAATGGCAGCGTAAGCCGACTGCACGTCTGCTTCTCTCAATACGGCAGAGTCGGTCGCAACGCCGGGCACGGCCCAAATATCCTGATACGCCCGCCGATCTGTGATAGGAAGATCGTCGGCATGTTCGGTGACGATGACAATGGGGCGCTTCCCCGAGAGGACGGGCGAGTGCAGCTCGCGGATGATCTGGTCCGCCCCGGCGTGCCACCCGGCGATGAGGACATGGCCCTCCAGTTTGCGGTAGGTCCCCTTGGCGCGCACCCGCTCCCCGCGGAGGGCTCGCTCGACGAGGCCGGACGCAAGCACGGCGGTGAATACGGCGCCAACAATGATCCCCCCAAGAAGGACGACCAATACACAAATCCGCCCGCCGACGGTGTGGGGGTTGTATTCCTCCACGCCGCTCAAGAGCTGGACGAAGATGGCCCACCAGCACGACCGGAACGTCCGGAGCTCCGGGTTGCCGTCAGGCGACCGCGCCTCGAAGATCAACAACCCCACCACCCCCCAAATCCAGATGAGGAGGACAATGGTGACGAGCGCGATGAACTTGTGTTTGTTGAACCAGCTTAGGATCGAATAGATCATATCGAGGTCAGATAAAGCAGGTTGACGGGGGCGTTTCAAGTTAAAAATCGCCCCCGCCCGGCCCGGGGGAGCTCTCAGTCCGCCAGGGCGAACAATGCCTCATAGCTCACGTGGTCGATCTCGCGGATGGTGACGGTAACGGACTGGCCGATGGTGTAGCGGCGCTTCGTGCGGCGGCCGATGACGCCGGTGCGGGTGCGATTGGAGCGATAAAAGTCGTCCGTCATGCTGGAGAAGGGGACCATGCCCTCGATAAGGTACTTCTCCAGGCGGACGGTCATCCCCCGGCCGCGGATGGCGGCGATGCGGGCGTGAAGCTTCTCGCCGTAGTGGTCCTCGAGAAAGCGAAGTATCTTTCGCTTGATGAACAGTCGTTCGGCGTCGTCGGACCGGCGCTCCGTCGCGCTGCAGTGCGGGCCGACGACGTTCAACTCCTGCTGCCAGGCATCCCTCGCATCGGCGCCGCGGAGGGCGCCCGCAAAGTGCTCGTCGAGGATTCGGTGCACCAGCAGGTCCGGGTAGCGCCGGATGGGGGAAGTGAAGTGGGTGTAGTGGCTGAAGGCCAGGGCGAAGTGCTTGTCCGGTTTGACCGAATACTCCGCCAGACGCATGGACCGGAGGATGGCGATGTTGACGAGCCAGCCGTCGTCGCGCCCCTCGGCCTGGGACAGGAGCCTTTGCAGGTCCTTCGGGTTGCGCGGGGCGCCCACTTCATATCCCAGCGCCAGGGCCAACTGCCGCACGTCGTCCAGGTCCTCCTCGGCCGGATCGGGGTGGATGCGGCTCAGGTAGGGGATCTTGCGCTTGGTCAGGAACAGCGCCACGGCCTCGTTGGCGGACAGCATGAACTCTTCAATGAGCCGGTGGGCGGCGTTGCGTTCGGCCTCGCCGACGGATTGCACACGGCCGTTGGCGTCCAGGGAGATGCTGATCTCCGGCACGTCGAGGTCGATCGATCCCTTCTTGGCACGGCGATCGTACAGGAGCTGCGCCAGACGCTTCATCTGGGAGAGCATCTGCACGATATCCTTGGGTATCCGCTTGGGCGGGTCGCCCTGGAGGGCCGCATAGGCCTCCCCATAGCTGAGGCGGAGGGAGTTGCGGATCACGCTGGGGCGAATCTCGAAGTCCTGCCGATGGCCGTCGGGGGAGAACTTGAACAGGACGCTTTTCGCCAGCCGGACGCGCCCCTCGCGCAGGCTGCACGCGTCGGAGGAGAGTTCGTGCGGCAGCATGGGGAGGACCGTACCGGGGAAGTAGACGCTCGTACCCCGCTCCCGGGCCTCGCGGTCGAGTGCCATGCCGGTCCTGACGTAGTGGGAGACGTCGGCGATGTGCACGCCGAGTTCGAATCCGCCGCGCGTGCGGCGGAGGGAGACCGCGTCGTCATGGTCCTTTGCGTCCTCGGGGTCGATGGTGATGACGGTCTTGTTGCGCAGGTCGAGCCGGCCTTCAATGGCCGGTTCGACAGGCTCCCGCGCGGCGGCCCTGGCCTCCTCCATCACCTCGGGCGGAAAGTCCGTCGGCAGGTTGAAAAGGTGGATGATGGCTGTGAGGTCGATGCTCGGGTCATCCTCCGCCCCAAGAATCTTGAGCACGCGGCCTTCGGGGTTGAGATGGGGGTCGGTCCATTCGTCGATGGCGACAACCACCTTGTCGCCTTCTTTCGCGTCGAGGGACTTCGCCTGGCTGATGTAGATGTCGCGCAGGAAGGCCGGGTCGTCGGGGACGACGCAGTGGAAGTTGGGGGTTTTGCGGAAGGTGCCGACGGTCTCGGTTCGCGCGCGCTGGAGGACTTCGACAATCTCGGCCCGCGGCCCGCGGTCGGCGACCGGCCGGCGCCCTCGCCGTCGGGGCGGCTCCTGTACCCTGGCGAGGACCGTGTCGCCCTGGAGGGCCAGGCCCATGTCCTCCTGGCCTACGTAGAGGTCGGCATTGGCGTGGCCCGGTTTGGGCACGAGGAAGCCAAAGCCGCCGGGGTTGCACCGGAGGACGCCTGCGATGAGTCCCACCCTCTGGGGGAGGGCATAGCGTTTGAGTTTGATCTGGGCCACGTCGCCCTCGCGGCGCATCTGTTCGAGCTCGGCGAGGAATAGTTCGCGGTCGTCGACTCGAAGCTCGTCGGCGAGTTCGTCGGCGGTCATGGGTCGGTATTTTCGTTTGTTGAGAAGTTTGAGAAGTGGTTGTTCATATTTCATTTGATCGTCAATTTCCTTGTTTGTATAATTTTAAATGGATTGTGTAGGAGGACAATGCCCGTGGACGAGATACTGAAACTTGCCGAGCAACTCGGGGAGGCCATCGCGGCGGACCCGCGTTACAAGGCTTCGCTCGATATTCAGGACAAGCTCGAGAAGGATCAAGAGGCGAAGAAGCTGCTGGAGGAGTACAACAAGCAGCAGATCAAGATCGCCGAGCTGGAGCGCGACATGAAGCCGATCGAGCCGGAGGACAAGCGCCGGCTGGAAGATTTCCGCACGCAGGTGACGAGCAACGAGCTGATCAAGGAGCTCAGTGCGACGCGGTTCGAGTTTGCCAATCTCATGCGTCAGGTGGACGAAGCAATCCAGTCCAAGTTGCGCATAGAGGATTAAGGCAGGGGGCGATCGGCGGGAAAGGCGCCCTTGTAGAGCTCGATCTCGGGCTCCGCCTCGCCCATGACGATGGACATGACATCGAATCGACAGTCGGCGTCCTGAACGCGTTTGCGGGTCAGATAGAAGAGCGCCGCGTTCACTATGCGGCGTTTTTTCATTTTCGTGATGGCGTATTCCGGCAGGCCGGACTTGTTGGACCGTCGGCTTTTTACCTCGACAAAACAAATCGTGTCCCCTTCGCTGGCCACCACATCGATCTCACCGGTGCGGCAGCAAAAATTACGCTCCAGGATGCGGTAGCCGTTCTTCTTCAGGTAGCGAACGGCCGCCTCCTCACCCCTTTTTCCCAGGCTTTTCGGCGATCTTTTCATCGGATAGATTGGCGATTTTGCCCTGGATTTCCTTTACGCGCGTGCCTTTGCCGGTCCGCTGTCTGAGGTAGTAGAGCTTGGCCCGTCGGGTCTTGCCCCGTCGCGTCACCTTCATCTTGGCGATACGGGGGGAATGCAGCGGGAAGATTCGCTCGACCCCCTCGCCATCCACGATGCGCCGGACGGTGAAGGTCTCGTTCATGCCCCCCCCGTTGCGGCGGATGCAAGTGCCGCTGAAGATCTGGATTCGTTCCTTCTCCCCCTCCACGATCCTCACATGCACATCCACGGTATCGCCCGGATTGAAGTGCGGTACCTTTTTCAACTGGGCCTCTTCGATTTCTTTGATGATGCTCATCGTGTTTTCCTTTCACTACGACTATCGCGATGCTTCCAGCATATCCGATCTCCGGGAGATCGTTCTCAGTTTTGCCTGTTTGGCCCGCCACTCCGCGATTTTCTGATGGTTCCCCGACAGCAAGACGTCCGGCACCCTCATGCCCCGAAACTCCGGCGGGCGGGTGTACTGGGGAAAGTCCAGACACCCCTCCACCCCAAAGGAATCCTGCAACGCCGAGTCCGGGTGCCCCAGCACGTCCTTCTGCAGCCGGACCACCGCGTCGATGATCACCATCGCCGGCAGCTCCCCGCCGCTCAGAACGTAGTCGCCGATGGATACCTCCTCGGCCCCCAGTGCCAGACGAATCCGCTCGTCAAACCCTTCGTATCGACCGCAGATGAGCATGATCCGCCTCGTCTGCGCCAGCTCCGCGGCCATCTCCTGATCGAAGGTCCTGCCCTGCGGCGTCAGGAGGACCTGAAGCGACGGCGTCTCGTCCGCCGCCTCCACGGCCTCCACCGCCCGGACCACCGGCCCGGGCATCATCACCATCCCCGGCCCGCCGCCGTAGGGCCGATCGTCCACCCGCCGATGCTTGTCGCCGGTGTACTCCCGAATATCGTGCAGGTGATAACTGACTGCCCCCTTTTCTTGAGCGATCCCCAGGATGCTGCATCCGAGGACCTCCCGGAACATCTCCGGGAAAATCGTCAGGATGTCAAACCTCATGCTTTGACGCTGATGCCGCGCTTTTTCAGCAGGCTGGCCACCGTCTCCGTCGGTTTTGCCCCGTGCTGCAGCCAGTGCTCCACTCGCTCCTTGTTCAGGACAAGCTGCTTCTCTTCGTCCTGAACCAGGGGATGATAGTACCCCAATTCCTCAATGGCCCTGCCGTCGCGCGGTGAGGTTGACTCAAAGGCCCCGATCCGATAGTACGGCTGTTTCTTCCTGCCCATCTTTTTCAATCTCAGTCGGACTGCCAATACTCTCTCCTTCCAAACGATCTATTTTTTTCGTTTTCGTCTCTTGTCTCTTCGTTTTTTGCGGCCGATTCCCGAAAGGCCTTTCGCGCCGGGCACACCCACCGGCACGCCCGGAGGCGCCTGGCCCGACGTGAAACGTTTCAACATCGACTTCGTCTGCTTGAATTGCTTCAGCAGTTGGTTCACCTCGTGGGGCTCCACGCCGCTGCCGGCCGCAATCCGCCGCCGTCGGCTGCTCTGGATGACCTCCGGGCTTTCCCGCTCCTCCGGCGTCATGGACCGGATGATCGCCTCGATGCGCCCGATCTCCTCCTCGCCACCCTCCAGCTCCGCCTCGGCGAACTGGCCGCCGAGCCCCGGGATCATCTTCATCAAGTCCTTCAGCGGCCCCATCTTCCGCACCTGCTGGAGCTGGTTCAGGAAGTCCTCCAAGTTCAGCGTGTTCTTCCGGATCTTCTCCTGCATAGCGGCGGCCTGCTCCATGTCCACCGTCTCCTGCGCCTTCTCGACCAGGCTTACCACATCGCCCATACCCAGAATACGCGAGGCCATGCGGTCCGGGTGGAACTCCTCCAGCCGGTCCAGCTTCTCCCCCACGCCGACGAACTTGATCGGCTTGCCGGTCACTGCTTTGATCGACAGCGCCGCGCCGCCGCGGGCATCGCCGTCGAGTTTCGTCAGAATAATGCCGTCGAGTTCAAGCTGATCGTTGAACTCCTTCGCGCTGTTCACCGCGTCCTGCCCCGTCATGGCGTCGGCCACCAGGTACTTCTCGTGCGGCTTGACCTTTGCGTTGATCTCGCGCAGCTCGGCCATCATCTCCGCGTCAATGTGCAGCCGGCCGGCCGTGTCGAGGATGACCATGTCGCGGCCGTCCTGTCCGGCCTGCTGCACGGCGTGCCCGCAGATCGCCACCGCGCGGGAGTTGTCCTCGGAATACACCGGAATATCAAGCTGCTGCCCCAATACCTTCAACTGCTCAATGGCCGCCGGACGCTGCACGTCCGCCGCGACGAGGAGGGGGTTATGGCCCTTTCGCCGCAGGTAGCCCGCCAGTTTCCCGGCCGTTGTCGTCTTGCCGCTGCCCTGCAGGCCCGCCAGCATGATCACCGTCGGGCCGTCGGAGGCCGCGGGGATCGTGGGGACGCCCTCCCCCATGAGCTTGATAAGCGAGTCGTGCACGATCTTCACGATCTGCTGCCCCGGCGTGATGCTCTTGATCACCTCCGAGCCGATGGCCTTCTCGGTTACGTCCTTGATGAAGTCCTTCGCAACCTTGAAGTTGACATCGGCCTCCAGCAGGGCCATGCGAATCTCGCGCAGCCCGTCCTGGATGTTCTTCTCCGTCAGCTTGCCGCGTCCGCGGAGCTTGTGGAAGACGGCATTCAGGCTTTCAGTCAGCGATTCAAACACAGTTCCTTCCTCGGGTCCGGTTCCCCGACCCTGTAGAAACACTCTATTATAGCTTCCACATTTCCACAATCAAGGAAAAAACGTCCCGTCGCTTTGAAGGGGAGAACACGCCAATTCTGGCACGACTGTTGGTCACGGTGTTGGATTGGCTCCACGTCACGCAGGAAGGAAGAAGGAAAGGATTCCTCTCCTACCAGAAAGAACATTTGCACCCCTTTCCCCATGCCCCCGCGTTCTGTCAGTGCGAGGTGCGATATTCGCGTAAGTGAAAGATACTCCTCGCGATGACACCGTGCGCATTGTGGGGAAATTCCTCCTCTTTTTTTCTTGACGCTGCCGTCTTGTGCTTTATATAATATCTTCTACATTTGCCTTTAGCGGAACGGGGAGTGCTAAATGCCTATTCGAAAACCTGTGGCCGAAGGCTTTATGCCTGCGGGAAAACCGCACCCATAAAGGGGAGGGCTACAAATGCCGGGGTCGGATAGGCCTTAAAGACGGAAGGCACAAGCAAGTTGAGCAACGCGGACAGGCAAAATCGCGCTCGTATCCCGCGGCAAATTAGTATTCTTCAGCAACGCGGGGGAGTACTGTCTCCCGTCTCGGCCAATCCCTTTTTCTTTGTGTCAAGTCTTATCTCTATACTCGCTCCCGATCGGTCTACATTTCTGTGATGGAGGTCGTCCATGAAAACGGGCAATCGTATTCATCGTGCACTTGTCGCTGAGGAACTGGAACTGCGCATCTCCCCGGCGGTCTTCACCCCCGGCACCGAAGCGCAACTGCGGGCGGACATCATCACGGCCCAAACGAACGGCGAGGCCGACACCATCGACCTCAGCGGTGGGACCATTACACTCACCGGCGC
>JAADGH010000066.1 GCA_013152475.1 Planctomycetota bacterium
ATCATGATCCGGTCTTCATGGCCGCAGCCGGAACCCACCTTCACCGGTGTCATATTTTCCTGGGCCCGGCGGACCGCATCGAACGTTCTCTCAAGTTGTTCGGCGCCGTCGCACAGCAACCGGCCGGGCGGGTGGGTGTGAGAGGCATTGACCAGAACGTTGGGACCGGGGATTCCCAGCTCCTTCTGAATCCACTCGCGCAGTTGCGGCAGAAAGGCATCCCCGATTTCACCTATACCGCCTATCGCCACGACATCCATGGCAATGATGGCTGCCTTTGTCCTGCCGTCGTCCAGGACCAAGGCCTTGGCGTACAGCGGGTCATTAACCGCCACATCTTTAGCATCGGTAGTGATGTCGCTCTTGGCCACGCCAGCGCGTAAAGAGCCGGCAACGGCCCCTGATCGTTGATGTCCGCCCACACCGTTCTCCTTTTACTCCAAGCCGAACAGTTTCACGGCATTCTCTCTCGCAACCTTGTTGAAGACCTCTTCGCTGATCTTCTTTGTATCGCGCCATTCGAAGAGGAGGTCCATCGCCCGGAAGGGCGTCTTGGGACCGCAGATGTCCGTGCCGAAGAGGAGGCGGTCCTGGAACTCGGTCAGGAGCTTGGCGCCATACTCCGGATCGCGCGCGAGCGAGTAGGCTGCGTCGGAGAGCTCACCATAAAGGTTGCCGTACCTCCGGAACAAGGTTGGGACGACGCCCTCTCTCTCGATCGGTCCGGTCGGCCTCGGCCAGGGTGTCTGGCCGCCGTGGGGGAAGAATGGTGGCTTGCGTTCCGCCGGCGTTACCAGCGGCGCGATTTCCGTCCAAAACACAGGGCCGTGGGCGATCATGATGAGTTTTGGGAACCTCTGCAGGGTATGCTCCAATTGCGGCAGGCCGGGATCATCGTACAACCCGAAATCCCCTGTCGTCTGGTCCGAGCCGTCGAAGGTCACCGGCAGCCCGACGGCCTCTGCATGTTTGAACAGGTTCTGGACCATCGGGTCCCGCATGGGCAGGTTGGGCATGATCTCGCCCACGCCCTTACAGCCCTGGTCGCAGTAGTGCCGGAGCAAACGGTCCAGCGGCGCGTCGGCCGAGTTCGTCAGGGCGCGTGGATCGATGTTGCAGAACGGGAAGAACCGGTCGGGATGCTGCTCGACCATTTCGAGGATGTCTTCGTTCGCCTGGGGGAGGTAGATCTCGGGACTGACGATGGGAAGCAGCGCGCCCTTCTCGATGCCGGCCTCGTCGTAGCGCTCAATCACCTGCTCCGGGCTGGACATCCCATACGCGGGTGGACGCTTCCGGTACGCGTGGGCGTGAATGTCGATGAACATTTGATCTCTCCTCAACAGGTGAACCCTATCGCCTCAGTTCCACAGACTCTCCCCCATCCATATCCGCTCGCGCATCTCCGGGCGGAAGGGGTCGGGGCCGCGCATTTTGGCTTTGAGCTCCTCGTCCAGGAGCTGGGCCATCTTCTTTGCCAGATCAGGCCTCTCCTCAGCAAGGTTCTTACGCTCCTCCGGATCGGTCTTGCGGTCGGTCAGCTCCACCTTCGGCGGGTCGGGCCAGAGAATGCGCCAGCCGGTTTTCATCAGCCGCTCCAACTGCTCGGCGTAGGGCTCCGGCCGCAGGTTGACCATGAACTTGTGGTCGGCCGTTTTGATGAACCGCTGCGGCACATGCCCGTAGGTGCCCATGCCGATGACCGCATCGCGCAGCTTGTCCTTCTCGCCGCGCATGATGGGCAGGACGCTCTCGCCATCGAGCACGTCCGGCCACTCCAGACCGAGCACGTCGCATAGGGTCGGCGCGATGTCCACATGGTGCATGAGGGCCTTCGACGTTTTTACTTTTGCGTCAATGCCGGGCACGCGCACGACCAGGGGGATGTTCATCGTCGGGTGCCATGTTCCTGTCATGCAGAATTTGACCGAGTCGACCGGGCCTTCCACCATCAGCTCGCCGTGGTCGGCGGTGACGATGATCGCGGTGTCGTCGTAGATGCCCTGCGCCTTCAGGCACTTGACGATCTCGCCCACGTAATGATCGGCATGCAACACTTCGCCGTCGTAGCCGTTGATCGTTTCCAGGTTCTTCGGCTCCTCCGCCTTCGCCTTCGGGCCGACGCCCTCGTAGACCTCGACGCCGTCGGCGGCGGTCCTCAACTTCCACCCCTCCGTACCCGTCCACCTTTTGAATCGCTCCGGCGGAACGAAGGGCTGGTGGGTATCCCAGTAGTGCACGAACATGAAGAATTTTTCGTCCTTAAACCGCTCCAGCCAATGGGTGATCTCGCCGATGTAGGCCTCCGCCGGGAGCTGGCTCTTCGACACGCCCTTGCTGTCGGTGGTGGGATTGAAAAGGTGCTGGTAGCCGCGAACGAACTGCTTCGAGTGCGACCAAAAGCTGAGCAGACTGTCGAAGCTCGCCGTTCGATAGCCGGCATCGAGCGCGACCTGTGCGATGGACCAGATGGTTTCATCCAAGAGGAAGTCGTTCGCGTTGTGCACGCCATGAGGATTCGCAATCATTTTGTGATTGAACGGATACCATCCGGTGATCATGGAGGTGTAGGAGATCGCCGTATAGGGCCAAGCGGGGGTGACATCGGTGAAGGTGCTCCCCTCGGCGGCCAGTTGGTCGATGCACGGTGACGTCTCCCTCGGATACCCGTTGCAGTGCAGGTGATCGCCCCGGCATGCATCAATCGCGATCAGGATCAGATTCACGGCGTTTCTCCTCTTAACCTGGGTCCTTCTCTTTTGTCACAAAGAACGGCCCGATGGCAAGCGTGTCCATCTTGGTTCTCACAAAACAATCAATCGCCTCATCGGGCCGGCAGACGATCGGTTCATTCTCGTTGAAGCTGGTGTTGAGAACCACCGGAAGACCCGTTTCCTTTTCAAAGGCCCGGATCAGATCATAATACAGTTCGTTCTCACCGCGGGTGACGGATTGGATCCGGCCGGTATCGTCCACGTGGTTCACGGCGCAGAGCGCCGCACGCTTATCTTTCGCCGTTGCGAAAA
Source organism: Planctomycetota bacterium (assembly GCA_013152475.1). Taxonomy (GTDB): domain Bacteria; phylum Planctomycetota; class Brocadiia; order JAADGH01; family JAADGH01; genus JAADGH01. Next base: position 3,027 of record JAADGH010000066.1, read on the forward strand.
CATGCAGCATGAAGGGGCTGGGATGGTCGTGCTCGTAGTACCCCGACTGCCGGTCGGCCAGGATCGACGGCGCAAACGGCCGGAACCACTCCCGCCGTTTCACCCGGGAGTTCAGGATGTCCTTCATGTCGGCCCGTCCGGGATGCGCGAGGATAGAACGATTGCCGAGCGCCCTCGGTCCCCACTCCATCCGGCCCTGGAACCAGCCCACCACGTCGCCCCGCGCGATGCTCTTTGCCGCGGCATCGAGCAGGGCCGCCCTCTCCATGCGGTCGTACTTCAGACCGGCGGCATCGAGCGCGGAGCGGATATCGGACTCGGAGAACTCCGGGCCCCAGTAGGCGTGCGTCATCTCGAAACGCCGCGGCTTGCCGAGCCACTTGTGCCAGACATAGAACGCCGCGCCAATGGCGAGACCTTCATCCCCCGCGCCCGGCTGGATATACGTATTTGCGAAAGGGGTCTTATCGAAGATTTTTCCATTCAGCACACTGTTCAGCGCACACCCCCCGGCCATGGCGAGCTTCTCGCCGGGGACGAGGCGGTGCAGCTCGTTCAGGCCGCCGAGAGCACACTCCTCGAAGCGCTTCTGCATGCCGAAGGCGATGTCCTTGTCGCGCTGCCCCACCTCCGCGTACGGCTCGCGGGCCTCACCGAACTCCCGCCGCCACCGGTCGCTGAAGTGGACGGACATCTGCGGCGCGCCCTCGCCGTCGATGAAGAAGCCGTGGTCGGGACCGATGGGCGGGAAAAACTCGGGGTCCATCCTCATCCGCAGCCCATTGCATCGGAGGACGCGGCGGAAGAACTCGCCGTACGTGTCCTCGCCGTACGGCGCCAGGCCCATCACCTTCCCCTCATCGCCGTACTTGTGGTAGCCCAGGAACTTGCAGCAGATCGTGTAGAAGTGCCCGAGCGATGCAGGAAGGTACGTCCGGTGCAGGACCTCAATGTCATTCCCCGAACACCGCGCAAACATGGCCGAGACGAAGTCGCCGGCGCCATCGTAACTGAATCCCGCGCACCGGTCGAAACCGCTTACGTAGAACGCGCTGGCGATGTGAGCGAGGTGGTGCTCGACATGAACTTCCTGGAATCGCATTTGATCCGGCGCGACGTCCATCTCGCGCGCGAGCATCGCTTTTAGGTCGTCCAGTCCCTTTCTCCTGCGCCATACCCCGAAAAGGCTCGGGAGCCGAAGCGGGTCGCTGAGGGCATAGCAGACCTTCCGGACGCGGTTGGCCGAGGAGTTTCGGCCAATGGCCAGGTAGTCCAGTTCCTCCATCCGTACGTTCGCTGCATCGAGACAGGCCCGGATAGCCAGGGCCGGGAAGCCGCCGTAGTGTTTCTTGCGGGTGAGGCGTTCTTCCGCAATTGCGAAAACGAGCTCCCCGTCCACCACGAGTGCGGCGGCCGTGTCGGCATGACCTATGTTGACACCGAGGATCGTTGTCATTTCACCAGAACCGCTTGCCTTTCTTCCTGAAGCGCCGCCCCTCCTCCACGCCGGGGAAGGGGAAGTAGGACCCCTCACTCGGGTCGTTGCGCAGGCGGGGGGCTGTGCCGGCCTCGATCATCTCCAGGGCGCGCGTCACCAGGTCCGCACCGGCATCCTTGCACCGCCGGATCAGGGAATCGAGCGTTTCATCGTCGTGAATCTTGATCTCCTCCTGAAGGATGATGTCGCCGGCGTCAATGGCCTCGTCCATGTAGTGGACCGTGACAGCCGTGCTCTCCTCGTCGTTCAGCATCGCCCGGAAGCAGGGCATGTGTCCCCGGTAGTGCGGCAGCGGCCCGGAGTGGACGTTGATGCACCCCTTCGGCGGTATGCTCAGCAGATTGCCCCTGAGAATCTGTGTGGCGGACAGCGACACCACAATATCCGGCCGGATGTCCAGCCGGACGATTCGCACAAACGAAGGTTCGTTCACGTCGTCCGGACGGTAGACCGGCACGCCGGCGCGATCCGCCGCACGCTCGACGGAGCCTGAGAGTTTCGCACATGCGTATCTCCGCAGAAGGCCCAGGAAGGCCCGGAGACCGAACAGTCGGAGCAAGCGCCGCGCTACGTTCCGTCTTGTCTCATTCAATGGCGGCAGAATGATGACGGCGACAACGCGGCCTGCGCTCTGCTCGATGACGTGCGCTACCTGCCGGGGGAGATAGATCGGCTCGTCCTGGGTGATAATGGCGATGCGCATGGCAGTCACGCCCCCGGGATCGCCATCTTCGGCTCGTAGGCGAGCATCCTCTTCGTCATTGCGAACGACATCCTCGGCTTCCTCACCCTGCTCACGCCGTGGAAGACCCCATGCCGGAGCTCGTCCGCTGCCTCGATCATGAGACGCATGAGCTGGAGCAGGTCGCGCCAGTGCACGTATGCGCTGTACGTCAGAGGGTGATCGACCCGCTCCTGTTTGGGACCGTGGCACGAGCCGATACGCACGGCAAAGGCGCTGGGGCCGCCCCGGTCCGCCTCTTGGGCGCAGGCGGCCTCGACGAGGGCCTTGAAGACGCCATAGCGGCAGTCGGGGCGCGGTCGCATGTCCTCCGTCACTCGAACGTCCTCCGGATATCCCGAAATCGCATGAACCGAACTGGCGCAGATGATACGACGGCATCCCTCCAGCCGCGCCGCCTTCAGGAGCGCCAGAAGCATGGGCAGGTTCGGGTCCTTGGGTGTCATGTAGGCGTCGTCCGGCTCCATCGGCGCATGGGCGAGATGAATCACCGTATCCACGCCGCGGCAGGCCCTTCTGGCAGGGGCCAGGCGGGCAAGACTGGCACGGATGTGCTCCGCATTCCACGTACTCTTCTTGACGTCGGCCGACCGGACGGCGTACCGCCGCGCCAGACGGGGACCGATAACGGAGCCGATCCGGCCCTCAGACCCTGTGATGAGGAGGAGTCTCTTGCTCATGGCAGTGGTAATCATAGCCGCCATCCCGGCGATGTTCAACACAAAACGGGAAATTGATGTTCCTTGTCCTTGATCGCATGTGACGAGGGGATTACAATGTAAGGTGCCGTATTGACGAACGCAAACAGAACTGAGAGCAAAGGATCACCCATGTCCGTTTTGCGAGTCGGCATCCTCGGCCTCGGCGGCTTTGCCCGGACCCATTTCGGCGCATTGTGGCAGCTTGAAGATCAGGGGGAACTGAAGGTCGAGTCGGTCTTCGCCAGGAGCTACTACCAGGATCGCTACGCCGAGACCCGCACGAAGATCGAAGAGCGAGGCATGCGCGTCTATACCACCTTCGAGGACTTCATGCGCGGCGAACGAGATCGCCTGGACCTGCTGTCCATCGCCACCAGCATCGACTCCCACGAGGAGTTCACCGTTGCGGCGCTGGAGGCCGGCTGGGATGTGACCTGCGAGAAGCCCGTCGCCGCGACGGTGGACGAGGTGCATCGCATGATCGAGGCGAAGAACCGCACAGGCAAGATCGTCGCCATCGGTTACCAGAACATCTTTTCCGATTCCATCCAGCGCCTGAAGGAGTGGATCGTGAGCGGCCGGCTGGGCAAGGTGAAGCGGGCCGTCACGAACGTCCGCTGGCCGCGCAAATGGTCCTACTACGACAACAGCTCGTGGAAGGGACGGATCAAGTCGGGCGACCGGTATGTAATGGACTCGCCTGTGCAAAACGCCACGGCGCACTACCTGATGAACATCCTCTACCTCTGCGGGGCGACGCACCAGGACAGCGCCCTGCCGGTGTCGGTGAAGGTCGAGGCCTATCACGCCTACCCGATCGAGTCGTTCGACACGGCGAACGTCCTGGTGACGACCGACAGCGGCGCAACGGTCCGGCACATTGCCAGCCACGCCTGCCCGACGCAGGGCAACCCCGTGTCGCTGATCGAGTGTGAGAACGGGAAGGTGCGCTACGAGGCGCCGTCGGGCGAGACGAAAGTCCAATTCAACGACGGCACGGTGGAGACCTTCGACAACGGCGGAAAGAAGGTTCACTTCCAGGCGTTCGATCTGGCGATCCCGGCGATTCGCGAGGGGCGCGAGCCGATCTGCACGCTCGAAAACTCCCTGCCGCAGGTGGTGGTCGTCAATGGGATTCACGAGGCGCTGAACCCGATCCCGGAGATCGGGGCCGGACATGCGGCCCGAACGGACCTGGACGGCGATCACGCCATCGCGATCAAGGGGTTTGATGAGTTGGTGGACCGATGCGTCGCGGAGGACATCTTCTTTGCAGACGCCGGCGCGCCATGGGCGATCAATCCGGTGGAGTTCGACCTGCGGGACTACAGGCACTTCTCAGGCCTCAGCAAAGACCCCGGCATGTGACCGTGCCGCCTCACCTCACGAGCCGAAGAGACGGCCGAACCCAACCCCCTGCCACAGGTGCAACGCGCCCAGGTAGGCGAACAGCAGCAGCGTCAGCGCGAGCAGCGCATTGGTGAGGATGCCGTTCCGTAGCTTCCCAATCAGCTTTCGCCGGTTGTTCATGTAGAGGAGCGTGCCCGCGAGGAAGGGCATGAACAGCGAACCGATGACGGCATAAGCAATATTCAAGGCCACCGGTTTGCCGAGGGCCAAGAGAGGTATCGGGGCGAATGCAATGAAGAGCAGATAGCCGCGATAACAGCGCGACCTCTTGTCCCTCATCCGTTCCCGGTCCTTGCCCTTCGCACCCTTCATGACGCCGATGAGGTCGGCAAAAAGGTACGGCACCCCTTGCCAAACGCCGAGCATCGAGCTGGCCACTGCCCCCCAGAAGCCTATGAGGAAGACCCACTTCCCTATGGCGCCGCCCGTTTCTCCCAGCATCGCCGCCATCTGGAGCGCGGCCTCCCCTTTTGCCGGCACAATGCCCTTGGCATGGAGCACCTGGGAGGCAAGGATGATCAAAGCCGCGCCGAAGAAACCTGTCAAGAGATAGGCCGTCCCGAGGTCGACGCGAACGGCCTTGACCCATTTTTCGTCCTTCCACCCATGCTCGTGAATCCAATAGCCATAGGAAAGCAGCGTCACCGTGCCGCCGACGCCGCCGATGACGCCAAGGAGGTACGCAAGCGACCCCTTGGGAATAGCGGGGACAAGAACAGACCTCAGCAGGGTGCTCGCGCCGGGCCAGACGCTGATCGCCCCCACGATGATCGATATGAACATGATGCCGATGAAGAGCTTCATGCTGTTCTCGAACCAGGCATACCGTCCCGTGAGCACCAAGAGCAGCGCCGCGACGGAATGCAGGACGGCCCACGTGGTGTGAGAAAAAACCGGGACCATCGCGTGGGCCGCGATGCCGCAGGCCGACATCAATGCAACCCCGACCCAGATCGTCCAGACCACCAGATAGGCCAGAAAGTAGTATCGCACGACCCTTGGCAGGTGATCCGCCCACCCCTCGATGACCGACGTATGCGTGGCGAGCTGCCAGCGGGCCACGCCTTCGCTGAGGACGAATTTGAGGACCGCGCCGAGGACGCACGCCCACGCCACGGCGAGGCCGAACTTCGCGCCGGCCACCGTGGCCGCGACCATATCGCCCGCGCCGATGCCCGTGGCCGCAAGGACGATGCCCGGGCCGATGACGAGGAGATACCCGACCGGTGAACGGGGAGGGCGGTTGTCGGAAGTGTTTTCTTTATCACTCGTTACGGCCATGCCGGATTGTAGCACCTGACCGGGACGAATCAATGGAAAAACGGCATGAGATGGCGCCCCATACAGAGAGAAGCGACCTGCGCCCCAGGACGAAATGGGCTTGAATCGAGACCGATGATCACGGTATGATAAAAGATGAAGGTCGCACGCCTTATCGTATCATGAGTTATTCCCTGACCTATGTCAAAGAAAACGCATACCATCATCCTTGCCGTTGCCCTGCTGAATCTTGCCATCGTGGCGTTCGTGGGATACGCGGTGGAGTGGGACCAGAGCCCCGTCGGCTTTCTGTTCCTCACCAAAGGGGGACCGGTGGCATTCAACCACCAACTCCACGCCCCTCCCGGGACCCCGGAGAAAGACTGCAAGGAATGCCATCACGATCTGCCGAACGGAAGTCCGCCTCCGCAGATGAGCTGCCGGGCCTGCCACTATTACGGCAAGGAGCCGAAACGCTGCGAGGCCGAGAAGATCCACAAGCGCTGCATCGGCGCCAAGTGCCGAAGCTGTCATGTCATCGAGGACTGCAGCCACTGTCACAAGCAAACCCATTAGGATATAGGCCCGTCGTGCGAACGGTATCGCTTCTTGAATTCTGGCGCCCGCGAATTCCCCTGAGCACCGATAGTGTTCCCATCGAGACCTTCCCCGCGCCGAAAAAGATCCGCCTTTTCGCGGCGCAGGGCGAGGCCCGCGTCGGCGTCGGGGACAGGGTGAAGACGGGGCAGCGGCTTGCGCCGGACCTCGTCTCGCCGGCGACGGGTACGGTGACGAAGACCGATCCCTTCCTCGGCATCGACGGCGAACGTCTGACATCCCTCTCCATCGACGTCTCGGAGAAGAACGAGATGGCCGATGGTCTGAAGGCAATTACGAACCCGGCCCAGCACAGCAGGGGCGAACTCGTCGCCGCCCTTTCCGCCCTTGGTTTTCCCACCGACTGGGATGGCGACATCGAGATCGCCGTCGTAAGCGGCCTTGACGCCGACCCGGTCCAGACGATCAACCAGCAAGTCCTCCGTGATAACGCCAACAGGCTGGAGGAGGCGGTGGCTCTGCTCAGGGCCCTGACGGGTCTGGATCGGGTGGCGCTCGCCGTCACGAAGCCGCTCCGCTCCTTGGTCGAGAAGGTGAGTCCGGATGCGATTGACATCCGGATCGTGGCCCCCCTGTATCCGAACGGTCTGCCCCAGGTGCTCCTGCAGAAGACGGCGCCCAAGGCAAGGAAAGGACTCGTGGTCGCCAGTGAACAGATGTTCGCCATGACCGAGGCGCTGAGGACCGGCACACCCCGGCAGGAGAAACTGCTGACGCTGGCTGTTCCGTCAATGGGCCTATGCAAGAACCTGCGGGTCCGCATCGGCACGCCCATAGGCGATGTTCTTCAAAAATACGAAATTGATATTAGCGAAACAAGCAAGATCGTCCTCGGCGGGGCCATGCGCGGGGCGGCCTGCACCTCCACCGATTTCGCCGTGACGCCTGTAACCGATTCAATCTATGTTCAGGACGGGTCGAGCGTTGTTGAGTATGAGAACAACCCCTGCCTGAACTGCGGAAAGTGCTCTGCCGCGTGCCCGATGGACTTGCAGGTGAATCTCATCTGCCGTTACTCCGAGTTCGGAATCTTCGAGGAATGCCGGGACCTGCACGTGGGCGCCTGCATCGACTGCGGCCTGTGCGCCTACGTCTGCATGGCGCGTCGGCCGCTGGTCCACTACCTCAAGCTGGCCAGATCTGAGATCGCCAAGATACGGGAAGCGGAGCCGGAAGGGGTGGCGCCGTGAAAAAGCCCCACTTCATCGTCTCCTATCCACCCCACTGGCACTGCGGCGCCGGAATCGCCTCCGTCATGTACGGGTTTGTCCTGGCCTTGATGCCGACGACGCTGTTCGGCGTCTATCTGTATGGGATGGATGCCGCGCGTGTGATCAGCCTGGCCATCGTCTCGTGCGTCGTGTTCGAGGCGCTGAGCCAACTCTTGTTCCGAAAACCGACCACCGTCACTGACGGCAGCGCCGTCCTGAACGGCCTCCTCCTCGGTCTGATCCTCCCGCCCAGTGCGCCGTTCTGGCTGGTCATCGTGGGGGCCTTTGTCTGCATCCTGGTCGGGAAACAGGTCTACGGCGGACTGGGGAGCAATCCCTTCAACGCGGTGCTGGTCGGTTGGGCTGCGCTGAAGATCTCGTGGAAGATCCGGATGGATATCCACCTCGCCTTTGTGAACATCGCACCGGACGCGAAATATCCGCTGGATGTTCTATGGCAGAAGGGGGCAACGGCCCTCGGCCAGTTCAGCATGTGGGACCTCTTTGTGGGCCGGGAAATCGGCGGCATCGGGTGCGCGTCCGATCTGTTGCTCCTCGCGGGCGGACTGTTCCTGATCGCCCGCGGCCTGATTTCGTGGCGGATACCCGTCTCGTTTCTGGTCGGAGTTGCGGTCGTTTCCACGCTTTTCCGCCTCGCAGGCGGCGGGGCCTACGCCGGCCCCCTCTTCCACGTGCTTGCCGGCAACACGATGATCGGCGCGTTCTTCCTGGCGACGGACTACGCCAGCTCGCCCGTGAGCAAGTGGGGGATGGTCATCTTCGGCCTGGGGTGCGGCATGCTCACCGTCCTGCTCCGTGTGTGGAGCGGCTATGCGGACGGCACGTTTTTCGCAATTCTGTTGATGAACATGACGAGTTTTCTGCTGGACATGGTCCGGCCGAGGTCCACGGTTCGCCCCGTGGCAGTGACATGAACGAAACCACCAAGATGATCCTGGCCCTGACTCTGATCTGCGCGGCCTGCGGCTTTCTGCTGGCGGCGGTGCGGCGCGCGACGGAGGGACGCATCGAAGACCAGATCATGAAATACGTCAAGGGCCCGGCGGTGAGACGGGTCCTGCGGTCCGCCACGAACGACCCGGTCCGGGACCGGAACCGAGTCACCATCGACGGGAAACCCGTCACCGTCTTCATCGGGAGGACCGGCGGCGAGATCACGGGCATGGCCTACGAGACAACGGTCGAGGGCTTCGGCGGAGAGATGGGCGTCGTTGTCGGATATGACCTGAAGAGGCATGGTCTCACCGGCATCGGCATCACCGCGCACAAAGAGACGCCCGGCGTCGGGTCGCGCGTCACGCGTGAGGAATTCTCCGACCGTTTCGCGGGCAAGGCTCTCGACGCTGAGTTCGCGCTCAAGCGGGACGGCGGCGAGATCGACGCCGTCACCGGCGCAACGACTTCGTCCCGCGCCGTGTGCCGGGCCGTCCAGAAAAGCATCGCGGAATATCCGAAGATCAAAAAGCAAATACTGAACCGGTAGGGCCCCAATGGCGAAAAACGTCTGGACAGAGTTCAGGAAGGGACTGTGGGAGGAGATCCCTCCCTTCCGCCTCGTGCTGGGCCTGTGCCCCACACTGGCCGTCACCAAGTCGGTCGGCAGCGGCCTGGGCATGGGCCTGGCGACGACGTTCGTCCTGCTCTGCTCGAACGTCATTATTTCGTCCTTGCGAAAAACTATTCCGCGCAAGGTGCGCATCGCCGCCTACATCGTCGTCATCGCGACATTCGTCGTAATCGTCGAGCTCGTGACCCAGGCCTATTTCTACCCCCTCTACCAACAGCTCGGCATCTTTGTCCCGCTGATCGTGGTCAACTGCATCATCCTCGGGCGGGCGGAGGCGTTTGCCTCCAGAAACGGCATCGCCCTCTCGGCCGCCGACGGGCTGGGCATGGGACTCGGCTTCACCATTGCCCTGACGATTGTCGGCTCGATCCGGGAGATCATCGGCGCCGGGACATGGTTTGGGATAGGCATTCTGGGCACGCAGTATGAGCCGTTCACCTTCATGGTCGAGGCCCCCGGCGCCTTCGTGTGCCTGGGTCTGCTCCTCGCCCTCATGAACGCCATCGGGAGGAAGGTATAGCCATGGAATACGTCGTCCTCATCGTCAGCGCGGTCCTGGTCAACAACATCGTCCTGGCGCAGTATCTCGGCAACTGCCCCTTCTGCGGCGTGTCGCGGGACGTCAAGACCTCCCTCGGCATGGGCGCGGCGGTGGCCTTCGTCCTCACCTTCGCCTCGGCGATCACCTGGCTCGTCCATCACTACTGCCTCGTTCCGATGAACCTGGCTTACCTGCAGACCGTCGTCTTTATCCTGGTCATCGCGACGCTCGTGCAGCTCGTCGAATTGTTCCTCAGAAAATCGGTTCGCGTGCTCTACCATGCGCTGGGGGTCTTCCTACCGCTCATCACGACGAACTGCGCGGTCCTCGGCGTGGCCATCCTGTGCATTCGGAAAAAGTTCGACTTCACACACACGGTCGTCTTCTCCTTCGCATCGGCCGTGGGCTTCATGCTGGCCATCGTCCTCATGGCCGGGATTCGGCGGCGTTTCCCCATCTCGCCCATTCCTCGGCCGTTGCGGGGGACGGCGATCACATTGATCACCGCCGGGCTCATGGCCCTGGCGTTTTTTGGCTTCCTGGGGGTGGATGCATCACTTACGGCATTGACAAAATGAGATGAGTTCAATCCTCATAGCCACATTGTTCCTCCTTGGCATCGGCCTTGTGGCTGCGATGATCCTCACCGTCGCGGCCAGGGTCTTCCATGTCCATGAAGACCCCCGGATCATCGAGGTCGAGGACGCCCTCCTGGGCGCGAACTGCGGCGCCTGCGGCCACCCCGGCTGCGCGGCGGCGGCGGAGGCCGTGGTCAGGGGGAAGGCCGGGCCGAACGTCTGCGTCGCCGGGGGGTACGAGATCGCCCAGGCCGTCGCCGAGGTCATGGGGCTGGAGGCCGAGCAGGTCGAGCCGCGAAAGGCCGTCCTCGGCTGCCGATACAGCGCCGACAAAGCTGCCCTGCAATATATCTACAACGGCGCCCACGACTGCCGCGCGGCGGTCCTGCTCTACGGCGGCGCGAAGGAGTGCATGATCGGCTGCCTGGGCCTGGGCACGTGCGAGCGCCTCTGCCCCTTCGGCGCGATTCACATGGGCAAGGGGGGCCTGCCCGTCGTCAACGAACGTCTCTGCACCGGCTGCGGCATCTGCGTAGACTGCTGCCCCACCCATGTGCTCCGCCTGGAGTCGATCAGCGAGCGCCTGCGGCGGTTCCACACCGTAGAGGACTGCCTCGCCCCCTGCCGGCAGGCCTGCCCGGCGCAGATCGACATCGCGGCCTATATCGACCACATCCGGAACGGCCGATACCTCGCAGCGGTCGAAACGATCAAGGAGCGCAACCCCCTGCCCCTCACCTGCGGCCGCGTCTGCCCCCACCCGTGCGAGATGGAGTGCCGTCGGTTGAGCGTGGACGAGGCCGTCGCCATCAACCACCTCAAGCGCTTCGCCGCCGACTACGAGAGGGAGAGCGGCAAACACCTGAAACCCTACATCGCCCCCAACACCGGCAAGCGGATCGCCGTCATCGGCGGCGGCCCGGCCGGCTTGAGCTGCGCCTACTACCTCCGTCGCATGGGCCACACCCCGGAGATATTCGACGCCCAGCCCAAGCTCGGCGGCATGCTCCGCTACGGCATCCCGGAGTTCCGTCTGCCCGGCAAGGCGCTCGACTGGGAGATCGAGGGCATCCTGGCGCTGGGCATCGAGACCCATACCGAGACGGTCCTCGGAAAGGACGTTACACTGCAGGGCCTGAGAGACGATGGCTTCGACGCCGTCTTCCTGGCCCTTGGCGCGTGGACGAGCATGTCCCTCGGCGTGGAAGGTGATGACCTGCCCGGCGTTATGGCTGGAGTCGACTTTCTGGCCCGCCAGGCCGCCGGCGATTCGCCGCCGCTCGGCGAGCGCGTCGTCGTGGTCGGCGGCGGCAATACGGCCATCGACGCAGCGCGGACCTGCCTGCGCTGCGGGTGCGGGGAGGTCGTCATCCTCTACCGCCGCTCGCGGGAGGAGATGCCGGCCAATGATCGCGAGGTTGAGGAGACCGAGCGCGAAGGGGCCCGGCTCCACTTCCTGGCTGCTCCCTCGAAACTGATCGCCGGCGCCGACGGCAAGCTCGCGAAGCTGGAATACATCCAAATGGAACTGGGCGAGCCCGACGAGAGCGGGCGCCGCCGTCCCGTGCCGGCGCCCGGTTCGGAGACGGTGATGGAGGTGGGCAACATCATCGCCGCCATCGGCCAACGGCCGGATGTGAACTTCGATGCCGACGCGCCGGACGACCTCAAGATCGGCGCCACTCGTTGGGACACGCTTGAAGCCGACGAGCGCACGCTGCAAACAAATGTCCCCTTCATCTTCACCGGCGGCGACGTGTACACCGGTCCGCAGACGGTGGTTCAGGCCATCGCCGCCGGCCGGCGCGCCGCGCGGTCGATCCATCTCTACGTTACCGGTCAGGAGGTCGCACCGCCGCCGGGCGAGCTCCGCGAGGCGGTACCCTGTCCGCCGCCCGATGCGTCGGACATTCCGCTCAGCCCCCGGGCCGAGATGCCGGCGCGTTCCGTGGAGGAGCGCCTGCGCGGTTTTCAGGAAGTGGAGACCGGTCTGTCCGAGACCGCCGCCCGCCGCGAGGCCCAGCGCTGCCTGCAGTGCGGGAGGATCTGCTATCGGGTGGGAACACAAGACATATTTTCCTCCGCCGGATAGACTCGCCCGCCGACCTCGCGCTCAATCCTTTTCTGTGGAAATCGGGAAGGATGCCGGCTACAATAGCGCGTTATGAGCAAGAGACCAAATATCGTTCTCATCATGACCGACCAGCAGCGGCGGGACTGCGTCGGCGCGTACAACCCGGGCGGCCCGAGGACGCCCCACCTCGATCGTCTGGCCGGGGAGGGCGTCGTCTTCGACCGGTACTATTCCTCGTGCCCCCTTTGCGTACCGGCGCGCAGCTCCATCGCCACCGGCCGCTACCCGCACTCCTGCGGCGCGACGATCAACGCCTTCGGAACGAAGGACAAGGGGAGTAAGTCCCACGGCGTCATCAACGCAGACGAAATCACCGTGCACGACCTCCTCTCTCAGGCCGGATACCGGATCGGCCACATCGGCGTGGACCATGTCCGGGCGGTCCCTCCCCTGAAAAGCAAGGGCGTCTTCGACCGATACATCAGCAACAGCGATTACCGAAAGTACCTCGACGACCGGGGCCTGAAGCCGTATGACTACACCCCCCACCAGCACCCGTGTTCTGTCGAAATCGATGGCAAGAGGCAGGAAATTCGCTACAGCGCACCGAACCCCGGTGAGCATCCGTACACGCCGGAGAATTTCCTGGACTTCTTCTTCGCACAGCATGCCGCCGAGTTCATCGGTGATGTCGATCCTACTGATCCCTTCGCCCTGTTCTGTTTCCTCTGGGCGCCGCACCCGCCGTTCGTGATCCCGGAACCGTACTACAGCATGTACTCGCCGTCGGACATCTCCCCGCCGGCGAACCTGATGGCCCCCCTCGACGGCAAGCCGCCGATGCACCTGCGCCACCTGCCCGGCATCATCGGCGCGCTGCCGGACCGGAAGGCATGGCTCGAAACATGGGCGGTGTACTACGGTATGGTGACGATGGTGGACGAATGCATCGGTATGATCCTGGACGCGCTTCGGTCGCAAGACCTGATGGACGACACCATCATTCTTTTTACCACCGACCACGGCGAGCAGCTCGGCTGCCACAGCCTGTTCCAGAAGATGGTCTGCTATGAGGAGTCGATCCACGCGCCGTTCATCGCGCGGGTGCCGGGGCAGACGGCGGGGCGGCGGGACCATCTGGCCGGACACACCGACATCCTGCCGACGATTCTGGACTATGCGGGGATCGAGACCCCGGCAGGCGTGCAGGGACAATCGCTCAGGGGTACTTTCGAAGACCCATCCGCGCCGTCGCGGCCGGAGATGTTCTCGGAATACAACGGCAACGTCGCGCATCAATGGCTCCAGCGAACGGTCGTGACGGACCGATACAAATACATCTACAATCATGGCGACATTGCCGAGCTGTATGACCTGCACAACGATCCCTTGGAGATGACCAACCTGTCCGGGCGACCGGAAACCGCCTCGGTGGAGGCCGATCTGCGGGGCCGGCTGCGGCGGTGGATGGAGACTTCTGGGGATTTTCTGTTACCCTCTATGGACGGACCCCACTAACCCGATGGCCCCGGGCCGCTGCTGGCCCCGGAGGACGGCTGCGTGGGGAGGAAGAAAGGCTACTTGGGAGGAGCAACGATGAGGAGATGCTGGATCGCCTGGGGTTTGGTCGTGCTTCTTGGCATTGTCGTCCCAACAGGACCGTCGGCAGGCCAGCCTCTTGCCGAAAAGATCAAGGAAGGCCGCGAGGCGATCAAGGGGATCGTCGCTTACCCACCGGAGGTGCGTTTGGCGATCCTCGATCTCTGCACGCAGCCGGACCTCATCGTCGCGATGGGCAAGTCCAAGGAGCTGCCTGATGTGACGAAGTATCCGGAGTCGGTACAGAAGGCCGCGAAGACGCTGGCCGAGCATCCTGGCATCGTCAAGACCCTGAACGACTTCATTGGCATTGCGGCCATCGTCGGGCGTTTCTACTCCCGTTCGCCGGAAAGGGCGACAAGCATCGCCGACAAGCTGGCCGCGAAACTGGAGCAGGAAGAGGACGCCCAGAAGGAGAAATGGATCGATCTGCTCAAGGCGAACCAGAAGGCCCTGGAGGAGTTCGCCGACGCCGTGGAGGATCTGAACGAGGCCCAGCAGGCCGCCGCGGCATCCACTGCGCCGGCAGAAACCGCGCCCGCCGAGGAACCCTTGCCGGAGACCTACTATCAGGCGGAGGTCTCAGGCAATTCGGTCGAGGTCTATAGCGGCCCGACGGGTGAGATGATCGACTACCTGCTGGCCAACGCCGACGAATACGCGAACGCGGCGGCCGCGGCGCTGGAGTACTGGCAGCAGTACCAGAACGGCGAGCTTGCAGAAGCCATCGTCAAGGACTTGGCGGGAATTGCAGACGCGGCGGACCTCATCCGCGACCCCGATCTGCTGCGCGACGTCGCCCAGTTGCGGAAGGAATTCCCCGGCGCAAAGGACCGTCTTTCCGAGCACATGGACCGTATCCAGAACATTGTCGCCCGCCGGGGCGAGTTCCCGAAGCTGGCACAGCGTGTGGACGCCTTCGGCGACCGCAACCCGCAACACCGTGTGAATGACTGGCGGAAGAACCCTCGGGCCGCAAAGCGGCCGGCCGCCGGACAGAGCAGGCGGCCGCAGACCAGGTCAAGAAGACGGGCAAGACCCACCTCCGTCCGTTCCGGCAAGCGAAACAGCCGGCAGCGAGTGGGGGCCGCGCAGAACCGACACCGGAGCTCCTGGGGCAATATGTCGCGAGGTCGAAGCGGCGGGCGGGCGTCCCGCGTCCGTGCCCGGCCCGGCCGCGGACGCAGCGGCGGCAGGCGCAGAAGGTAGCCGGTGGAGGAAGGACCCATGGAACAAGCGCCACAGCAGCCCAGGAAGCTCCTGATCGCTATCCTGGTCTCGTCGCTGATCACGAACGTCATCCTGCTCAGCGTCACCGGCGCATCGCTTGTTCTTGTCTACCATCTGAACCAGCAGGTCGAACAACTCCAAAAGCGCGTGGACGATGTTCGCCAAATCGTGGACAAGATCAAGGCGGTCCGCAGCGCTGTCCGCGGCAAGATCCAGGAGCGACGGCAGGGACAGACCAAGGAGGAGCCCTCTTCCTCCACGGACACCGAACCGCCAAAGAACGACAATCCGCCACGCCGACCGCTGCGACGGCTGCGGGAGAGAAGCGGCAGGTGATAGGGGGTAGAGGTGTCAGGGAGGGACGCTACTCGATCCATCCACCGCCCAACAGTATGTCCCCGTCGTAAAAAACAGCGGCTTGGCCGGGGGTGATGGCGAACTGGGGTTCCTCAAAGGCGACTTCGATACGGTCGGGGGCCAGGGGGCGGAGGGTCGCCGGGGCGGCACGGTGGGCGTAGCGAACCTGGACCTCCGCGCGAAGGTCGGACCCCGGCGAGGGGATCGAGACCCAGTTCACGTCCGTCGCCGTCAGGCCCTTTCCGAACAAGTCCTCACGAGGTCCGACGATCACCTCGTTCCTCTCGGCGTCAATCCGCACGACATAGCGCGGCTCGCCGACGGCGATGCCGAGGCCGCGGCGCTGACCAATGGTGAAGAACGGATGGCCCTCGTGCTCGGCGAGGACGGCCCCGCCGATGTCCCTGAGCTTTCCCTTCCGGATCGCGTCGGGGCGGCGCTCGCGCAGGAAGCGGCGGTATTTGTTTTCCGGAATAAAGCAGACTTCCTGACTCTCGGCCCGATCGACGACAGGCAAGCCGGCTGTCCGGGCGATCTCGCGGACCTGCCCTTTGGTTTTGTCGCCATTGGGGAAGAGGGCGCGGGCGAGCTGGGCCTGCGTGAGGCGGCAGAGGAAGTAGGACTGGTCCTTCGCCGGATCGACGCCCCGGAGCAGGCGACAGCGGTCGCGCCTTTCGATTCGGGCGTAGTGCCCTGTGGCCAGGAGCTCGGCGGCGCGCTGCTCTGCCTCACGAAAGAGGTGGCCGAACTTCATTAGTGGGTTGCAGAGGATGCAGGGGTTGGGGGTGCGGCCGCGGCAGTATTCGTCACAGAAGTAGTCGATCACCTCGCGGAACGGTCCCGAGAGATCGAGATCGATAAGCTCAATGCCGAGGACATCCGCGACGCGGCGCACACTCTCTGGCGCGTCGCCTTGATCGGCGCCGGTGCGCATAAAGAGGCCGACGACCTCGCGCCCCTCCTGCTGCAGGAGGTGCGCCGCAACGCTGCTGTCCACGCCGCCGCTCATGGCGACGGCCACTCGCTGGGCCACCTTATCCTCCATCGGCGGTCATATGAGCGTTTGAGCGAACCACTCGGCCGTTCGCTTCACGACGCGGTTCGTCCATTTCACGGTCGAGAAGACATGGTCCGCACCCTTGAGGATGTACTTCTGCACCCGAGCGGAGCGCGGCTTCACGACCTCGTAATACCGTTCGGCGTGGCCGAGAGGGACGGCCTTGTCCTCCGTGCCGTGGACGATGAGGATGGGGCAATCCGATTTGGCGACCTCCTCTAACGGATGGATGGACGGCAGTCCCCGAAAGAAGGCCCGGCCGACAGGCATGCCGGCGCGATCGAGGTATCCCTTTCGGCGGAGTATGCCCTTTTCCTGGGGGCTGAGTTTGTGGGTGAGGAGCTCGGCCGGATCGGCCACTGTCGACCAGAGCGCGAGGCTGGCAATGCGCTTCTCCTGTCCCGCCAGGCAGGCGGCGACGCACCCGCCGAGGCTGAGGCCCAGGACGCCGATGCGCCCGGGGTCGATCTTCGAATGGGCGATGAGCTTCGCGAATGCGGCATGGGCGTCGGAGATCTCGCCGGAGACGGTCATCTCGTTGAAGGCGCCCTCGCTCTCGCCGGAACCTCGGAAGTCAAATCGGAGCGACGCAACGCCCCGCCCCTCGAGGGCGCGAGACAGGGTGACGAAGAGGCGATGGGTCTCAATCTTCTGCCCCGTGAAACCGTGGCAGAGCAGGACGGCGGGGACTCTGGCTCTGGCGCGGCCCGGCACATGGAGCATGCCGCTGATAAGCTGGCCTTTGTTTCGGAACATCATAGGCGATTGCATTGGGCCAGTTCTCCAATTTTCGCAGGAATAAAAACCGGCATGACGAAGCGAGGTCGCCATGCCGGTTCGATTCGCCCTGAACGGTCGTCCCTGTTATTCGCCTCGCGGAATTCGGAGCTTCATGCCCGGGCGAATTCTGTCGGGGTCCACGCTCGGGTTTGCTTTTGCGATCAATTTCCACTTGTTCTTGTTGCCCAGATATTCTCCGGCAATGTCCGAAAGGGTTTCGCCCTTCTTGACGACGTGGACCTCGCCCTCTTGCGTCTCGTCTTTCATCTCGCCGGCCTTCTCCTCGATCTTCGGGGGGACAAGGGCGGGTTCCGGCGCCGGCGTCGGCTTCTCTTCCTCGGCCGTGATGTCCGGAAGGATAAGTCTCATTCCGACCACAAGTTTTTCGGGGGCGGAAAGCCTGTCCTTGTTGGCCTCGAAGATTTCCTTCCAGTACTTCACGGAGCCCAACTCTTCCGAGGCGATCCCACTAAGCGTGTCGCCCGGTTGGACCTCATACTCGCGCTCGCCGGGTGTCGCGAAGGGACTGCGGGCAGCCGCGCCTTTCTCCCCGGTCTGTCGTACGGGGAAGGATGGGATATGGGGCAGGGCGGGGGCAGGCTTCTGCACGTCCTCTTTGACAGCCTCCTCGGTCTTGTCATCCTCCGTTTTGGCTGCGGGCTGCAGCGTCACCACGGTGTTCGGCTCGGGCTCGATGGCCGGCGTCTCCGTTTCCATAGCGGGGGCGGGGGTCTCTTTGACCGGTGGTTTCTCTCGCGCCGCGAACTCACCTAAGTCCGGCTCGGTGGACGGGGTCTCTTTCACGATTTTCGGCAGTTTGGTTTCGAGGGCGGACGGCGCCACGCCCGGCTGCGGCGTTTCGAGGATTCCCTCGAGGCCGGTCCCGGTCGCCTGCTCCGGCTCCGTACCGGTGGCCCGCATTTTCATATAGAAGAAGCCGCACAACACGAGCAAGACCAATCCGACAACCAAACCCAACTTAATGTCCCGCTGCATCTCTTCCCTCCTTGCACTTGGCCGACGAGGAACAGGCGCCGAAGAACGAATGGACTACTACACTGCAATCTCGATCTTGGAGCAGATTATACCACAAACACGTTTCAATGACAAGGGGAAGCCAGCGAAAAAAGGCGTATTCGGGGCCATATTTTCGCCCGGGTCGGTCGCAAGAAGGCCGAGACGAGGGGCCCCCCGGCGGGAGAGAGTCCCCCTCTCTCGCGCAGGCAGGGCGCAGGTGCGCTATTTGCTCCGCTTTTTGAACCGGTCCCACTCGATGAGGACCGGGCTGGCGATGAAGATGGACGAGTAGGTCCCGACGACCACGCCGATGATGAGCGTGTAGGCGAAGCCGTGGATCACCGACCCCCCCATCAGGTAGAGGGAGACCACGACAACGAGCGTCGTCAGCGACGTGAGCAGCGTTCGGCTGAGGGTCTGGTTGACGCTCAGGTCGATGACTTCGGCATCGACGACCGTCGTGTGACGCTGCGCAAGATTTTCGCGAATGCGATCAAAGACGACGATCGTGTCGTTCAGGGAGTAGCCGATGATCGTGAGGAACGCGGCGACGACGGGCAGGCTGATCTTGATGTCGCCGATGAGCAGTGCGTGGCCGATGGCCGTGTCGCCGATCATGTCGCCGATGGCCAATGCGCCCATGGCAATGGTCACGTCGTGGGCGAGCGCCACGACGGCGGCGATACCGAACTTCAGGTCGCCGAAGCGGAACCAGATGTAGAAGATGATGGCGCTCATGGCGAAGATGAGCGCCAGGAAGGCGCGGTCCTTCATCTCGCCCGCCACGGTGGCGCCGATGCCGACGACCAGCTTGAACGGATCGGGCAGCTCGAAGGCCTCCACAATTCGCTTCTCCATCGCCTTGGCTTCGCCCTTGGGGAGCTTGAGGGAGACGTGCGTCACCTCCTCGTCGTTGCTCGGTTCCTCTTCTCTCTCGATGAGGCAGCTCAACGCGCCGGCTTTCATGAGGCGTTCTTTGACCACGGAGAAGGGCTGGGGTTTTTCGAGTTTCATCGTCACGAAGTCGAGTTTTTCGGCCTCGTCCTTTTCCTCATCCGTCAGGTCCGACGGGGGCTGAGCCGGCTCGAACTTCACCCCAATCTTTTCGAGAACCACGCAGTCGGCGAAGGCCTTGGTCAGGTCGTCACCGATGTGCTTGCGCACCTTGGTATCGCCGAGGTCCCTAAGCACGATGTGGTATTCCTTCCCCGGCGTATCCATGGCCACGATGCTCTGCAGCAAATCCGCCACCTCGCCGAGCCTGGCGCGGAGGTCGCTCTCGGTCATCGCGTCCTTCAGCTCCATCTCGATGCCGCCCTCCTCGCTGAAGTTGAAGGCCACCACCTCGAACTTGCCGTCGCCCCGCTCGCGGATCTTCTTCAGGGTCGCCTCGCTCCCCCGCAGGAAGGCGCGCTTGGCCACGCCGCTGCCCCGCAGCCCACCCCGGGCAACCACCCTCACCTTGTAGCCGAGCGTTTTCATTTCCTTCTCGATCATCTCGGTGGCCACGATCCGGCTGAGGTTGATCTCCAGTTGGTACGTGCCCGCCTCTTCCTCCCCCTCGTCCGTGTCCGTTGCGGTCCTCAGCCGCCCGATCACATAGCTCACTTGCCGCCGGAGAAGAAGATCGTTCAGCCGGTCGGCGACTGCTTGCCGGGCCTTTTTCTGTTCCTTCTCCGGCAGGGCGGGGTTCATCTCGATGAGGAACTTGCTGCTCTTGGCATCGGAAAGGACCACCTTCTGGATGATGGACTCTGGATAGCCGTGGGCGACCATGCCCGCCCGCAGGTCTTTCTCGGTCATCGGCTTCTTGAGCGTGATATCCACCGTGAACGGCGGGGTGAAGTGGATGCCTTTCAGACTGGTCTCTCCGCCGCAGATGGTGGACATGTCCTTGCGGAAGATGTTCTCGACCCGGTTCACGTCGAGAGAGCCGGCTGGGATGCGGATATTGAACTGATCGGCGCCGGTGGCCTCGGTCGTCTTTTCCGTCCACAGGCTCTGGACCTCGGCGCGGGGGTAGCCGGCCTCCGCCACGCGCCTGCGGGCCTCTTCGATGTTCATGGGCTTGGAAAGCTGGAGCAGAAGACGGGTGCCGCCCGTGAAGTCGATGTCGTATTTCGAGGCTCCGCGTTCTACGAACATGACGAGTCCGGTGACAATGGCCGTCAGCGACATCAGGAACATGACCATGCGCATGGCCGTGAACGAGATATGGGTCCGGCCGATCAGCGAATTCATCTTGAAGTCCGTCAGCCAGCCGTGCTCGCGGGCGTAGTCGAAGATGGATCGCGTGATGAACAGCGCCGTGAATACGCTGGTGATGATGCCGAAGGACAGGGTGATGGCGAATCCCTTGATGGGGCCGGTGCCGACCAGATAGAGAATAACCGCCGTAATCAGGGTGGTGACGTTGGCGTCGATGATCGTGGTGAAGGCCAGGTCGTATCCCTTCCGGATGATGTCGCGGAGGGAGCCTCGGATGATCTCCTTCTCCTCTTCCGGCGAGGTCCCGCCCTCTCCCCCCTTGCTCCGCCTCTGGAGGATCCGTTCTTTTTCCTCCCGAATGCGCTCGTAGATCAAGACGTTTGCATCCACGGCCATGCCGACGGTGAGGATGAGCCCCGCGATGCCCGGAAGGGTGAGCGTCGCGCTGAGGGTGGACATGGCGCCGAGGACAAAGAGCAGGTTCAGCATCAGCGCGAAGTCGGCCACGCAGCCCGCTGCGAGGTAATAGACGGCCATGAATCCGAGGACGATGCCCATGGCAATGACGATCGCCACGATGCTTTTTCGGATGGAATCCTCGCCGAGCGTGGGGCCGACATGGTTCTCCATCTCCAGCTGCACATCGGCGGGCAGGCTGCCCGCGCGGAGGACGACGACCAGGTTGTTCACTTCATCCTGGGTGAAGCTGCCCGAGATGCGGCCCGTGCCGTAGATGCGTTCCTTGATGACGGGATCGCTGTACATCACGTCGTCCAGAACGATGGCCAGGCGCTTGCCGACGTTCTGCTCGGTGAAGCGAGCGAAGCGTCGCTTGGCGCCGCCCTTGAACTGAAACCCGACCGCCGGGGTCACGTCCTCCATGGTCGGGTAGGCGCTGGCGAGCTGCTTGCCTGTGAAGTACGTCCGGTTGAAGATAAGCCGCGCGTTGCCCTCCACGCCGAAGGTGAGGTTCTTGTCCTTCAATTCAGAGAAGGATTTCTTGTAGTACCGCTTTCGTTCCCCCTCCACAAAGGGGGTGACGCCGGCCACGCGTTTTCCCTGTTTGGCGGCGTCGATGTCGCCCGGTTTGGTATCCACCAGCCGAAACTCCAGCCGGCCGGCCTGTTGAATGCGCTTCTTGTCGCGTTGTGTCTCGGCGACGTCGGCGCCGGGGAGCTGGATGAGAATCCGATGCGCCCCCTGCTGCTGAATCCGAATCTCGCGGGTGCCCTGCGGGTTGAGCCGGCGCTCCAGGATGTCGATGGTGCGCTGGGTGACGCCGGGGCGCTCCTCCGGGGGGAGGTTCTCGTAGCGCACCCGGTAGAGCAGCTCCGACCCGCCTTTCAGGTCCAGGCCCAACGGGATTCCCCAATGGAAATAGGACGACGATATCGACACCCAGACGAGAAACAAGACCAAGTGGAAGTGCCAGCGCTCGCGAACCTTCTCCATGGCCCACGTGATGGGCTGGAACCGGCGGATCACCAGGACGACGATGGCGGCCACGACAAAGATCCATACCTGCCACGCGGGGATGATCCCCGCACTCGTTTTCTGATGGATGTAGGATATCCCGCGGATGATGCCCTCGAGCGCCCCGATCTCGGCCACACCCAACAGCAGCACCATGAATATACGAAACAGGATAGTCAACGTCGGTTTCTCCTTAGCTGTGCCGGTTCAGTCTTCGGCTGGAATATCTTACTGTTGGTCCTCGGATAGGGGGGCCTCGCCTTCGTCCTTGGGCGCGTCATCTCCCGTGACGATGCGCGAGACAGCGCTCTTGTTGAAGGTCACGCGGATGTCCCCCTTCTTGTCGAGCTTGAGCACGACCTCATCCCCCCGGACGGAGACGACCTTGCCATGGATGCCGCCGATGGTGACCACCTCGTCGTTCTTCTTCACCGCTTCGATCATCTGTCGGCGCTCCGCCTCCTTCCGCTTCTGCGGCCGGAGCATCAGGAAATACATAATAATGAAAATCAATATAAAGGGCATCAGCATCGCCAAGGGCTGCACCTGACCTTCGCTGGCCGCCAACGTGCTCAACCAGATATTCATATCCAAGTTCATTCTCCATAGCTCCCTATGACCGTGTTCAAGAGATCAACAAGCACATCCGCCGCAATGGCCGCCCGAATCCTTCGCATCAGGGCATTATAGTAAAAAACATTGTGCAAAGACAACAATGAAAGCCCCGTAATCTCCTCCGCGATAACCAAATGCCGCAGATAGCCGCGCGAGAACGTCCGGCAGGTGGCGCAGTCGCACGCCGGGTCGAGGGGGGAGTCATCCTCCTTGTATTTCAGGTTCCGGATTCTCACCCTTCCTTCAGAAGTAAACGCGCACCCGTTTCGTGCGTTCCGCGTCGGCATGACGCAGTCGAACATGTCCACCCCGCGCATGACGGCCTCGATCATGTCCTGCGGCGTCCCGACGCCCATGAGATACCGGGGCCGATCCACCGGCAAATGCCCTATGGTGCACTCCAGCATCTCCGTCATGAGTCCCGATCCTTCGCCCACGCTCAGGCCGCCGACGGCGTAGCCCTCGAAGCCGATCTCCCGGAGCCGCTCGGCGCACTCCCGCCGCTGGTCCGCGAAAGTGCTCCCCTGGACGATGCCGAAGAGCGCCTGGTCGCGCCGCCGCTGCGCCGCCTTGCACCGCTCGGCCCAGACGACGGTCCGCTCCATAGCCGTCTTGGCGTAACCACGATCGCAAGGGTAGGGTACGCACTCGTCAAAGGCCATGATGATGTCCGCCCCCAACCGCTCCTGGATCTCCGTCGCCCGCTCGGGGGTCAGAAACAACTCCTGCCCGTCAATGTGCGACCGGAACCTCACCCCGTCGTCGCCCGCCTTCGCGAGCCCGGCCAGCGAGAACACCTGGTAGCCCCCGCTGTCGGTCAGGAGGGGTCCATCCCATTTCATGAATCCGTGCAGGCCGCCGAGACGTTCCACGACCTCCGCTCCGGGCCGAAGGCTCAGGTGGTAGGCGTTGCAGAGCACGATCTGCGTGCCCGCCGACCGGAGATCGCTCGGCGTCAGGGACTTTACCGACGCCTGCGTGCCCACGGGCATAAACGTCGGGGTCTCGAAGGTCCCGTGGGGCGTCTCCACCACACCGCACCGCGCGGCGGAGCGGACGTCGTTGTCGGTGACTTTGAATCGTATGGCGTCTCCCAGGCAGTCCATGGTGGAAACCGGGTCTGTGCTGCATTCCGATGGGCCGATGTTCTCGTTCAATAGATTTTCGCGACCTCGACGCCGGGGTAGTAGTACTCAACGATGTCAATGGCGCTCCGTCCTTGCTTGGCCTGACCCATCGCCCCGAACTGGCACATGCCGATGCCGTGACCGTAGCCGTTCCCCTTGAATTCGAATGCGTTCCCGATCTTCCTGACGGTGAAGTTCGTGTTGCGGAGCCTCGTCGAACCGAGGGCCAGCCGGAAGGCGTAGGCCCGCATCTTTACTGTGCCGGTGTTGCTCACAATCTCCAGCATCCGCGCCCTGCCGCCCGGGCCGAACTCGTAGGGTCTGATCGAGATGATCGTCCCTACCTTGTACCTCTGGCGCCGGAGCTTGTCCCGAATCTCCTTCTCCGTGAAGGTCTCGGTCCATTTCTTGAAATACTTCGACTCGCGGCAGTAGGGACAGGGGACCCCCTTGAGCGGTTCGATAGATCGGGAATCAAGAAGGTAGCTCACCTCTTCCGTATGCCCGCCGCAAGTGCTGTGGAAGTAGGTGGGGAACAGATGGTTTTTGTAGAACAGCACAATCCCCCGCGTCTCCCCAACGATGCGCCGCGATTTTGCGTCCTCCGCCTTTGCGCCCAGGTATTTCTGGTCGCCGATGGTCGCTACGACGTCGTAATCCCGCGTCTGGTTCATTTTCTTTTGAAACAGCGCATAGGTCCGCGACACGATCGCCTGTGCGCGCAGGGCGGAGTCGGGCCAGTACAGTGGCACTTCGCTCCCCAGAACGCCGGCGAGATAGGTCTCCACATCCACGATGTTCAGGACGTCCATCTTGCCGCCCGTGCGCTGCAGCTCGATCTCGCCCCGGTAGGTGATCTCTTTCACGTGCTCGGTGCGGTAGGACACGTCCCGGAGCGTGACGCCCCGAGGGTCGGCCGAAATGATCCGCAAGGCGCCGCAGGCCGCCGGCACGCTGCCGATCTTGAATGCGCCGTGATCGACCGTGATCGCCGTCGGCGGGAAGTACCGCCCGTCCCGGACCATACGCTGGGTCGCCGGATCGACGATCTTGAACGGGCCGTCGATATACACCGTTACGGACGACACGTTCCTCAGCACGGACACCCGCATCGTCGGCGGGCCGCTCAGACAGATGTAGTTGCGCACGCGATCCATATCACGCAGGCCGAGTTTCTGGCAGGACATCCCCGAAACCGCCATCAGCGCCAACAGCAAAAACCGCCACGGACCCTTTCGCATGGTGCTTCCGTTCCCTTATTCTCCCTCACCACGGTACAACTCTCGCGTTGTATCCTTGTATCGGTCATACTCGCTGAACATGCACCCGCAGTACTGCTGCCGGTAGAGCGACCTCTCTTTCGCCATCGCACGCGACCGGTCGTCCAGCGGCCGAAAGTCCCGGTAAAAGAACTCGACGCCATGCCGTTCAGCGGCCTCCTGGCCGATCCGCCCGATCGCGTCATGGTCCTGGCGCCTGCTGATCAGCAGCGTCGTCGAGAAAGCATCAAAGCCCCGCTCCTTCGCCACTCGCGCCGTCTTGTTCAGCCGCATCCCCCAGCAGAGCTCGCACCTCGGCTGGGGCTTGTCGAAGGCCATCCGGAGGAATTCCGTCAGCCCATAATCCTCGCTGTAGATCATGTCCACCTTCACCGCTCCGTGCAGCGTCTTGACCGCCTTCAGCCGCTTGCGGAACTCGAGCAGGGGATGGATGTTGGGATTGTAGAAGTATCCCGTCACCCCGACCCCCTCGCCCCGCAGTTGTTCGAGCGGCGCACAAAAACAGGGCGCACAGCAAACGTGCATCAGCAGCTTCATATGAGCCCCCGTCAGAATATTCTCTGTTGGCCGCTCGCCGGCGGCGCCTGCCCCAGTACCTGGTAGGCCGCCTCGGTCAGGACCCTGCCTCGGGGCGTCTTCGTAAGGTACCCCTGCTGGATCAGGTACGGCTCGTAGACATTCTCCACCGTATCCTCCGTCTCGTCCACGGATACGGCGATGGTCTTGACCCCCACCGGCCCGCCGCCGTGGCGTATCACGGCTTTGAGAATCCGCCGGTCCATGCTCCCCAGGCCGTGCTCGTCCACCCCCAGCATCTCCAGCCCCTCCAGCGCGACGGCCTCCGTAATGACGTTGTTCGCCTTGATCTGGGCCACGTCCCGCAGCCGCCGCAGGAACCGGTTCGCGACCCGCGGCGTCCCACGCGACCGCCCTGCCACGAGGCGGCAGCCCTCTTCGTCCAGCCCGACGTCCAGCTTTTCGGCGTTGCGCTTCAGGATGAGCGCGACCTCCTCCGCCGGATAGAAGTCCAGCTTCTCCATCACCCCGAAGCGCGCCCGCAGGGGCGACGTCAGCAGCCCCTCGCGCGTGGTCGCGCCGATGAGGGTGAAGTGCTTCAGGTCCAGCCGCACAGACCGGGCGCTCGGGCCCTGGTCCAGCAGGATGTCGATGGAGAAGTCCTCCATCGCGGCGTATAGATACTCCTCCACCGTCGCGCTGATCCGGTGGATCTCGTCAATAAACAGTACATCTCCGTATTCGAGATTCGTCAGGATGCCGGCCAGGTCGCCCGCCCGCTCGAGGATCGGACCGGAAGTCGCCGTGATGCGTGTGCCCAGCTCGCCGGCGATAATGTAAGCCAGCGTCGTCTTCCCCAGACCAGGGGGGCCGGAAAAGAGGATGTGGTCCAGCGCGTCGCCCCGCTCGGCAGCCGCCCGGATATAGATCTTCAGGTTTTCCTTGATCCGGTTCTGCCCCACGAATTCGTTGAAGCACGATGGCCGGAGGGAGGTTTCGAAGGCCTTGTCCTCTTCTGTGCCGTATCCTCCCAGTATGGTTTCATCCGCCATCATCTATCCCGTCGAACGGGCCGTCCCGTCAAAGGTGTTTGAAGGACTCCTTCACCAGGCTCTCCACGCTCGTCTCTCCCGCCAGCTTCACCTCGGCCTTCCGCACCGCCTGCTCGGCGGACCGTCGCATATACCCCAGTTTGACCAGCGCGAGGACCGCGTCGTTGAAGGTCCCCCGCCCCGGCTCCTGCGCTGCGGCGGCCACAAAGGTCTCTTCCAGATACCCCTTCAGCTCCAGGACAATCCGTTGGGCCATCTTTTTCCCGATCCCCCGGATCTTCTGGAGGTAGTCCGAGTTGCCGTCGCGAATCGCCCCCTTGATGGCCCCCACCGAACCCGATGACAGCGCCAGCAGGGCAATGGAGGGCCCGACACCGGGCACCGATGTGAGCAGCTCGAACAGGTCCCGTTCGTCAGCGGTGGCGAAACCGTAGAGCTTCATCTGGTCTTCGCGAACGTACAGATGCACGAGAAGGGACACCTCGCCCTTCTCGGGAAGTCGTTCGTACGTGGACACAGGAATGAACAGACGGTAGCCGATCCCCCCCGCTTCCACAATCACATGCGTCGGCGCTTTGCTTACAACCTGGCCCCGGATAAACTCGAACATGGGCAGCCTTTCACGTGCAGGGCGCGGGACACTGCCGCCACGCCGGCCCTGCTTCGGCCGGGGCGCAGCGCGCTCGGCGTCTCGACGGGCAGGCCCTCACTCCTCGACGGGCTTCAGTGCAAGGCCGTACGCGCGCAGTTTTTCCGTCACCTCATCCACAGAGGTCTGGCCAAAGTTGCGACACGAGAGCAGGTCCTCTTCCGTCTTCTCAATGAGATCGCCGATGGTCTTGACGTTGAGCATCTCCATGGCCCGCCGGCCCCGGACGGAGAACTGCAAGTCCCCGACGGGGCGCGCTAAAAGCTCCTCGGCCGACAGGCTGCCGGGGTGCGGCAGACCTTCCGGCTCTTGTTCGAGTTCCTCTTCTTCGTCGTCGTCAAGGACCTCGACATCAAGCGCTTCTTCCCCCTCTTCCAGGGCCTGGCCAAGCTTCAGTCCCCTCTGCGCCATGATCTGCTTGATCTCGTTCAGGGAGGTCTCCCCGAAGTTCTTGTAGGCCAAAAGCTGCTGTTCTGTGACGCGTGTCAGGTCGCCCAGGGTGCGAATTCTCATCTTGTCCAGACAGTTTCGGCTTCGGACGGACAGCTCAAAGTCGGTAATCGGAATGTCCAGCACCGCGTTGCGGCGGTCGGCGCTGCGTTCCTTCTCCTCGTCGTAGTACATCGTGATAGACGATTCGGCGTCTCCCTTGAAAAGCCGCGCCCGTGGATGGGTGGGGAAGCGCTCCAGGACTTGATCGTAGCAGGCAATGGCCTTTTCATATTCGCCTTGGTCTTCGTACAGAAGCCCCAGGTTGATGAGAACGTTGGGATACACGCGGTCCATCTCCGCGCAAATCTCGTAGTGCTTGATCGCCTCCTCCTCATTGCCGCGCAAGTCGTGGATAAACCCCAAACGGAACGCCGCAGGGGCAAACTGCTCGTCCAACTCCAGCGCCCGTTCATAGCTGCTGATCGCGCTCTCATATTCCCCGATGCTGTCCAGGCATCGGCCCAGGAGATAGTGCAGCCGGGGTTCCGATTCATACTTCTTGGCCAGTTTCTCCAGGTCGTCGATCGCCTTGTCGGCCTCGCCCTTCTGGCGGCGGATGTTGATCAGCTTGATGGAGAGGTCAAATTTGTCCTGGTCACCTCGCGACGCCTTGCTGAAGCACTCTTCGGCGTCATCGAGCCGACCCATCGCCTCATAGCAATCGCCCAGGATATAGGCGGCCTCCTTGCGGGTCCTTACCGTCTCCAATGGGTCCACGGCCTCGCGGTAACGGCCCAGAATCCATAGGGCGGCGCCCAGTTGGAACGACACGTTGCGCGCCTTATCGGCGCTGCGAGTGCTGCCGAGGGCCTCCTGCTTTTCCTCCACAAAGCGCTGCAGGGCGACATACTGCTCCCGCGTCTCCAGGACGGCTTCCTTGGCCTCCTTCATTGCCTCTCGCTGCAAGTCGTCGGATTCGAGAACCGCCGCGATGTCAAATGTGGCTGTCTTTTCACTCATAAAGGCTCCTCCGCGGGCCGAGAATCGAGCGGTACAGAAGAGAGATTCCTTCTCA
Organism: Planctomycetota bacterium; assembly: GCA_013152475.1. Classification (GTDB taxonomy): domain Bacteria; phylum Planctomycetota; class Brocadiia; order JAADGH01; family JAADGH01; genus JAADGH01. The sequence goes on from JAADGH010000066.1 coordinate 31,715, forward strand.
TTATACCAAAGTCTATGATTATAACATCTCCGAGTCTCAACGCAAGCAAAAAATGTCACACCCTGTAACCCCAGTTATGGGGGTACGGAATTTTTGAGCCGGTTTCGCGTGCTGTGTGTTCCTCCCCAGGCGGCATTGGGGCGGTTCCGGGCTGGCAGAAAAGGCCTCCTCAGCGACAGCAGAGAAGTCCGATAATAGCCGCAATGACAATCACGATAGGGATCATTTTCCAGTCCAGCCTTTCTTTGCCTCGCGTTCCCGGTCATCACGCCAGTGCCCGTCACTTCGGTTAGTAACACGGAAAGAAAGAAAAGGCTGGAAAAAGAAACGCGGTGATCCCTTACCGGACCATCCCCAGTTCTTCTACGCAGTGCTTACTCAGCCAGCCGAAAGTGAACATGCCGATCCACCGGAGGACGGCCTTCGCCGTCTCCTCATCACCGGAGACCAGCCGGTCGCGGAACTGGTCGAGCTTCATGTTCCCCTCCGGGTCCTCATAACCCAGGTCCATCTGGCTGAAATCCACGTCCATGTCCTCGACGCACCGCGCCTTCAGACGCTGGAGCAGTTTGATGTTTCGGCACAGCCCCTCGGGAAGGATGTCGTTGTTCCAGAGCGCGGCCAGTTTGATCCCCAGCCCGTGCATCCGCGGATCGCCCAGATACGTCGCCGCCCCGGAGCATTTCTCCTTGATGATTCGATCTGTCCAGTACTCCACACAGAGATGAATCATCGCCACACACGCGAGGCTGTCGTCCAGAAGCAAAAGCCGCTCCACGAAGCTGTCGGCCATGTCCCCGCCCGTCATGTCGTTGATCTCACCCATCGGATGTCATCCTGTCAACTAACCGGTCCGAAGAAACCACCGCCCCACACATCCTATGCCGCACAACCGGCAAGGTCAAGAAAGAAATACCTCTCTCGGTCATTCAACGGCAAAACTTTCCTTGAAATCCCAGCGCTCACACCGTATGCTCTTTCTCCTGTGGCTTGGTTGCAGGATGATCCGCGCCGGAGCTGGATTGAGCGTCGCCTTCACAATTGACCTCGAACCGGACTGGGGCGTCCCCGGCGGGCTGTGCCGCGTCCTCGACTCGGTCCTGCCCGTGTTTCTCGATTGGCTGGAGGGGCAGGACATCCAAGCAACATTTTTCGCAGTTGCGGAAATGACCAAACGCTTCCCGGATGCGATTCGGAAGATCGCCGGGCGACACGAGGTGGCGAGCCACGGCCTGTCGCACAAGCGCCTCGACCGGATGGACCGCAATGCGGCGGCCAAAGAGGTCCGCGAGTCGAAACGGATTATCGAGGACGTCACCGGCAGGCCAGTGATCGGATTCCGCGCGCCGTTCCTTGTGCGGCATGAAGCTCTGGCGGACGACGTGCAGCAGGCGGGCTATCGCTACGACGCCAGCGGCGGCACGTGCGCCCCCTCGCCGGCGAATTGGCGGCTGCCGAAGGGGACCGGACCGTTCGCGTATCCGAACGGCTTGGCATGGCTGCCCATCTCGACGATGCGCGACGGGCTGAACCCGTTCAGCCTGACGGCGCTTCGCGTGGGGCATCCTGTGAGTCTGGCCGATCTGCCGCAGGCGCCGAGGGTGTTCTTTCTCCATTTGCATGAGTTGTCGGACCTGCCGGTGCCCCATGCAGCCGGCGGTCGACTTCGGCGCGCCCTCCTGCGCCGGGGGCAGGGGGCCGCGGCGTGGAAAGCCCTGAACCGGATGGTCGGGCGGTACCAGGACCGCGGCGTGCGGTGGGCGGCGTGCGAGGATATGTTCGCAAATACGAACCAATAGCCGGGAGGCAATGCGGATCAGATGATCGTCGTTCTCGGATCAGGCATCGCGGGGCTTACGGCGGCGTACTGCCTGCGCGGAAAGACCGAGCACCCCATCAAGGTGCTCGAGCGCGACCCTCTCCACGGGGGCGCCAGCCGGACTGTGGCCTTCGGCGACTTTCGCTACGATCTCGGCGGCCACCGCTTCTACACCAAGATACCCCATGTCCAGCAGTTCCTCATCGATCTCCTCGGCGACGACCTGATCACGGTGGGCCGCATCAGCCGGATCTATATGAATGGGAAGTTCATCCACTACCCCCTCGCCGGCTTCGACGTCCTCCGCGCCCTCGGCCCGGTGAAATCGGCCGGCATTATGGCCAATTACGCAATGACGAAACTCCGCGAGCGCATCGCTCCCACCCCCGACGACACCTTCGAGCAGTGGGCGGTAAAGCGCTTCGGCCGGAAGCTCTACGAGATCTACTTCAAAGTCTACACCGAGAAGCTCTGGGGCGTTCCCTGCGCCGAACTGTCCAGCGACTTCGCCAACCAGCGCATCAAGGGCCTCTCCTTCCGCGAGGCCGTCCGTGACGCCGTCTTCAAAAAGAGCGACACATCGACCCTCGTCAAACAGTTCATCTACCCCCGCCTCGGCTTCGGCATGATTGTGGACAGGCTGATCGAGGGCTGGACCGAACCCGACGCGCTGCTCTGCGGCACGCCCGCCACCCGGATCGTCCACAGCGACCGCCGCATCCGGCGCATCGAGGGCGGCAGCGGCGCCGTCGCGTTCGACGTGCAGGACTGCATCAGCAGCATCGCCATGGACGACTTCGTCCGGATGATGGACCCCGCCCCGCCCCAGGAAGTCCTCCATGCCGCCGCCGCCCTGCGATACCGGGATATGGTCCTCCTCTTTGCCACCTTCAACGCCCCCCAGGTCACGCACGACCATTGGGTGTATTGCTCCGACGCCGACTGCCTTTTCAGCCGGTTCCACGAGCCGAAGAACTGGAGCGCCGAGATGGCCCCGCCCGACAAGACCGGCCTCGTGATCGAGTTCTTCTGCCAGGAGGGCGACGACCTCTGGGCGGCGGAGTCTGAGTGGCTCTTCGAGCAGTCCATCGCCAAGCTCCGGGAGATGGGCATCATCAAGGAGGGCACGGAGGAGGGGTTCGACATCCAGCGGATCCGAAAGGCCTACCCGGTGTATAACGTGGGGTACGGCAGGCATGTGGACCGCATCCTGGGCTACCTTCGGCAGTTCGAGAACCTCCACAGCATCGGCCGCAACGCCCTCTTCCGGTACACCAGCTCGGACATCTACATCGACATGGGCATCAAGGCGGCGGAGAATATCCTGGGCCACAATCACGAGATCGAGTCGATCGGGACGGAAAGCGAATACGCGGAGCATGGCAAGTTCAGACCCCTCTCCAAATGAACCCGATGCCGGCCGCCCGATGATGCTCGGCATCTGCGCCTTCTGCCACAGGTTTCGGGTTCCCATCCTGGTCCTCTACGCGGTCATCGTCCTCGGCATCGGCGCCAACGCGCTTCACCGCGCCTTGAGTGAGAACCGAAGCTCGGAATTCAGCAGCTTCCGCGAGATCGTCCAGGAATCGGTCGTCAACGGGCACGATCCGCTGGAGACGATCCAGCACATCCGCGCCTATCCGCCCTTCTTCGCCATCGCCTTCGCACCCTTCGGCTTGCCGCCGGCGGCAGCGGGAGCGATCTCTTTCGTCATCGTGAATATCATCTTCGCCGTGCTGAGCACGTGGGCATGCGTCCGGGCCTGCTTCGGGCGGGAGCCGCCGCCGGGAGCGGCGCTCGTCCTCTTCCCCCTGCCGGGGATGTACATCCTGACGGTGATCGCCCGGTGCGAGACGGACCTACTGGTGCTCCTCCCCCTGGCCGGGGCGCTGGCGCTCATGGTGAGGGGGGGCCGGCGGCGGGACATCCTGGCCGGCGTGCTGCTGGCCTTTCCCGCGGCGATGAAACTCACCCCGGGCCTCTTCGGTCTCTTTCTACTGGTCCAGAGGCGCTGGGCGGCGTTCTTCTCCATGGCCGCGGCGGGGGGCGTTTTCTTCCTCGGGTTCGGCCTGGCGATCTGGGGGGTAAACGGCACGATCGAGCGCCACCGCACCTGGTATGAGAAGGTGCTCAAGCCCTATTCCGAGGAAGGGCCTCAGGCGTTCATCACCAGGCCCTATCGCAAGATCAACCAGTCCCCCACCGCTGCACTGTTCCGCTTCCTCAACAAGGAGCACGGCGGCCGGCTCGACCGGAAGGGGGAGGCGAAGATCAACGTGCTCGACCTGTCCTCCGGCGCGATTCGAAAGATCGCTACCGTCCTCAAGACGCTCATCCTCCTCGCCCTGATCGCGGGATGGTGGGCCGGCGCGAAGAGCGAGTCGCCGCTGGTCTTCAGCGCGGCGTTTGCATCGGTCGTGTTAGGCATGCTGATGCTGAGCGACGTATCGCTGCGGACGCATCACGCCGTCCTCCTGTTCCCCTACGGCGTCTCCCTCGCCGTCCTCTGCCGCCGGGAGGCGGGTCCCGTTCGCCATCTCTTCGCGGTCGGCTTTCCCCTTGCGTTGTTCTTCATGATCATCGGGGCGCTGCACATCGGCAAGGTGGCCTCGACGCTGGTGGCGGCGGACTTTGTGATGCTCGCGTGTATGCTGGCGGTCGAAATCGGTTGGGGTAATGGAGTGATGCGGTAGCGCCGGATCATCCCATGATTCCATCACTCCACCACCCCAATCGTCCTTCCCTTCGGATCGAACCCCCGAATGACGCGCGGGTCGGTAACGTCGATCACGTCGATGTGAACCCCGTGCGACCGGGCGGGGCCGAGGCATTCGTGGAGCGGAGAGTGCCGGTCGAGCACCACCGCCGTGATGTGCGCGCTGGCGCCGGCGTGCTCGGCGAGGGTCGCCCGCAGGCGCTTTTTGTCTTCCTCCTGCGCCGGCTCGATGAGGGCCAGCTCCCGCAGGACGTGGGCCGATATGCGTGAGCGATCCCCATTGTAGATCAGTGTCTCCTCCCGCAGGGCCGCGATGAGAAAGACCCTCGCGCCGTGCTGGGCCAGCTCGTCGATGAGGGTCGCTGTCAGGCTGACCGCCATCTCGAAGGCCTCGGAATCCGCCGGCGCGCCGGGGTCGGCGAAGGAGTCCAGGACGAGGGTGTAGCCCAGCGGCTCATCGCGCTCGAACTCCTTGAGGATCAGCTTGGACAGCCTCGCCGACGTGCGCCAGTGGATGTGCTTCGGGTTGTCGCCCGGGCGGTACTCGCGGATGCCGTAGAACTCGTCCGACCCGAGGCGTTTGCTGCTTCGCGCGATCTTGTCGGACCCCCAGCTCCTGCCCATGCGAATGAGCTCCTTCGACAGGCGGCCGATTCGGGGATAAACGATCATGCGGTCGGGCAGGTCGAACCGCCGCAGCGCGGTGCACAGGCCGAAGGGATAGCCGGACTTCAGGAAGGCCTCGCCGAAGAGATACTCCCCCCGGCGAGGGGGAGTGACGGTGTAGCTCAACCGGGTCACCGCCCCAGGTTCGATCCTGGCGGCGACCGCCCGGCCGGTCAGCCGGTCCCGGGTCGAGGCGGCGCCGTCGAGGACCGCGACAACATAGGCATTCGCTCGCCTGCGCGTGTTGGTGATTTTCAGGGAGACGGTTGCGTCCTCGCCGGCAAAGATTTCCCTCGGTACGGTTCGGCTGAGCTCCAGGCCCCGAAGTGACCGCCAGCCCACCACCACGGAAACCACGAGTGAGCTGAACAGGAGCGAGGTCAGGAGGTAGATCAGGTTGTTCCCGGTGTTGAAGGCGGCGAAGCCCACCATGGCCGTCACGCCGGCGGTCAGCATGCCGACGGAGGTTGGTCGGAAGAGACGCCGTTTGCCGGGTTTGAGGTTGGAGTGTTGGGGTGATGGAGTGATGGAGTATTGGGAAACTGCGGTTTCTCCTGCTCCATCATTCTTGCACTCCATTACTCCAATACTCCCTTATGCCAAGGCGGACCTTATTCCCTAATGTGCGCAACGCTCGGCATCAGCGCCGTCTACGGCATATCGTTTTCGCCTATACCATTCTCTTCTTGGCTGGCCGGACTTCGTACAGGGAATGGTTTTCCTTCACACGGCTGGCAGTTTCTTCAGGTGCTTTTTCAAACCGAAGGGTCAGCCGTCTCTGCCTTGAGATATCGTGCAGCCATGCGGCAATAGTCCGGATCGATCTCGATCCCAATGCTGTTTCGCCCGGTGCGCAGCGCCGCGACCATCGTGGTGCCCGATCCGGAGAAGGGATCCAGAACGGTGTCCTCGGTGAAGGAGAACATGCGGACAAGACGTGTGGCCAGCTCCAGGGGGAACGGCGCGGGGTGGTGCTTGGTCGATGCTCCTGTAATGTTCCATATCTGCTGAAACCAGCGATCGAAAGCGTCCTTTTCGATCCTGCTCGCGTCACGCTGCTTCTTGGTTGGTTTCCGATAGCCGCCTGGCTTTCGTTGCATCAGGATGAATTCCATGTCGTTCTTGATGATAGCATTTGGCTCGTAGGGCTTTCCCAGGAACTTCGATCCGTTCTCGACCTCGTAGGAAGCGTTGGCGATCTTGTGCCAGATGATGGGGTTCAGATTGTCGAAGCCGATCCGTCGGCAGATGACACAGATGTCGGCGTGCAAGGGAAATACGAGGTGGCGTCCGAAATCGCGGCGCGCGACGCAGACATCTCCGACCACGCAAACAAGTCGCCCTCCGGGGACCAAAATTCTGTAGACATGCCGCCAGACTTTTTCTAACTCACTTAGGAACGCTTCATAATCGCCAATATGGCCGAGCTGGTCCGGGCCATCGTTATATCGCTTCAGGTTCCAATAGGGGGGCGAGGTGACAACAAGATGAACGGAGGCGTCGTCCAAGTACCCGAGTTCTCGCGCATCGCCGTTGATCAATCGGTGAAGGGTTGTATCCATCAGTTCACGCAAAAGCAGCCAAGTGGGCCGTGAGTGTCCGGGCGAAACGCTCAACGGATAGGTCGTCCGCCGGCATTGAGAAACACCCATGAATTCCGTCGTCCGCTGTCGAGGAAACGAACGCTGCCGCCGTGTAATGGCGCTCCAGTACAAGCTTCCGGCGGAAGATTTCATAACGGCGCATGTATGAAGCTCCGACGAATTCTGGAAAGACCTTGAAATGTGGCTCGCGTACCTTCACCGGGCGGCTGGATGCGTCACAGTCCTCAAGCATGAAGAAGTAGCCCAGGAATGGCTGAGGGCTGGCAAGGTAGGCGTGCTCGCGGTAGGCTGTCCACAGGTCGAGAGCGCTTCCCATCGCCTCTTCGGTTCGGTTATTGAAATTGTTGCCGAAAGACGGGCCGACTTGGGACTTCGCCTCGGTCGCAGCGAGGAGCATCTCTTCCCGTACGACCAGCAAGTCCCACTCCTTGGTGGGACGGAAGAAGCCCGGCAGTTCCACGGCCTTCTTCCTGAAGACAAACCGCTCGGCAATCCCGGCATATGTTATCAAGTCCGTGAACAGGTCGATGAAACCGTCCATCTGCGCGCCGCCGGTAACGGCGCTGCGCAGTCCCTGGTCGGCCTTGCCGATCTGGCGTTGCTTATCTCTCTGTCCCGCCCGAGTTTTCCAGTAGTGAGCGACAGCCTTGCTGGTGCGGGCGGGCAAATCGCAAAGGATATCGTTTGGTTTCATGGATATGGTGTATCAGATTCCTTGGATATCTTCAACATGCGAACGTGAGCCTTGCTCTTGAAACCTGTACGCGAGACAGCATCATCTTGCCGAATAAAGCTCCACCGATCATCAAATCGGCACGCGGACCGAGTCCACGATCTCCAGGAGGATCTCCGTGATCGATCCGTTTCGATTGGCGGCGGTACGGGCATTGCCGATGAGCCGGTGCGAAAGGATGGGAACGACGAGGGCCTTGACGTCGTCGGGCATGCAATAGTCGCGCCCCTCGGAAAGGGCCCGCGCCTGCGCCGCACGGTAGAGGTTGAGCGAGGCCCTCGGGCTGCCGCCGACCTCGATGGCGTCGCACCGGCGGGTCTCCTGGATCATCCTCACCAGGTAGTCCGATACCTGCGCCTCGACCGACACGTCCCGGACCCGCTTCTGGAGCTCGACCACCTCCTCGGCGGACAGGACCGGCTTGAGCGAGTCGATGGGGTGGGCCAGCTTCTGATCGTGGAGGATTCGCTTCTCCTGCTCCTCCGTCGGGTAGCCGATGTCGATGCGCATGAGGAACCGGTCGAGCTGCGACTCGGGGAGGGGATAGGTGCCTTCGAACTCGTGCGGGTTCTGCGTGGCGAGGACCAGAAACGGCCGGGGCAGGTCGTAGGTGACCCCATCCATGGACACCTGCAGGTCGTTCATGGCCTCCAAGAGGCTGCTCTGTGTGCGTGGGGTGGTCCGGTTGATCTCGTCGGCGAGGACCACATTTGCGAAGATCGGACCTTTTTTGAAAACGAAGTCGTCCTGGGTGGAACTGAAGACAGACACACCGAGGATGTCCGCCGGGAGCAAATCAGGGGTGAATTGGATCCGGCTGAAGGGGACGTCGATCGACAGGGCGAGGGCCTTGGCGAGCATCGTCTTCCCGACACCGGGAATGTCCTCGATGAGCAGATGCCCGTTCGAGAGCAACCCCACGATGGCGGCGTTCACCGTCTCCTTCCTGCCGATGAAGACCTTCTGGATGTTGTCGCGAAGGCGGCCGATTTTCTCTGCTGCGGACATCGAAATCCCTGGCACGGTTCGTTATGTTCCCTCTCCCTATCATCATACCACATGGGCGGGCAAAGTCAAGACAGGCGTGTAACGAGTGTGTAACAAGGGCGTTGACATCATGGAGGCAGAACGTAGAATGGGGGTGCGGTATTCGCAACTGATTGATTACGCAATTGGGAAGGAGCGAGATGAGCAAACCACCAAACATCCTGTTGATCACCGTGCACGACCTCGGCGCACGGCTCGGGTGCTATGGGGAACGGTCCGTGCCCAGCCCGAATCTCGATGCCTTCGCGGCCGAGGGGGTCCGGTTCGAGAATCATTTCGCCACGGCCTGCTACTGCAGCCCCAGCCGGGGGGCCATCATCACCGGCAAGCCCCCCCACGTCAACGGCCTGATGGGCCTGGTCAACCTGGACTGGGACCTGCCGGCGTCGAACCGCAACCTGGCCAAGGTCCTCGGCGACGCCGGCTACGAGACCTACCTCTTCGGCCACCAGCATGAGGTGAAGCAAGTGGAGCAGCTTGGCTTCAAGCACCTCCCCGACCGATCCGTCGGCCTATCCTGCGAGAAGGTCGCGCCGCAGGTGGCGGAGTTCCTGAAGGGCTGGAACGGGGAGCAGCCGTTCTATGCGCGCGTCGGGTTCGTCGAGGTCCATCGGAAATACGACAAGTATGAACCCGACGACCCGGCATCCGTCAACGTGCCTCCGTACATGAAGGACACCCCCGGCGCCCGGGAGGACCTGGCCATGTTTCACGGGGCCATCCGCACGATGGACGAGGCGGTCGGGATAATCCTCCGCGCCCTCGACGAATCGGGACGGAAAGAGAACACCATCGCTGTCTTCACCACAGATCACGGCCCCGCTTTTCCCCGGGCCAAGGCCACGCTCTACGACCCCGGCATTCACACGGCGCTGCTCATGCGCTGGCCCGCCGGCGTTGAAGGGAGCAAGGTGTATTCAGAGCTCCTCAGCAACATCGACCTCATGCCGACGCTCCTGGACGCCGCCGGCGCACCCGCGCCGGAGGACGTGCAGGGGCGGTCGTTCCTGCCGCTGCTGACCGGCGGGGACTATGCGCCGAACGAACTGATTTTCGCAGAGAAAAATACACACCCCGACGACATCAAGCGCGGCATCCGCACGGTGCGAACCAAGTACATCCGGAACTATCACGAGGGCCCCATGCTGAAGCTGCCCTCGGACATCGAGGCCAGCCTGACCCGCCGCGACATGGGCGACGACCACCTCCGCCCCCGGCCGCCGGCCGAGCTCTACGACCTGGAGGCCGACCCGAACGAGACCGACAACCTGGCGGGAAGGCCCGAGGCGGCCGAGATCGAGAAGGAGATGGCGGCCAGGCTTCAGGCCCTGCTCGAGGAGACGAACGATCCGGTCCTTCATCCGCCCATCCCGCGCCCGCCCGGAGAAGAGGCCCTGCTTCAGAAGTTGAGAGAGCGAATCGAGAGGGAGCGCCTGTGACGAACGGGCATCTTTCGCAAAGAGAAAGAGTGGCCCTTGCGGGGGTGTTCGCCCTGGCGCTGGTCGCCCGGTTTGTCGCGATGGCCGTCGCCTTCGACCCGCACCTGAAGTTCGAGAAATACTTCGACCTCGCCCGGCAGATCATCGCCAATGGCTGGACGGCGAAGGAGGCCTTCGCCTATGCGCCGGGGTATGTCTACTTCATGGCCTTCTTCGTCGGCATGGGTGCTTCGCCCATGGTGATCTGTCTGGTGCAGGTCCTTCTCGGGTCGCTCACCTGCGTGTTCATCTATCTCATCGCCCGCCGGCTCTTCGACCCCCGCGTGGCCGCGGTGGCAGGGGTCATGGCGGCGCTCTACGGCCCCTTTCTGACGCACGACATCGAGTTCCTGTCCGACTCGTTCGGGACTTTCCTCTATTGCGCCGCCGCGCTGGCGCTTCTGTGGGCAATGGCGCAGCCGGGCATCGGGACATTTGCCCTGGGCGGGCTGCTGATCGGGCTCCGGGCGATCCAGCGCCCCAATGTCCTTCTCCTCGTCCCGTGGGTCTTCCTTATCGTCCTGTTCCGTTTTATGAGGACGCATGGCATCAAGCACGTGGTTGCGTGGTGCGCGGCGCTTGCCGTGGCGATGCTCGTCCCCATCCTGCCCATCACGATCCAGAACTATGTCGTGGCGAGGGAGTTCATCCCCATCACCGACTCGGGCGGGTACGTCTTCTACTGCAGCAACAACCACGGCTCGCAGGGCCTGCGGTACAACCCGCCCCCGCTGGTGGCCCGGCAGATGCAGCGCGACCCCGATGAGAAAAAGACGTATATTGATCTCATGGACGACATCCTGTCCCAGCGGGTGGCCAGCCTGGCCGAGGGACGAACGCTTGGCCCGAACGAATCGTCGCGCTTTTGGTTCCGCGAGGGCATGAAGTGCATCCGCAGGCGCGGCCTGGGGCAGGTTCGGCTCCTGATAAAGAAGGGCTTCTACATGTTCCATGCCTACCGGAGCCACGACACCTTCCCCGTTTTGGTGAAGGACCAGCGACTTGGCCGCTGGGTCTCCTTCGGGATGGGGATCGTCGCGCCCTTTGCATTCGTGGGCATGATCGTCACGCGGGACAAGCGGCGGGACCTTCTCCTGGGCTATGCCCTCGTCCTCGCGCCGGTCGCGTCCATGATGATCTTCTACGTCGCATCGAGGTTCCGCCTGGGACTCGGGGCCATGCTTATCCCCTTCGCCGCGGCGGGCCTGCTTCGGATCGTGGATCGGTTGCGCGTGGGGAGGATTCGAAAGGCGGTCGCGCCGTTGATTGCGCTGGTCCTGTTTCTTGGAGCGACCCACTGGCCGGATACGTTGATTCGTGAACAGACCAGGGCGCAGGAGATCCGCCGCCACCAGTATCAGGGAGAAATCGCCCGAGACGATGGACGTCTGCTTGACGCCCTTGGCGAGTTCCAGGCGGGGATCGTCCTGGCGAAGTACCCGGCGGAGGCGTCCGGGTGCGCCCGGGCGCTGGCGGGGCTCTATCGGCAGATGGGAGACCGGGAGAAGGCGCGGCAGCTCGCCGCATATGCGAGGGGTGTCCTCGACCCCCAGATGGTCCAGCGCCTTCAATCCCTCCCCAATGACCTCGCGGCCCGCCTTGCCCTCGGGCGCCATTTTCTCCTTGTCAAGGAGTACCAGACGGCCGCCGATCAGCTCTCCATGGCGGTTGATCTGGACCCGCTCAATTGCTTTGCTCGTTTCTCCCTGGCCGAAGCCCTGTTTTTCGGCAAGCTCGGCCCGCCGGACCGGGTCGTCTCGGAGCTTGAGAAGTCGCTGGAGTGCGGTCTGCGGTTTTCGTCGTCGGCATATCGAGCCTACGTCCTGATCGCTCGCTGCCGGCTGTCTCAGAAACAGTGGCCGGCGGCCATCCAGGCCCTGCGTCAGGCCTTGCGCTATTCTCCGGAGTATGGGCCCGCCCACGCCCTGCTGGCCAACGCTCTCCTGAAAGTAGGCGACCGGAAAGGCGCCGAAATGCACGCAAAACGCGCGCGGGAGCTGGGCAGCGAGAAGGAGTTGGCGCCGCAGCTTCGCGTGGAGAGGTAAGCTGGCGAGCCGGTTAAAATACCAAGGGCGACCTTCCAGGTCGCCCTTGGATTCTTCACGCCAGAATGGCTAAGCGCTCTCAGCCAGACGGGGCCCACAGATTACCATCGTTCGTATCCGAAAGCCCTGCGCTAGTGGTCGCGGCGATCGGGTTATTGAAGTAACCATCGCCATCCGCCGCAGTGCTATAAGCGGCGGTGTAATCCTGCTGCTGCGCACTCGTGCCGTTGTAGGTCGTGTTGTTCATCTTCGTGCCGTAGGTCTCGCCGACCTCGTTGATGAAGAACGACCTCTGGCCGGTGCTGTTCAGCTCCACAGGCCACGCATAGATGCAGAAGCTGGATTCCTGTCGGTTGATACGCGACCGGTTCGTGACGGCAATGGGCGTCCCCCATGAGGTGCCATCGACGCCATCCGCTGACGTGTCATCCTCGCCGTCCGTTACGCCGTCACTGGCATCTGCTGCGGTCGCGGGGAGATACAGCCGATAGAAGAATCCGGACTTTTCCGCATAGCCCGTGCCGCCGGCGGCCCCGCCGGTGGCGAACTGCTGCGAGATATAGGCCGGGCTAACCGCAGCCGGCGTGCCCGTCGCCTGGGCGGCGCTTCGCCTGGGCGCGGCTTCACCGCACAGCTCGGTGAGCCAACCATACTCGCCGACACCGTCGTTGTCCTGATCGGTCTCGGCCTGCTGCTTGTAGATCGCCTCCTGCGTCGAGACCGTCTTCATTGAGCCGATGGTCGCCGACTCATTCGCCGCCATTCTGGATCGAAGCAGGTTCGGGATTGCGATAGCCGCGATAATCGCGATAATCGCAACCACGATCATCAGCTCGATCAGTGTAAAACCTTTTTCCTTCCGCATTTCACTCCTCCTAAACCAATAAACCCAACAACAGAAAAGCCCCCATAAACGACTCACCCAGGACAGCTTTTCTTCGCACCTCCTTCCCGAAAATTCGACTTAGAAAACATGCAAATTCTCGATCCACTGACTGACTTACCCGTCCATTCACTACCCTTTTCCTCGCAAAGTTGATACCATTCTCCCTTGAGAAGCCATTTTAATGTCTTAACCCCCTTCGATAACGGTAGCTATGATAACCAACTGCCCAATTGGCATTTTCCATCGGCTTGTGAAAGTGACAATTTACGTCACTTTCCCCCTCGACGGCTCCCAAAAAGTGACAATTTTTGTCAGTTGGCGGTTTTGTGCACAAATTTGTGCACGAAACCACCTAATGGACGCGAGGGCGTCGCTGTCCGAGGCCGCTCCGCACCTCTTTTCGGCGCCGGTTGGAGGGAGGAGATTGCGTTGTCACATTTTCGCTATCGCGAAAGATGCTTGCAATGACGCCGTGCGGGCTGTGGGGAAATTCCTCGGCCTTTCCGTGATTGACAGATGCCTGGACGTGGCATAGAATATCGCTCCATTGCGGCTTCGACACGGGTCGCGCCGAGGCACCAATTTCCACCTACTTTTGAAACGCGACCCCATCAGGAATGAATGGAAAGACAATGGGCAAACAGATGAGTGCCAGTCACGGTAAAAGGATTCGGGGGGCCCTTCTCTGCGCGGCGTGGTTTTCCACAATGGTGGTCGCGTCGGCAAATGGTGATGGGAAGGGCAATTTTGTGAAGAACGGCAGCTTCGAGGTGGTCAAGCGTCTCAACGCCCCCCCCAAGGCGAACGCGCGCGGGAAGTGGGTGCTGAAGAGCGACCTCCAGGTCCCCGCGGAATGGAGGCTCTCGTCAGCCTTCCCGGGCGAGCTGGAGGTGGTGGAGAGCGGCGCCGCGGATGGACGGCGGTTCCTGCGCCTGGCCGCCGGAGCCGAACGCGCGGTCCATCTGGTTCAGCAGTGTCCAGGTCTGCGCCGAGGGATGGCATACGAGATGTCGCTCCGCTACCGGGGCGGCCCGGTGGAGCTGCGAGTGTACGAGTACGACAGCAAAGGCAAACTCAAGACCGACCGCGCTTTCGCCAAGGGCGAGCCGACCCCCCTGCGCGACGGCCCCTGGGGAACGCTCCGGGGCGTGTATCGAATCCCCAGAGGTATGGCCAAAGTCTGCCTGGGCGTGTCCATCCCAAGGGGAGGCGAGGCGGACCTGGACGATGTGCGCGTGGAGAGGCTCGAACGGGGAGAGAACTGGCTGAACGTCCGCGACTTCGGCGCCAGCGGCTCGGAGTTCGAGACCACAGCCGCTACGACCGCCGGCTCGAAGGTCATCACACTCAAGGAGATCGGCGACTTCCAGGTCGGCCAGCAGGTGGCCATATCCAAATGCAATCCGCACATCTGCGACGGCCGCGTCTGGGGGAGGGTGCGAGGCAAGGGCACGGCCGATTTCAAGGAACAGGTGGAGGCGCGCGGCTACGACGGCAGCCAGGGCAACTGGACTGTGTACATACTCGACTTCGCCGGGGCCACGCCTCCCGCCTTCCGCTGGAGCGACGACTTGGGGCTTACCTGGAGTGAGAAGCCTGTGCCCGTCACCGGCGACTGGCAGAAGCTGAGCGGGGGAGTCGAAGTGAAGTTCGCCAATCCCGACTTCTGGACCCAGCCCGCCGTCGTCAGTTTCAGCGGTCGCGACCAGTTGATCAGCACAATCATGAAGATCGAAGGCAACGCCGTCACGCTCGCCGACGCCACACCGGTGGCCGTCAAGGGCTGCACCATCCAGCACAGCGACAGCGGCCCGCTGCAGCTCGCGTTCGACCGCGCGGTGGGCGAGGGCCGCAACATCTTCATCCCCACCGGGCGCTATCGCCTGACCCGCGGACTGGAACTGAGGAACGCGGATGGCATCACCGTGGAGGGCGAGAACGAGGAGCAGACGATCCTGGACATCACCAACGGCCAGGGCGCGTGCATCTCCGTGATCGGCGGCACGTCGATCACCATCCGCAACCTCCGCTTCCGCGGCTTCAGCGGCTTTGCCGAACGCAAACAGATGGGGGCAATGCGGGTGCGCGGCTACGCCCACATGTGGGGCTTCTACACCAAGCACTGCAACGCCATCGGCATCCGCACCCCCGAACGGCTGGTGGTGGAGAACTGCCACGCCACCGGCATGTCCGCCGAGTGCTTCTACTCCGGCAGCAGAAGCCGGAGGGGGAACTCCGAACCCGCCCGATACACCCAGTCCATCGTCTACCGAAACTGCACGGTGGTGGACTGCGCGCGGAACGCCTTCAACAACAATGACATGGCCGAGAACACGGCGGTCCTTTACTGCCGCATCCAAGACGTGGGCGGGTGCACCTGGGAGGGCGCGTCCCGATTCGTGAAGTTCGTGGGCAACTACGTCCGGAACGCGGGAACCGTCGCGATGGGCAACATCCGCTCCCGCGATGCGAATTTCGACATCCTTCCCTCCGGCCAGCACATTGTGGCGCACAACACGTTCGAGCAGCAGATGGTCTACGGTAACTGCGCCATCCGGTCTTCGGCGGGATCCACGCCCGTGGTCATCAGCAACAACCTCTTCATCAATTTCAACACCTCCGCCATCGAGACCAGCAGCTACGGGGACAAGCGACACCTCCCGTCGGCCAACACCATCATCACCGGCAACGCCATCGACCTGACCTGTGTTCGGGACCAATCGCGCTCCCGCTTTGGCATCCGCATGGGCGGGGACTACGCCACCATCAGCGACAACCAGATCTATGTCCGCGGCGATGTCGATCCCCACGTTCAAGGCATCGTGCTGCAGGAGCCGGCCTGCAACATCGCAGTGCATGACAACATCGTGCGCGGCTGCGCGGTCGGCCTGTTGGCCACCAGAAAGGTTGGGGCAGTCACCGAGGTCCTCGACGCGCGCACGTTCAGGTGCGGACGCGGTATACCGTGGCCCCGGCGCCGCACCCACTGCTATCGCGGCTATCGAATCGCATGGCTTCTGCGCGGCAAGGCCAACCCGGTGCTCGGCCCCGAGATCGAGACCTTCGACCCGGACAAAGGCGTGTTCCGGCTCACCCAGGACTGCGATCTCAAGAAGGGCGCACGGTTTGCGCTCTGTTCGCCCCAGGGTTTCCGCTGGAGCATCCACCACAACGTGATCGACAACTGCACCCAGCTTGTGGATATGGACGTCTTCGGCGGGCCGACCGCGGTGTTCGCCGACAACCTACTCTCGCGCGGCGAAGCCAAGGGCGTGAAGGTCGCCGTAGAGATTCGCGGCTTGTTCAAAATCACCGACAACCAGTTCGCCGGCTTCAACGAACCCGGCTCCGTGGCCCTCATGCTGCACCCCGATCCCCTTGGCCGAACATCCCGCACCATCTGCCGGGACAACGTGTTCGACCAGTGCACCACGCCCATCGGCGAGGGCGCTGAGGGCGTGTGGAAGGCCACGATCAAGGGCGGCAACGTCTTCGGCAACCAGGCCGAGGCGTCCACTCGGAAGGCGGGCAGCGTGACCGTGCAGACCCTCGCGGCCAAGGCCAAGGCGACGGCTGTCTTCCGGGCCGCTCGTCGGACCGCGCCTCCCGTCATCGACGGCAAGGTGAACGACTGGGTCTGGAGCAAGGCCGCGCCAGTCGAAACTCTGACTCGAACCCACGAGGACTTGCCCAGCGGCGATTTCACCGCACGCGGCCTCGCGGCCTATGACGACCAGGCCCTCTATCTGGCGCTCGATATCCACTTGCCCAAGGGCGAAGAGTTCAACCCCCAGAACGGGGTCGAATGGTCGCTCGCAAGCGTGGGCGGGAAACAGCAGACGCCGATCTATGTCCTCTGGTGCAAGGCGGACGGCAGCTTCGACAGCCTGACCACGATGGGCGCCGATGCTGACCAGGCGGCCAAACTGAAGGCGGGAACCCGCTATGCCGCAGTCCGATCCGAAAAGGGCTGGACCTGTGAGTGGCGCGTCCCGTGGATCGCTCTTGGCGTGTCCGCCGCCCCCCCTCCTGAGAAATGGCTCATGAATATCGGCGTTCGCTCGGTGACAAGTGGCACTTGGCTGGCCTGGGCGCCAACCGGCGGCAGAATCTGCAACGTGGAGGATGCGGGTGAGCTGCACTTGATCAAACCGGGCAATCGGTAGGATATGGCAAGACTAAGGAGATGCCCGCTTATGAAGAACATTCGCTCGACCCTCGTCTGTCTGGTCGCATTCACAGTCTTTGGATCGCCGCTCGACGCAAAGGAATTGGGCGACCTTAGAGCCGTATACGGGGTTGTGCGCGAGCAGGTCCGCGCGCGGAAGGACTGCATGGTATGGTACGACTTTACAGACCCGGCCGCGCAGGGACTGAAGTTCGTGCCGGGTCCGGGCAAGGGTGTGCTGTCAACGAAGGAGGGACGCTGGCCCGGGCAGAAGGCCGTGAACATCTTTCATGGCAAACTCATGAGGAAGGCCATCCACATCCCCGACTCGGGGTTCACGCTCTGCTGCTGGCTGCGCGTCAACGATCTGGAGAAGGTGGATCGCCACGGATACAAACGCACCGCCGGCGGCGTCATGGCCACGGGCAGCGGCTATTACAACGGCTGGCGTCTGCTGGTGACCCCAGGCAGCAGGACGCTGACCTTCGCGTTGGGCCGCCCCGAGGTCGGCGCCCGGCGCCTCTCCAGCTCGGGCCACCTCACACCGGGCGAGTGGCACCATGTGGCGGTCACGTGGGACCATGAGACGCTGGCCATGTGGATCGACGGCAAACTCCGATCCGAGACCGTGGTCACCATGGCATACAACGGCGAGCCGAAGGCGCCGGGATTCCGCATCGGCGAATGCGACAGCGGCCTGGGTGTCCTGAACTTCGACATCGCGGACGTGGGTCTCTTCAGCACGGCTCTACCCGCGGATGTGCTCAAGCGCCTGGGCGATCCCGACCTCGAGTTCAGGAAGGAACTGACGCGGTTTGTCACCCAAATCACCCCGCCGTCCGGCGTCGGAGGGGAGGAGGCATATCGCCGGCAGTTCGCCCCGCTCCTGGCGCTGTCGGGCTGCGACGATTCGCCCACCTTCCGCACTGTCAAGTCCATGGCGCGGCTGCGCGTGGCCGAGAGCTTCGTGCGCGAGAAGCGCATCGACGAAGCGCGCCGGGTCTACACGGAGCTCGCCGGCGACGGGTCCGCACCCCTGCACTACCGCGCTCGAGCGATGCTGGCCCTGGGCGATCTGCACCGAGACGCGAAGAACTACACCGCCGCTCGCCAACAATACGAAAAGACCCGCGACTTCTTCGTCGCCAAGCACGAGGCGTTCCGCGTCGAGGCGGTCCTGCGGCTGAAAGATGTGGAGACGCTCGCAGACGGCGCGCCGTTCCGGGACCAACGCCAGCGCCGGATCGACCGCATCTCCCATCCGGCTCTGCGCCTGTTCGTGGCCCCGAACGGCGACGACACCAACCCCGGCACGGAGCCCCGCCCCTTCCGCACACTGGAGCGTGCGCGCGACGCCGTGCGGGAGCTGAAGAAGAAGGGACCGCTGCCGAAGGGCGGGGTCGCCGTCATGCTGAAGGGCGGGGTCTATCGTCGTGAAACGGAATCCTTCGCCCTCACTGCCGAGGACTCCGGCACGATCGACGCGCCGATCATCTACCAGGCCGTTCCAGGCCGGAAACCCATCCTCCGCGGCGGACGAGCGGTCAGCGGTTTCAAGCCGTTGACGGATCCCGTCGGCAAGCAACGCATCCCGGCTGCGGCGCAAGCGCACGTCCTTCAGGTCGATCTTAAAGCGGCCGGCGTCAAGGATTTTGGCAAACTCCGCCCGCGAGGAAAGGCAATAGGAATCAAGGGAGATCCCGATGTGCCTGCGCATCTGGAGCTTTTCTTCGATGCCCGTCCCATGTCGCTGGCGCGCTGGCCCAACGACACCCCCAAGATGAGCGAGCGCTTTACAACGGTTGACCTTGGCGGCCAGGAGACCGTCCGCGACCACGGCCGGAGCATCGCCAGGGAAAGCAACTTCTTCTCCTACACCAACCCGCGCCAGGACGCGTGGGCCAGGGAGCCCGACGCCTGGGTCTTCGGCTGCTGGCAATATATGTTCTACGGCTGCTACAGAAAGATCACCCGCGTTGACACGGAGAAACGCCAAATCCACATCGACCGAAACCGCAAGACACCCTACGAGCTCAAGCGGCGGGAGTTCGCCCTCGGCGCGCCTTACCAGGGCATCAACCTGCTCTGCGAACTGGACTCGCCGGGCGAGTGGTATCTGGATCGAGCAAGCGGCATACTCTTTTTCTGGCCGCCGTCGGATGTCACCAAGGGCGAGGCCGTCGTGTCTGTGCTTGAGAAACCCATCATCACGCTCGACGGCGCATCGCACGTGGTCCTCCGAGGCCTGACGCTGGAGGCCGGACGACGGCACGGCGTGGTCATCAAGGGCGGCGAGGGCGTGCTGCTTGCCGGGTGCGTTATCCGGAACATGGGTGTCACGGGCGTGATCATCGACAAGGGCGTCGGCCATGAGGTAATCGGCTGCGACCTGGCGTACCTCGGCGACGCAGGCGTGAAAGTGGAGGGCGGGGACGTCGAGAAGCTCATCCCCTCGGGGCATCTGGTGGAGAACTGCCACATCCACCACTATGCCCGTTGGAACCGCGTGGGCTACCAGCCGGCGGTCGCCATGGCGGGCGTGGGCAACCGTGTGTCCCATTGCCTGGTTCACAACGCACCGCACCAGGCCTTCTTGGTCGATGGCAACGACAACATCGTCGAGTATTCCGAGATTCACGACGTTGTCGACGAGGCCGGCGATGCCGGGGCCTACTATATGTACGGCGGCGTGTCAAAAAACGCCCTGTTGGAGCTTGGCCAGGTAGTGCGCTACAACTACTGGCACGACCTGCCGGCCAACGAGACCTTCAAGAAGGTTGCCAGCGTCGGCCGGCGCGTCATTTACATCGACAGCTTCAACAGCAACATCACCGTCTACGGCAACATTTTCCAGCGGTACGACGACAGGAGCGGCGCGGTCTTCTTCGGCGCCTGCGACAACCGTATCGAGAACAACATCTTCTGTCGCTGCTTCAGCGGCGTGAACCTCTCAGACCGGACCTGGCTCTACGGGAAGGTGAACAAGCCGCCGAACTTCGTCATTGACGCCTATCTTGCCAAGGCCGCCGCCAATCCGATCTGGGCGCGGCGCTACCCATGGCTCAAGACGTTCCCACCGCAGGCGAAGGACACCTCGGTCTTCCTCGCAGGCAATGTGGTGGCCCGCAACATCGCCAGCAAGTGTGAAACATTCATCTTCGGCTCAAACCGCACCATAGCCCTGGCCCGGATCGAACAGAACTGGATCGACGGCGATCTTGGATTCAAAGACCCGGACAACGGTGACTTTGCGCTCGATCCGAAGTCGCCCGTGTTCGTCGCCTGCGGCTTCGAGCCGCTGCCGCTGGACAAAATGGGTCTCTACAACGACGAGCTGCGCGCAAACTGGCCGGTGCATCACGAAAGCGGCGTGTACGAGACGCTCCGCCTCAACGACGGCATCAAGCGCAAGCCCGTAGCGGAGATGCCCGTCTGCCAGGCGCGCCAACGCAAGGCCCCCATCACCATCGACGGCCGCCTGGACCCTGCGGAATGGGACGGGCTGAACAAGACACAAGCAGCCGTCCTCAAACGAACGCCGTCCAACAAGCCCACCAAGGCCCGGCCCAGCTACGTCTGGCTGCGCTGGGATGAGGAATCGCTCTACATCGGCCTGCTGAATGAACTCAACCCCGGCGAGACCCCCAAGCCAAAGGCTGGAAAGGACGCCTCCTGGTGGAAGGGGCTGGACATGGCGGAGATCATCTTCGAGGGTCCCTTCGGCAAGAACTCCCCCGACTGGTGGCCCAAGGACAAGAAGCATGGGCCGATCTTCTATCTCCTCGGCGACTGCGCCGGACTCTCCGACGCCTACAGCATCGCCGACCTGCCGCCGTCGCGGGCCGAGGGACTCCGCAGCGCGGTAC
The DNA here is from genome assembly GCA_013152475.1 of Planctomycetota bacterium. Taxonomy (GTDB): domain Bacteria; phylum Planctomycetota; class Brocadiia; order JAADGH01; family JAADGH01; genus JAADGH01. The sequence continues at coordinate 52,743 of JAADGH010000066.1, forward strand.
AATACGCCACGGCCTCTGAGCCCGGCCGCTGGACCGCGGAATGGCGAATCCCTCTGGCCGCACTCTGCCTGGACCCGAAGACGGCCAAGGGCTGCTGTTTCAATATCGGTGTGCTCAAGCCCGGCACACTGCCCGACCCCAAGACGAAAGCGAAGCCGACCGCCAGCGAAAAGTGGGCCGTCTGGTGCGGTACGATGGGCGCGAACTGGAAGGTCTGGAACGCTGGCAGACTTCAGTTGAAAGGCCAGTAAGCAATCAGCGGGGAGGCGTCTACACGGCGCTCAGGCCAGGCAGGGCGCGGAGATCACGATCAGGGTAGAAGTTGTTGATGAAGGCAGGGCCTATGGCGCCGTAACGACGCGCACCTTGCTGGCGTTCGCCTTTTTCGAAGAGCGGAAGGCATTCATTGCCTGCAACGGTCTGCCGTCGAAGTCGGAATGGCCGGAGGCATCGAGTGACGAGGACGCAGTGTATCGGCTTCGAAGTCTACCGTGAGATACCGCGCTCTTCGCCCCGCGCGTTCCCGGCAGATCATGCAAGCACGACCTATCGAGGTGTGCGCACCGCGTCGTTCGCGCCGGCTCCGCTCCGAAAACATTTCTTGCTCCAGCCTCACATTCGATGGTATCCTCTTACCCATAGTGTGACTTCCTTTCGGAGACCTTTCAGCCCCCTTTAAAGGAAACCATTTCCCTGGAGGTTACACCATTTTCGCTTTTACAGGAAGTATAGGCCGCTGCCCTGATGTAGAGAGTTGGAGATCTGACATGAATAGATGGATTGCCTTGCTTCTATGTGCGGCAGTGGTTCTGGGGACCTCAATCCGGGCGATGGCGGATGGCCCGAATATGCTGAAAAACGCGGATTTCGCGGAGCTTGACGGGAACGGCAAGCCGGCGCACTGGACGGTCAGCTTCCAGGGCAAGGGGGTCAAGGGCCTTGCCTCCGTGACAGAAGGCCCCGACGGGAAGAGGGCCCTGAAGATCGAGTGCACGGAGTTCCCCCGGGGCAACGGGCATGCCTGGGTTATCTTCAAACAGCGCGGCACGGTGAAAACCAAGAAGCGGCAGAGGCTCTATGTGTCCTTCTGGTTGAAACAGGAGCGCTTGAAGGGAGGGGTGGTCAACCTGAATCTCATGCGAGTAAAACCGTGGGGCACTCTCTGCAAGGTCTCCCTTCCGGTGACGCGCGAATGGAGCAAAGCGGAACTCCTTCTCACCCCGCATGAGGCGTGCGATGACGCGCTGTTCGAGATTTTCTTCACGGAGACCGGCACGCTCTATCTGTCGGACATTCACATAGCGGAGACGACAAAGGACCCTCTCGAGGTCAATCCGATCCGCCTCAAGATGGTGCGCGAGCGCCAACTGCCCCAGGAGAAGAACGTCTTGTGGAACGGCAGTTTTGAGGCCGGAATCGACGGCTGGGGCACGGAGGGATTTGACTACAATGTAGTAAAGATTGACAGGGCCGAAGCGCAGCACGGCACGTGCTCGGCGCGAATTGACTTCGACAAGAACAGCGTGCCCATCGGCTACCCGGATTACTCCAAGGCCCGCAAAGTCGTGTTTACGAAAGTACTGTGCGCGAGCAAGGGATGGACGAGATTTGAAAAGGGCAGGCCCTACACGCTGTCGGCCTACCTGAAATCAAACCGGGAAAATTTCCAGGCGAGTATCGGTGTCTACTTCATGACGGGGGCAAGAAAGCTGAAACGTGTTACCGTCACGGACGAATGGCAGCCGGCTGCGCTGACGTTTACGGCCAGGGACCTCTTTGGTTTTGTGGGGATAGAGGCTGAGACAAAGGACTTCTCCGAACAGTTGTGGATCGACGCGGTGCAGTTGGAGAAGGGAGACCGCGCGACACAATTCGACGCCAGGTATCCGGTCGAGGTCGCGTTCCGCCCCAGGCAGGCCGGGGGCATCTACTACACGGGGGATGAGACTCTCTTCGACGTGGAGTGCGGGTTCAGGAGCAAGGCAGACCGGGCCACCGTGGACCTGAAGGTGCTCGACTATCAGGATAGAGAGGTTCATCAAAGGAAACTCGATCTGGCCGAGGGCTCCGTCGGGAAGAGCATCCGACTCCCCGTGAAGGGCAACGGCCACTACAGGCTGATCGCCACGGTTAGGGGCAAGGGCTTTGAGTACACCCGCAAGACGTGTTTTGTCATCATCTACCCCTACGCCCGGACCTACGGCAACAAGGAAGCACGCTTCGGCACGAACCATCCCTACTATTCCGACCGCCTCCAAAAACTCGCGGGGGACGCGGGCGTATACTGGGTGCGGGACTGGACGCTCAAGTGGGACAATGTCGAGCCGGAGAAGGGCAAATGGGACTTCAGCGCGCCGGAGATCTTCTTTGCCCGCGCTCGGCGGCTCAACCTGCACGTGTTGGCCATCCTGCCGGATCCCTCCGCCGGCTGGGCCAGCTCCGGTCCACCCGAAGCGCGCGGAAAACGATTGGGGGATGCGTTTGAGGACCTGTGGTATCTGCCCCGGGACATGCAGGACTACCGGCGCTACGTGCGGAAGTGCATCGAACGTTATAAAGACGTAAGCCGCGTGTGGGAGGTGCTCAACGAGCCGTTCAAGACGCGCGGGTGGGACGTGGGCGATCAGTACGGACAGTTCCTGAGGATCGTCAAGGAGGAGGCCCGCCGGGCCGACAAGGCCTTGAAGGTCATGCGCTGCGGCTTGTGCTATTACAAGAAAGACGAGGAGGCCAATACCGAGGCCGCAAGGCTGGCTGATATATTGAGCGAGCATATGTACCCTCGGTACAACGACACAAAGAAGTTCGTGGGGAAAATCAGCATGATCAATGACTTTCTGCAGAGGCATGGGGTGAAGACGGATATCTGGGTCACGGAATACGGCAAGTATTCCAACGACGATCCGAGCTACAAGCACGCTCGGTTCAGCCACTATTACACCAACGGCGATGAGCGCACCGCCGCTGCCTACAACATCAAATACCTGACCGTCCTCTTCAGCCATGGAGTCAGCAAGGTCTTTTTCCACCAGCGGACATGGCCCATCGGCCTGAACTACAAGGGCAACGGCATCCACTTCGACATGCTCTTTGACTACGGCCCCAGGCCGCACAAGTTTTTCCCTGCCGCGAATGCCATGGCCTGGTTCCTCCGTCCAGGATCCAAACCCGGCAGGCCCATCAACGAACAGGGCCCGATCTTCGCCTACACCTTTGACCGCCCACAAAACAAGGTCATGGTCCTGTGGGCCGACAAGGCGGCCATCAAGCTCGACCCGGGGTTACAGGGGCTCGTGCGCGGTCTTGCCGTCTACAATCTGATGGGCCGGAAACTGGAGGGGATCGACCACGTTGGCGACGAACCCGTCTACCTGACCGGCAGCGCCGACCGTATCGAAGCACTTGAGAAAGCGCTTGCACAGAACCCGGGCTAAGCGCACTGGCGTTTCGCGCCGCAAGGGCCGTCAGGTCGGATCTTCCGCCGCCACGTTATGTTCGGGCGTGAAGCCCAGCTCTTGCTTGATCCGGGAGATGTCGAACACGGGGTCGCGCTCGTGGCCGGGACGTTCGTAATGAGACAGGTCCAATCCGGCGGCGCCCTCTCCATACCGGGCACGGATGATCTCCGGGATCGTGTCCTCGACGCAGGCCTGTGCGCCGACGGCATTCATGATGCGGCAGCCGGGTTTGCACGGCGCCTCCGCCGCCATCGTGAAGCACCGGATGGCATCGCTCAGACACATGGGGGAGATGGACGCCATGCCCCAGTTCCAGGGGGGCTCGGCCTTCCGCAGTTCCCGTTTGGCGTCATCAGCGGTGATGCCCGCCAGCCGTATAGCGATCAAGTCTACATCCCTGTTCTGACGCGAAATGTAACGGGCCAGCTCTTCCATCATGTATTTTGAAAACCCATAGCCAAGCCGGTCCAGACAGGGATGTTCGTCAGGCATGGGCAACTGGAGTGGCCGGAAGTCGGGACAGAGCACACCTGCGGCGGCAATGGAACTGGCCAGGACGAACTTCTTGCATCCTCGATCTATCAGGTAGCGCAATAAGCGGCGGGTGCCCAGCACATTGACGCCGAGCTGCTCCTCCTCCGTGCCACCACTTGTCACCGCGGCAAGGTGGATCAGCGCGTCTATCTCGTAGGCATCCAATTCTCGCAGATCGTCCGGCGATGTGAAATCGCCGCGGATCGCCGTGACCCCTTCCACTGCGGTTTCCCCTCGGGAGAGACATACGACGTCATGCTTTTCGGCCATGGACTGCGCCAGCGCGCGGCCGATGAATCCACTGGTTCCCGTAATGACGACTCTCAATTTTGCCGATCCGGATTCGGTGTCTTGATGATGGGGTTAAGGTCGCGCGCCGCAACGCAATCAGCACGGAACGTATCGAGGTAAATCAGAACTACGTTCATGACGCTCCTTTCCTGCAACTGTCCCTTTCTCCGTTGTCACTTGAGGAAGGGGAGCGGCGGCGATATCCTGTGAAGAGGTTAAGGGAATCTTCTTTAAGAAAAAGATAGGCCGCCCTGGGGAAAAGCTACCAGATTTTGGGCGCAAAGGAAACCGAAAATATCCGGAATTTAGGGGTGAAGAAGGGGCAGTGTTTGGCGGGGTTCGTGGACGTGGTGGAGCAGGCGCGGCCGGGGCTGGTCTTTCACCGCGTCCTCGGCCAGTGCGAACAGCCGATCGCATTCCCGAAGCGCCTTCTCGATCAGGAACGTCGCGTGGAATGTTTTCGGAGAACAGCCTCCGTTCTCACCTTGACAGGGGTCGAAGGGTTGTGCTATGGTAAGGACCACAACAAAATGGATAGTCTCCTCGTATCGAGGTACGCCCTTCATGTCGGCGCAAAATATCGGCGACAAGGTTCCGAAGTACGGTCCGGCGGTTCCTCCGGTGGGTGTGCTGTGGTCGGCCCTGCGAGTGGGAGGCGAGGGCATTGAGCTGGACTTCCTCACCGGCATCACCGGCGCAGCGTTTCGCACTTGCGTAGATAAGGAAGTGAGCGACGAGGTACTTTGGGCCGAGGGGAATCGCTTCGCCGAGAACGCCCTGCCTATTCTCGGATACGAGCTCCACTTCATCGCCCGCGGGTTCGGCCGGGGCCCGATGAAAACTGCGGACCGGGAGAAGATTTTCACCACCCTCCAGGTAGCGATCGACGGCGGGACGCCCGTTTTCCTGACGGGATCGTTCGGCTGGGCCCTGGTCCTCGGGTACGACAAGGGGAAGAAGCAATACTGGGTCCGGCAGGCCGCTCCGTGGAACACCGCCCAGGACATGTCGCAGTGTCCGCCCTGGCACACCGGCGCCGAACAGGAGGAGCGCTGGGAGGACGAGGCGAAGCTCGCCGAGATGGAGAGCGGGATCGACTTGGCCTTTCTACAAAAGCGGGGCCGCGCCCTGCCCAACCGCGGCCTGGCCATCAACGCTCTGCGGCACGCCGTCACCCATATGAGTAGGAAAAGCCGGGAGACCGCGCACTTCGGTCTGGGCGCCATCCGATTTCTGCGGGAACAGATCCTCAGTCAAGCGGAGGGGCAGACATGGGGCGCGCACATTTTCGGAGCGGCCCTGCCCGTGCAGGTCATCTTTACCACGCTCAACCGGACAAAAGCGGCCGTTTTCCTCAGGGCAGTGGCGGAGGATTTCGGCGGCGAGAAGGGCTCGCTCCTCGGGCAGTGCGCCTCGGCCTATGACGACTCGGCGCAGACGTGGCTCACACTTCAGTGCTCCCTGCCCAACCCAAAGGCCTACTACGAAAGCAAGGAATCGGTCAACCCAAGCCCCGACATCCTTCACAGCATGGCTGAACTGCTGAAGCAGATCGCCGAAATCGAGGAACGCGCTCTTCACCTACTCGAGGGCGTTGTCTGAGTGAGATTCTCCTGGACCATGTGCGCCCGGCGACTCCTGACCCCCTGGATTCTGGCCCTCATGCTCCTGCCGTGCGCCCGGGCCGCGGACCGCAACCGGATCATAATCGCCACCGACCACAACTCCGTCCTCCGCTCTCTTGGAAAGGACGCCGGCCTCCTGCCGAAAACCGATTACGCCCTCCTCGGCGGACACGGCCTCGATCGGAACATCGTGATCCGTCAGGCTCTGTCCACCGGCGCCCAGTACGCCTACGTGCTCAATCCAGCTTGGTGGCCGGTTAAGGTGTCGATCGCGCTCGACTGCCCCGACCGCGTACTCGTCGTGGACGGGGTCGAGACGGACAAAACGATTTCTCTCGATCTTGCCCCCCATCAGGTCGCCATCCTCCGGATCGCCCCCCCGGCGACCTTCCTCTCCGCCCAGGTCGAAGTGCCCGAGGACGTGGTGGCCGAGATCACACGGGAACTGACCGACCTCACCCTCGCCCTCCCCCACCTGCCCACGCACCGGCCGAATCTTGTCATGAAAAACGCCGGCTTCGAGAAATACGATTCCCGAAAGGCGCCCCTTAACTGGCATATCTTCGACTGGCACAAGCAGGACAGCGTCTTCGGCTTCGATATCGGCAATAAAACCGAGGGCAAGCAGTCCTTTTTCATGGACAGCACCGAGCACGGCAAGACGCTGGGCATCGTGACCGACAAGTTCCGCATCCACCCCGGCCGGCCCTGCGAGCTGGCGGTCGATCTGGCGACGAGCGCCGAGGAGGGCAAGGCGCGGATCGGCTTTACCGGAGTGAAACACCTGAGAAAAACAGTCAAGCCCGACAACGTCTGGCGGGAGTTCACGCTGCCGCTGTCGGGCGCGCAGACGGAGACCCTCACCCAGAAAGGAACCGTCCGTGTCGAGATCCACAACGACGCGAAAGGAATCTTATGGGTGGACAATGTAAGGGTGGCGGACACCGCTCTCTGCGGTATGGAGGCCGCAGAGAGCATCGAGCTTTTGACCGATCGCCTGGCCAAGTCCTTCGCCGAGGGCGACTTCATCCGTTGCTTCCAAACCCTTCAGGAAGACCCCATCCGGGATGTGCTTCAAACTATCGCAAAAATGAAAACGGGCAATGAGTGGCTCATCACCGGGCCATTCTCCTCTTCCAGCGATACCGACCTCCTCAAGCCCTATCCACCGGAGAAAGATGTGCTCGATGGCAAGGAGCTGCGCGATGTGGAATACACCGGCCCGGAAGGGATGAAGGTGCAATGGGTTACGAACTGGACGACCGAGGCCCAGGGATCGCCGGGCTATCTCGACCTGTGCTCGGCCGTGGGGCCCTTCGACAACGCCATTGCCTACGCCTACACGGAGGTGTATTCCAAGCTGAACCAGAAGGTGCATCTCCTCATCGGCAGCGATGACAGCGTCGCGGCGTGGGTCAATGGCAAGCAGGTGCATCTCAAGCCCGGCAGCCGCGCGGCGAAGCCGGCCGAGGATGTGGTGCAGGCCGACCTGATCGCCGGGTGGAACAAGGTCCTGCTGAAGATCCGCAACGGCGGGAGCTCGTGGGGGTTCTTCTTCACCATTGCCGACGAAAACGGAAACCCGATCAAAGACATTCAATACGGGCGGGACCTCCTCGCCCGCAAGAAGGAGGAAGCCAAATGAGAGCCTTAGTACAGCATTTCATTGGTCCATGTGGGGTTCGTTGCGAGGTAAACATGGTCATTCCCGCGAAAGCGGGAATCCACGAGGAAGCGAGGGCCTGGATTCCCGCTTTCGCGGGAATGACGGGTAGCCAGACGCACCCTATACGGATTTGTGAAATGCTGCACTTAGGAGTCCTGATCCTGTTCCTCTGCATCTGCGGGAGTGCTGCCATGTGTGACGACACGCTGGGATTCAAGACCGTGACGCATCAACCCGAGATCACCGACGAGATCCTCCACAACCCCGGCATGGGCCTCTTCTTCATGCCCGGGGTGAGCACCCACTACGAGGTGGACTGGTTCGTTTCGCTCGTCGATATCGCCTACCAGCGCGTCGGGTGGTATCAGCTCGAGCCGGAGGAGGGCGTCTACAAGTTCGACGAGGTCCTGGACCCGGTCTTTGACTACTGGCTCAAGCGCGGCAAGCGCGTCGCGCTGCGCGTGATGTCCTCCAGCATGCACTCGCGCGAGATGTATGTCACACCGAAATGGGTCTTCGATGCGGGCGTGCCGGGTGTGAAACTCAAGGGCCTTTATGTTCCGAAGCAGATCGACCCCGCCTTCTGGAATCCCCTCTACATCGAGAAGCAAGCGCCCTTCATTCGGGCCTTGGGTAAGAAGTACAATGGCATGGAGGGCCTCGAATTCGTTGATCTCGGCTGCGTCGGGGAGTGGGGGGAGAGCCACCTCATGCGATGGTCCACCGAGGACAAGGAGAAGACAGGCTACACCCCACTGGCTTACACAAAAGCGTATATGCGCTTCATCGACCTCTACCGCGAGGCTTTCCCCGACACACCGCTCGCCCTCAACTGCGGCACCAGCGGCGCAGGGCACAACGACGTGATTGTGGACTACGCCGTGTCGAAGGGCGTCTGGCTGCGGCAGGATGGCCTGAAGGAGGGATACGGCCGGGAGGGCGCGAGCCGCTACTACCACCAGTACTTCCGCCGCGTGAAGACGCTCTACGAGCTTTGCTACGGATACCGCGGGATGCTCGATCGCGGCATGACGTTGGACAAGGTGTTCAAGCGCGGCCTGGAGGACCCGATCAGCTACATGAACATGAACCTGGCCGGCACAGCCACGCTCAAGAAGTTCCCCGAGGTGGACCGCGCCGCCGTTCGCCACGCCGCACGCTACGTGGGTTATCGCCTTGCGCCCGTGGCGGTGGAGCACCAGGACACGATTCACATTGACAAAAACATTGCGCCGCGTCTCTGGATGAACATCACCTGGCGCAACCTCGGCGCGGCGCCATGCTATGAATACTACGCCGTGGAGATCGCTCTGGTCGATGAGAAGGGAACGGAGGTATTTCGCACGGTTGAAATGCCCGACAAGCCGACGACCCTCTGGATGCCCAAGGAGGACACAGACACCGCCTTCTCCCTCGTGCTGCCCCAGGGCCTGAAGCCGGGCGTCTACGCCCTGAAGATCGGCCTGGTGGACCCCTTCAACGAGGAACGGCATCTTCTCCTGCCGCTCAAGCACAAGGACGAGAAGGGATGCTACACCATTGCCACAGTGACCGCCGCGCCGCGCGACGAGCCGCTGCCCCAGCCGGCGATTCCCGGCGGCGACTTCGAGGCGCAGAACGCCATCGAGGGATGGTGGTTCGCCAAGGGCCTCAAGGCATCGCTTGTCACCGATGACGCGCCGCAGGGGAAGCAGTGCCTCCGCGTCGAGGGCGAGACGGGCAAGGGGTGGAACTACGGGGGCGCGCCGACTATCCCTTTGCTGCCGGCGGCCGAGTATGAGCTGTCCGTGAAGATGAAGGTCCTCTCCATCGACGACCCGAAGAAGCCACCCTATGTGAAACTCGGCCTGACCGACGCCGAGGGCAAGTGGTTCACGAACGTGGGGACCCGTCGCTACGACACATCGGAGCTCGGCACATGGCAGGAGCTTCGCGGCAAGTTCGTCACGCCCGCTACAACCCGAGGCGGCCACTTCGCCATTGAGAAAGGCGGCACGCTGCCGCGCAAAGTCGTGCTCCTCCTCGACGACATCCGCCTCCACCTGCTCAGTGCGCCGTAAGGGGCATCTGTTCGGTAGCCGAGGGCGGAATGGATTCGCTTGGCGTTGTAGTAGTGCACGTAGTGCTCGATGCCCCGTTGTCGCTGCGAAGCGTTAAGCGAGCGCAGACCTCCTTGTTTGTCAGGCCTCGCTGCTCCACTGCCGGACGAAGCGCACTGGTCCATTCCGAGGCCCGACAGCGACGATCCAGCGTCCACCCCACAATCTCCCGCGTGAAGCAGTCGGTCACCAGCACCAGGAACAGCGGCGTCAAGTCCGACAGTTGGAAGCTCGTCATGTCAATCTGCCACGTCTGGTTCGGCCTCGCCGCGCGGACCTCGGAAACATAGAGCAATATGCAATATATAAACTATGCCCAGCGTAGCAGGTTTGGCGAAAGCCCGGCACCCAGGAAGGGAAGGAGACCGTGCGGGTTGTGGGTCAACTCCTGGATGATAGCGTGTTGACATTATCTTGCTCATGCAGTACCTTGGGGTAAGAAGCGTGTGCTATGTATTCCTCGCGAGTGCATATGCTCTACAGCGACAACTACATCAGGCCCCCCAACGAGGCCGCCAGCGTCATCATCCGCCTCACTCGCGGGTGCTCGTGGAATCGCTGTCTCTTCTGCGGTATCTACGATGCCATGGGCACGCCTTTCCGCGTGCCTCCGAAGGAGGAGGTCATCGAGGACGTCCGGCGCGCCCGGCATATCTACGGCCCGGATGTCCGGCACATCTTCTTCGGCGACGCCGATCCCATCGCCATCGCCCCGGATGACTTTGTCGAGATCACCCGCGCCGTGTGCAAGGCGTTTCCCAACTGCGAGCGGATTACCTGTTACGGCCGGATGGCCACGGCATGGAGGCAGCGGCGTCACCTGGCGCGGTTCGCCCAGGCCGGCCTGACGCGGATTCATGCCGGGCTGGAGACCGGGTCCAACGACCTGCTCCGCTTCCACAGGAAGGGCATCAGCCGGGCGCGGATGGTCGGCGCCGGCCAGGCGATCATCCACTCCGGCTTGCAGTTGTCGCTCTATGTCCTCCTCGGCCTGGGGGGGAGCGATCGGTGGGAGGAGCACATAGCCCAGACGGTGAGCGCGCTCAATGTAATTCGCCCCCAGTTCATTCGTTTCCGGCGGCTCTGGATCCATCCCCGCTGTCCACTGGCGAGGACCGCCGAGGCGGGGGGGTTCGCCCCCCAAACCCCGGAGGGGACCGTGGTGGAGACGCGCGACATCCTGACCGGCATCGACTTCCCGTGCCAGGTCGAGTGCATGCACGCGAACAACTACGTCCACTTCGAATGCCACCTTCCGGAGGAGCGGAAGGACGTTATCAGGGGAGTCAACGAGTTCCTGTCACGCAGCAACAAGGAAAAAGAACGGGTCTACAGTGTCCGTTCGAGGATCTGAAAGCAACATCGGAGAGACACAGCATGAGTATCAAGCTTCCCAACATTCTGATCCTGATGCCGGACCAGTTGCGCGCCGACTGCATCGGCTGCGCCGGCCACCCGCAAATCCGAACGCCGAACATCGACCGCCTCGCCTCCGAGGGGGTCCGGTTCAGCGAGGCGACGACGGTCTGTCCCATCTGTCAGCCCGCGCGGGCGTCGTTCATCAACGGCCTGTATCCCCACAATCACCATATGTGGACGAACGCGGGGAAAATGCCCGCCGACGACGAAACGGTCTTCCACCATCTCAAGCGGGCGGGGTACTACACGGCGCACGTCGGCAAGTCCCACTACTACCCCCACACCTTCGGCCACATGCGCGACCATGAAGACTACATGCACGCGCGCGGGCTGGACTATGTGCACGAGACGACGGGACCGTGGGCGACGGTCACGATGGACTCCTATATGACCGACCGCTGGGCCAAGTTCGGCCTGCTGGAGAAGTTCCGGCACGACTACCACAAGCGGCGCAAGCACAAAGGCATCGGCGTATGGCCCAGCCCCCTTCCGATCGAGGAGTTCCCCGACAGCTACGTCGGCCGGCAGGCGGTGCAGTTCATCGACTCCTATCAGGAGGAGAACCCGCTCTGTCTCTTCATCGGCTTCCCCGGTCCGCACGAGCCGTGGGACGCCCCGGCGAAGTACTCCAAGATGTACGACCCCCTGAAGACCCCCAGGGCGATTCGTCCGGGGGTGCCCGGCGACTGGCTCCCCGCCCATGCGGCAGAGCGGATGAAATCGGGACGGATGGAGAACCTGGACCGGGAGATCACCGGCATGGTCCGGGCGAACTACTATGGGAAGATATCGCTCATCGACCACTGGATCGGCGAGATCATGTCGGCCTTCGCACGCCGGGGATGGCTGGAAAGCGCGTTCATCATCTTCTGGTCCGACCATGGCGAGATGGCCGGCGACCACCTCCGCCTCCACAAGTCGGTCTTCTACGAGTCGTCGATTCGCGTGCCGCTCATCCTCCGCTGGCCGGGGCGCATCGAGATCGGGAAGACGTGTGATTCGCCGGCCGAGATCATCGATGTGTTCCCGACCCTCCTTGAAGGGATCGAGGCCGAGCCGTCCGCGCGCTGCATGGGCGAATCGCTCTGGCCCATGCTGCGCCACCCCGACGTACAGTACCGCGACGCGGCCTACGGCGAAATCTTCGACGCCGGCCGCCGCAACTTCATGATCCGCACCCCGGACTACAAGTATGCCATGGACGAGACGGGCCAGGGATACATGCTTTTTGATCTGGACAATGACCCGACAGAGCAGGATAATCTGATCGGCCATCCGAACTCCAAGAGCATTGAGCAGGAACTTCGCGAGGGCCTGTTCCACTTCCTTGTAAGGACACAAGTTCAGCTATGAGCACTACAGGAACCATGCGCGCTGCCGTTCACTCCGGCCCATTGCGGTTTGAACTGAAAGAGTTCCCCATTCCAGCACCCCCGGATGGCTGGGCGCTGATCCGCGTCGGCCGCTGCGGCATCTGTGGCAGCGAGAAGCACAACATCAACCGCGAGCCGACAAGGGAGAACCACATCTGCGGACATGAGCTGAGCGGCCTCATTGCCCAGGCCCCGGCAGGGGGGGATTTCTCGGAAGGCGATGCCGTCATCGTTCATCCTGCCATGAGCTGCGGCGGGTGCGAGCAGTGCCGGAACGGTTTGTGGCCCCATTGCAGGAGCAAGCCGGCCGTCGCCCACGGTCCCACGAACGCCTTTGCCGACTACATCATCGCCCCGCCACACATCATCCGCAGAAAGCCCGAAGGCATGGACTTTGAGACTGCCGCCATGGCCGAACCGGTGGCCGTGGGCCTGCACGCGGCGAAGAAGATGACCAAACCGGGCGGCAACGCCGTGGTCTTCGGGGCGGGCGGCATCGGCCTCTTGGCGGCGCAGTGCCTGAAGGTTCGCGGCGTTGAGCGGGTGTTCATCGCGGACGTAAAGGAGGAGAACCTGAAGATTGCGCGAGAGATCGCCGACCTGGAGACGATCCAGTCCGACGACGATGCGGCGTGGGATGCGGTCAAAGGCGCGCCGATCCACTTTGTTTTCGATGTGGTCGGTCACATCCCGGCGATCACCTCGCGGGGGCTGGCGATGCTGGAGCGATGCGGGACATTGGTCGTGGTCGGCGGCCAGGACGAGATGCCAGTCAACCTGATGCCGCTGCTGATGAAGGAACTGCGCATCCAGGGATCGGGCTGGACCACGCGGGAGGATTTCGAGGAGGCCATCGCGCTCCTCGCCGCCGGCCGCGTGCGGGTGGATCGAATGATCGGCGCCACCTATCCGCTGGAGCAACTAACCGCTGCCTTCGCCGCGTCGAGGAACCTCATCAAGGTGATGATCGACTGCGGCGGAGCTTGAATACGAGGGGGGTGCCATGAAGTTCTATTTTGTCCGTCACAGCGAGACGCCGTGCCTGGAGGAGGGTCGCTTCCAGGGGCAGTCCGACCGGCCGGGGTTCAACGACCTGTCCGAGTCGGGCCGCCGGACGGCGGAACGGATCGCCGATCTTCTGGCCGACATCGGCATCGAACGAATCTACTGTTCCCCGCTCCGGCGCACGCGGGAGACGGCACGCGTCATCGGCGAGCGCAAGGGCCTGGAGCCGATCCCCGAGGGCCGGCTGATCGAGGTGAACTACGGCGACTGGGAAGGCAAGCTCAACAAGGAGGTCTACGACACCCCCGAGGCGGAGCGGCGCAAACGCGACAAGTTCCGCTTCCGCCATCCCGGCGGGGAGAGCTACGCGGAGCTTTACAAGCGCGTGGTCATATTCCTCAACGAGCTGAAGAACGACGAGGACCAGGGTCCGGTTCTTCTCGTGGGCCACGCCGGAACGATCCGCTCCGCCCTCATCTATTTCGGCGCGTGGACCGTCGATCACGCCATGTCCACTAAACCCGATCACGACGTGGTCTACGAATTCGACACGGAGACGAAGGAACTCCGGGAGCACAGATAGCGCCGGAACGGATTTGCGTTGCAGCAGTGGGGGGCGTCTGCTACGATCAACACCATGAACGATCGAACGCTCAATCTGCTGAACGCCGCGCTCTTGGCCTGCGCCCTGTTGGGGTGCGCCGCGCCGGGAACGGGGCCGATGCCGGCGGAGCAGACGGCCGGCGAAATGGAACAGATCCGGTCGCTGCTTGCCCGGTTCGAGGAGGGCGTACGCGACGACAACCTGGACCTCATCATGTCACTTTACTCCCCCTCCCTGTCCCCGGAGGAACGCGCCCGGGAGCGGATGCGCATCGCGCAGGCGGTGCGGTCGTACCGCTACTCCGAATATCACCTGTCCCGCAGCGCCGGCGATCTGAAGCCCCCGGCGGACGCCCTGCAGAAGGGCCACCTAAGGGTGAAGGTTAAGTTTTCGAAGCCGGGCAGCAAGGTCGGAGATGACGCATTCACATTCCGGCGCGAAAAGGGGCGGTGGTACCTTGTCCACGTCGGCCTTGATCGCCCCGGAAAAGGCGACTACGCAGACCTGCCAGCCGCGGAACGGGAGCAAATCATCACCGTGATTGCCCGGTGCAACCAAGCCATCCTCTCCGGCGACATGGACGCCCTCGTCGGGGTTATTTCACAGAATGTAGCCCCAGCCAGGCAGGCGGACATGGTCGAGGACCTGAACGACCTGTTCAAATTTCACAAATATCAATATTTTAGCTCGTCCTTTTCGCGGACCGGACTGGCGATCGCCTTCGGGGCGAAGGGTGCAATTGCCGTGCCCCTCGAATACATGTACGTTCGCCATGACGGCAGGCGAGGGGAACGGAAAATAAAGTTCTGCTTCACCCGCGCCGAGGGAGAGTGGCAGCTTGTCGATATCCGCGGCCGAGACGGCAATTTCTGGAAGTCCTTCGGCCGGATCGCCCTCCCCCTCTTCATCCAGGGCGCCCAATTCGGGAGCCACTTTGCCTATTGACCGGGACTACTTGATCCGCACTTCCTTTCCCGTCTCCGCGCTCTTCAGCAGCGCCTCCATCATCTGCTGAACGATCAGACCGTGGCGCAGGGGGGCGGAGCACTCCTTCCCGTCCAGGATGCACTCGATGAAGTGGGTCGCAATATTGTCCCACGAGTCCGGCCCGGGCGGCAGCGTGACGGCCACGTCTTGCGGCGCATCGTGCTCGGTGCGATAGAGATGCATGACATTCGTCTGCCCGCCGATGGGTGTCACGCGTGCGCCGGCCTCCGTGCCGAAGAGCTCCATGGCGACCTCGTTCGGCTGGTGGCACGCCCAGAAACTCTCCACCTGGAGTCCGGCCCCGCCCTCAAAGCGGATAAATCCCCCGCCATAGTCATCGGCGGCGTATTGGCTGTAAATTTTTTTCTCCACCTTTTTGAACTTGCCATAGCCCAGGCCGCGCGGGCCGAACTTCGCCCCGGCCACGCCGCTGGCGCTGATCGGTTTCGGCATGCCCAGGATCCACCACGCGGCATCCAGCACATGGACCCCCATGTCGCGGAACGCCCCGCCGCCCTTCTGGATGAAGCCCAGGTTCCACGCGGGGATGCCGCTGCGGCGGATGCTTCGGGAGCGCGCGTAGTAGAGCTCGCCGAAGTAGCCCTTCCGCGCCAAGTCGCCCAGGTAGCAGCAGGTATCCCGGAAGCGGGTCGAGAGGGACATCATATTCACCACCCCCGCCTTTTCGGCAGCTTCGACGAGCTTCGCCGCCGCCTTCTCCGCATCGGCCAGGGGCTTGGTCACGAGGACGTGCTTGTCGCGCTTCACCGCCTCAAGCGCGATGGGCACGTGGAGCTGGTTCGGCGTGCCGACGAAGACCGCGTCGATCTCCGGGTCCCGGCACATCTTCTTGTAGTCCGTATAGAGCTTCTGTTCGCCCGGGAGCTCCTTGGCGAAGCCCCGCATCCGGTCCTCGAACAGGTCGCACAGCGCGACCACCTCGCCACGCGGGTTCTTTGCGATGGCCCGCCCGTTCGGTCGTCCGATCCCCATCCCGACGATGCATGCTCTCACCTTCTTTGACGACGCCATAGCGACCTCCGTTCTGTCTGAATCCGGTTTCCGATCATGGATTCTGGGAATGATAGCAGATTCTCTGCGCAGATGCAATTCCCGACGCGTCGGCGCATCGGCATGTGTCTCTTGATCTCCATCCCATTCAGTGGTACCGTCGAGGAGGTTGTCCATTTCTCCCGAGCCTTCTCTCTGAAGATAGAGCACGGAATGACACATCGAGGTTCCAGGGTAAGATCGACGAGGCGGAAACGTTGTGCCGCCAGGCGCTTTCCCTGAGCCCCCAAGGCGACCTGGAACGGAAAATCCGTCTCGAGCTCGGCGTCCTCTACACCCCGTACGGCACGCCAGCGCTGACCGAGGAGATGCTGCGTTCGCGCCCGCGGAGAAATTTGAGGCTGTGACGCATGTAAGAGAATCGCTTGGACCCTATCAGGCCCCTTGTGCAACTCATAAAGGGGAGATCAAAAAAACGCGAAAGCGTCCTTGACATTCAATCGTGAATCCGCAAAAATAGAAGACAGACACCGATGGTTTGCGCCTTTGTAGAGGAGTGTCCCGCGCCCGCGGGGTTGGGAGGAGAGAACGATGAAGCGCTGGATTAGCCTGGGTATCGCCATGGGATTGCTGTGCGCCTGTGCGGCCGCAGCGGATAAGAAGAAGGCCGGGAAGAAGGGCATCTCGCGGCCGCCCGGGATGATTTGCTGGACGATCAAGGATAAGGAGATAAAGGCTGAATATACCATTGTGCCGCTGGAATGCGTGAGCCCCAAGGCCCACGAGCGGTGCCGAAAGTTGGTAAATGAAGGTGAGGGCAAGGGGTTCATGTTCTTCATCGTGATTATCAACAACAAGAGGGGCAAGGAGCCGATCAAGTTCAGCGCCTATGGCGGCGACGCCCACTTCTATTGGTTCCCGCCGAAAAAAGATGAACATGACAAGACCGAAAAGGCGCCAGAACCCCGGAAGCTCAACCTGATAAGCCTGAAGAACTACTTTGCCGAGAAACGCACCAACGCTGACAAGGTGGGCTATAAGCGCATCCAGGAGATGTTCAAGACGAACCTGACGGTTGCGCCGGGGTCATATGGGTGGTCGCTTACATGCATTCGCGACAGTTTTGTTTTCAACATCAAGGGACCAAGGCCCAACCAGGTGCTGTGGGCCATTCCTGGGTCTGAAACGGGAATGGAACCCATGAAAGTCAAGCGGTTCAACAAAAGCCTGCTCAAGAAGGCGGGCGTGGAACTCTTCAAAGACTGACCGTGCCAACGGTCGGGGGGCCCAGTCGCGCAAACGGAGGCGGAGTCGGCCGCCTCCGTTCTGCTGTACAGCGCAAGGGCGAATATACGAATGGAAGCGGAAAACAGTTTGCACATGTGGCGTCGAAATGTCATTGCGCCCCGCGCAGGAACGTCTTGATCTGTTCGCCGTATGCCATGTCCTCCGCCGTTGCCCCGCGCGTATCCTTGGCATGAACATCGGCCCCCTTCGCGACGAGAATCTCGACCATGCGCCTCTTTCCCGCTTCCGCCGCCCAGTGCAGCGGCGTGCGGCCGCTCTGGCTCTTTGCGTTCACGTCGGCCCCTTTTTCGATCAACAGGGAAGCGACCTCGGCATGGCCTCCCCGGGCGGCGGCATGGAGCGGCGTGCACCCGTCCGTCCTCTTTGCCTTCACATCGGCGCCGGCGGCGAGGAGGAAGTCCACCATCTTCTTCAGACCGATGGCGGCCGCGCGATGCAGGGGGGTTCCCCCTTCCTCGTCTTTGGCATTGACATCGGCGCCATGCTCGATCAGCGCCCTGGCGACCTGCCGGAAACGGTCCGGCGGGGTCTGGGACGCGGGGGCCAAGGGTGCGTTCGCTCCCTCAACATTCTGCGGACCGCCGAGACAGGCCCAGTGGAGGGCCGTCCACCCGTTGCCGTCCCTCGCCTTCGCATCCGCACCGTAGGAGAGGAGGAGCTCGACCACATCCAGGCGCCCGGCGAATGCGGCGCACTGGAGGGGCGTCGGTTGCCCGGAGAGCGGGCTGCCCGGCTCCTTCGCATCGGGATCGGCCCCGAGGAGAAGGCACAGCCGCGCCACTTCGGTGTTCCCCGCAGCGGAAGCGCCGGCCAGAAGCCCGTTCACGATCCAGGGTTGCGTTACGACAACCCCCCCTGCAACCACAAATGCCGCGACCAGGCCGACACCGATGATCCAGATCGCCCGGCGTCTGCGTTGCGCCTTTTCGTCGGGTTTCGGTTTGTCCTCTTTCATGGCTTCGGCTCGGGCATCTTGGCTTGAAGCTTCGCCACGAACTCCGGTTCGGGCTCCGCGCTCAGCTTCCGGCACGCCCTGACATGCGCCCATGCCTCAGCATACCTGCCCTGGCGGTAACATGCAACCGCCCAATCCTTCTGGACGCCCGGGTTGCCGGGGTCAAGACGGGCGGCCTTGGTGTAGTGCGCTATGGCCCCTGCGAACTGGTCCAGCTCGGTCAGGGCGTTCGCCAGGGCCGCATGACTCTCGGCATGATCGGGCTTTTTCTGCAGGACATGCTCGAAATGCACAGCGGCTTCCCGGGGCCGTTCCAGGTCCATAAGCGCCATGCCCATGTAGTAGTGGATGGCGGGCACGCCCGGGCGGATGGACAGCGCCTTGCTGTAGTGGAGAATGGCCTCCCGGAACTGTCCCTTGCGGGCCAGGGCAAGGCCGAGGGTGTACTCCAGCTCGGCGCTGCGGGGGTTCTTGTCAAGCGCCTTCTCTGCCACGGCGATGGCCCTGTCCGCATCCCCCGACTGGGTCAGGCCCCAGGAGAAGATGGCGGCGAGGGGAGAAACAGACGAAAGCCGCGCGAAGAGTCTGGCAAACTTGTCCAGCGAAGGCGCAAAGGCGCCGTTGACCAGTAAGCAGTAGGCCGCCCGTATCTGGATCACCGGGTCGTTGGGGATGCGCTCGCTCAGATCGAGGACCTCCTCCCGCAAGCGGGGGGACATCTCTCTGCTGACGAGAAAGCGGATCCAGTCGGCGCGGGACGGCGCGGCAACAGGCGCCTTCACCTGCGGCTTCCCGATCTCCGCCAGCAGTTCCCGCGCCTCGGCGTCAGAGGGGTCCGTCTCGATAACGCATTGCAGCCAGCGCCGAGCGTCGGGCACATACCCCTTCTCCGCCAGGACCCGGGCCAGAGACTTCATGGCGTCCGTGTCGAACTTGTCCCGCGACAGGGCCTGACCGAGACGCGACTCGGCGTGGTCCGGCACATGGAGATGTTCGAAGATCGCTGCCTGTGTACGGGTGTTGTCGGCGAACTCGGCATGGATCATGGCGGCCAGGACATTTCCCTCGCGGAGGTAGTATCGACACATGGCCTCGCACGACTTGTCCAGGGTGGGCACATCGCGCGTGAACAGGCAGCGCAGCGCTTCGTCCACGCGCCCCTCGGCCAGGTACGCGCGCCCGAGCTCGACCTGCGCGCTGCCGCTTCGCGGCGCAAGGGCCAGGACATGCTCCCAATAGGCGACGGGCGTCCGCGTGACGGAATTGATTCGATACAGCCGAAGGCCATATTGCCCCACGATCAAAACCAGGAGGAGCAGCCCGACGGCGCGCTCTCTGGAGCCTCTCAGCGGGAGGAGACGATCGGCCAGCCCCCCCACGATCAGGGCGAGTCCCACGAGGGGGGCATACAGGTAGCTCCACGACACATACTCCGTCACCGGGTTCCAGGCCGTGCTGGCAAATGGGATAAGCGTTGTGAAGATGACAATGAGGCCCAGTCCGGCCGCCTCTCGGCGCCATGCCATCCACAGCGCAAGACCGAGAAGCACGATCGACGCCGCTGCGCCGATCAGAAACCCGGCGTTTTCCCATGTATAGATCCGGGTGAACATGTCGAGAAGCACGACGGGGATTTGGCGACCGAGGGCAAGGCCGAGTGCGCAGCGGTATCCGCCGGCAACGATCGTGAAAAAGCTCGGCCACGCGCTGCCTTCGACGGCCTTGTAGGAATAGAGAACGAGATGGGGGTGGAGGTAGGTGTAACTCCATATTGCAACAGCAGTAAGGACAAGAAACGGGAGCAGGACGGGGAGGCTCTTTCGCAGCCCGCGCCGTCGGTACAGCCATTCGTAGACCATGAGGACGATCGGCAGCGTGGCGACGATGGGGGAGGCGAGCAGCCCGACCGAGAACATTATAATTGCGAATATGAGCGGGGCCGGCCCCTCCCGATCCCGATAAGCGATGTAGCCGAAGAGCGAGCAGAGGTAGAACGTCACGGAGAGAAGGATGAAGAAATGGTTCATATCGTTCGCCACGACCGAGGCGAGGGGGTGAAAGCCAAAAGCCGCCGCCGCAAGCGCCGCGGCGCCAACGTGCCGCACCAGGCGCTTCACAATAGCGAATATAAGCAGCGTGTCGGCCAGGTGGAGGCCGATGAGAAGCGCGTGCCATAGCCCGGCCGCCTGCGCGGGGATGAACGTCCGCAGCACGGCAAGGACAGCGTAGCTGAACGGGCGGTAGAGACCGTCGGAGTAGATCATGAATTCCTGGGAGAAGATCGTCGGGAGATTGCGCCAGTGGCTCAGAATCGGCAGGCGGAGGATGCTCTCCTCATGGGTGATGAATGTGGCGGCGGACCAGCAGGGCAGGAAGATCACGACGGTCCCCAAGATGAATAAGGCGCCGCAGACCCGGGTCCATTTTGCGGCCCTTCGAGTTGCTTCTTGGCCTGCGGTCACGGGCGGTCCTCTTCCCGGAGAAGATGTCGGCTGGTCGAACTCCATAATATCCGCGCGGCAGGGAAGTGTCAAAAGGAATCCAACGCGGAAGAAACGGGTGGACATGGGGGGGCAAATTCCTTAAGATTCCGTTGTATGCAGCGGTCTTCGCAAGACCGACGAACACACTCTCAGCAAGAGGAGGGAACGATGAACCGGGCCGAAGAGATCCGCAAGCTACTCCACATGACTCCGGCGCAGATGAAGAGGAAGGCAAGGGGACGGCTGCTTATCCTGAAGGACACCGATGCCATGCATCTCCACTGCGCCAACTCCATCGCCGACCAGATCATCGCGAACAACAAGAGAGGCAAACCGACCGTCCTGATCCTGCCCGTCGGCCCGGTCGGGCAATATCCCTTCCTCGTCAAGCGGATCAACAAGGAGAACATCAGCCTGAAGGACTGCCACTTCTTCTACATGGATGAAAACTGCGACGACAACGGACACGTCCTGCCGCCGAGCCACCCCCTCAGCTTCCGGGGTGAAATGGAGAGGGACTTCTTCCGGCACATCAAGAAGGGCCTGATGATCCCAAAGGATCAGCTCGTCTTCCCGGATCATAAGAACGTCCAGACCCTCGCCAAGCGCATCGACGACCTCGGCGGCATCCAGACCTGCTACGGCGGCATCGGCATCCACGGCCACGTGGCCTTCAACGAGCCGGAGCCAAACGTGGAGAAGTCGGAGCCGCGTCTGGTGTATCTGAACGACTTCACCACGACGATCAACGCCATCCGGGCCCACGTCGGCGGCAACCTGATCAACTTCCCCCGCAAGGCCGTCACGCTCGGCATGAGGCAGATTCTCGGCGCGAAAAAGATCCAACTCTACTGCCGCAACGGCATCGCCCTCGACTGGGCCAACAGCGTCCTGCGCATTGCCCTCTTTGGCGCGACCGACTGGGACTACCCCGTCACCTTCATCCGCGGCAAGAACTACCAGATCGTGACGGACCGGGACACGGCGAAACAGCCGAAGTATATCGTGTGATCACTCTACAGGATCGGTAGGAAGCGGACCTTCCTCGGCGTACACCTTGAACGCCAGGTCCTGCTCGACCTGCGGGTCGCGGCTGCCGTTGGGGTAGTTGTGGCTGCCGAAGGGTTTGCCGCCGTTGACGTACCACCGGTGGTCGCCGGTGAGACCGTCCTTGAGGCGGGTCTCCTTGCCGCCGATGAAGTCGTTGTTGTAGAGGGTGAAGGCATAGGTCTCGCCGGGGGTGACCTCCACGGGTTTCTTGAAGACGAAGGCATTCCAGCCCGCCTTCACCTCATCGGGTTTCAGCGTCCCGGACTCGCTCAGAAACTTCGTCCACCATGTTTTCTCATTTGGCTTGCGCACCACCACACGCAGACCGTGGGTGTGCGTCAGGTCGGGACGCAGACTCTCCTTGCTGATGCGGACGGCGATCATCTTGATCTGCGGCTTCACAGGGATGAAGGTCTGCATGAGGCCATAGCGCAGCTCCACCGTGTTCCCTTCCCCGGTGATGAGCTCCGGAGGCAATGAGGGATCGGGCCCGGGAATCGCCGCAGGCCCGCGCGCAAGGTCGGCGGGACCGCGGTAGTCGAGCGACCACTTCGTCGCGGCGATGTGCGTCACGCCGTCGCCGAGGGTGATGTAGTAGACGGTGAAGATCGTTCCGTCGGACAATTGCACGGAGCGGGGGTAGCCCAGGTCGCCGATGCTGCCTTTCCCCCGACCGGGGCCGTCGGGCAGGGCGTCGGCGCGGAGGATGATCTCGTTTTCCACGTCCCACGTCTTCCCACCATCGTGGGAGAAGCAGGCCCGGATGCCGAAAGGACCCCGCCGGTAACCGTAGGAACAGAGGATGTCGCCGTTCTCCAGGAGCAGGAGCGTGGGCGGGTAGCCCCAGATGTCCGTCCGGTGCAGGCCGGTCCAGGTCTTGCCGCCATCGTCGGAGTGCGACTGCCAGAGCCAGCCCTGCTCGCGGGGCTGTACGTCCGTCTGCTTGCCGCCGTAGGCCCGGATCATGCAAAGGATGCGACCACCCGGCAGGGCAAGGAGATCCGACTCGTTGAATCCGTTCACGCCATTGTAGGCCGTGTCGATCAGGTCCCAGGTCTTGCCCTTGTTGGTGGAGCGCAGGACCCAGGAGCGCGTGGCGGGATCGTCGATCGCCTTCAATCCATAGACCGGTTTCAGAATGGTGTCATCGGGAAGAACGACGCCGAAGCCGAAGCCTCCCATTGAGGCGAAGTGGGGCAGCTTCACAATCGTCTTCGTCGCTCTCTTTTCGCCTGGAAGCGTTCGGTACATGCGCACGCGGTAGGAGGCGCTGATGTGTCCGGCCTTCCATTCCTTCACCGCGATGCCGCGCTGGACAAGCTCGTTCTTCTTTTCGCCAGGCAGAACCTCGTGCATGATCGGACCGATGCTCACCCTTGTGCCATCGCGGCACGTGAGCGATGCGAGTTGCGCCGGACGATCTTTGTACCCTTCATCCTTTCCCTTCCGGAGCCACGTCTCGCCGCCGTCGGGGGAGTAGAGTGAGATACTGCCGCGCTCGCCGCCGGCGGCCTTGCCGTAGTGCGACCGCGTGGTATTCCAGCCAAAGCCGACCCAGAGCTGGTCGCCCTCCCCCTTGAAGAGGGATGGAAAAGCGGAGTAGCGGCCCTCGTGGCGATAGAGGACCATATCCTTCTTCATGGGTTCGCCCGCAAGCACAGCCGTCACAACGAGCAGTAAAAGAGGGATCAGCTTCTTAATCATAATCCTAATCCTAATTCTGACCAAAAGTAGGGCGCGCGATCCGCCCGCCGGAAAGTAGAAGCGGCATCTTGCCGCTTCAGGAAGAGCCTGGAAGGCTCTTCTACAGTTATGGCGAACCAATGGCCCGCCCTACCTTCACCCTATCGGATCGGAGAGCTCAAGTGGCCTGAATGCGAAGTCGGGCATCCTCCGTCACCCCCCTCGTCCGTGTTTTTTCACGAGCTCCACGGCGTAGCAGTAGTTCTCCCAGCTCACCGTCGGGGGGACGCTGTGGTCGGAGTGGAAGATGTATCCGCCACCCTTCTTGGCGCACTCCACCTTGCTGATGACCTCCTCCTCGACGTCTTTCTTCGTGCCGCTGAGCTTGCGGATGTCGATGTTGCCGAAGAAGGTGATCTGGCCGTCGTACAATTTCTTGAGCTCCCGCACATCCTGCCCGCACTTCGCCTCAAGGGGCTGGATGGCGTCGAAGCCGGCCTCGATGAACTTCGGGATGAGGACGTCGATCTTGCCGCAGGAGTGACAGATGAAGTTTCGTCCGTGGCCCTTCTGGTAGTCCACCAGTTTCTTGTGCGCGGGGAAGACGAGTTGCTCGTAGAGCTTGGGCGAGAAGAGGGTCGCGTTGCGGTAGCCGAGGTCGGCCGGCATGAAGACGCCGTCGTAGTCGATCCCCTGGTCATCGAGGACCTGATAGAGCCCGACGGTGAGGTCGGCGAGGGTCATCATCACCTCGCCGACGAACTCCGGCTCGTCCATCATGAGCATCCAGATGCCCGACTGGCCGAAGATGGGCCAGGCGCGCTCGTAGGGGTCGGCGTGGCCGAGGCAGACGAAGCGCCCGGTCTTCCGGGCCGCCTCCGCCTTTTCCTTGATGTCGGCGGCGACGCGCTCGGGCGCAGGGATAAGTCGGTCCTTGTGCTCGTTCCACTCCTTCGGGCCTTTGATCTTGTGATCGATCCAGTGCGGCGTGCTGCCGGATTTGCGCTTCAGGTCTTTGCGCGTCACCCCGTTACCGTCGACGAACACCCGGTATTCCGCCGTGTCCTCAATGGTCTCCGTCGGGAACCGAAAGCTCAGATCGAAGCCTCCGAACTTGGCGATGTCCATGCCGAAGTAGTCATCGACCGACTGTCCCTCCGGCAGGCCCTGCTTGCGCCAGAGGTCAAGCGTCTCGCCCCAGGGACTTTCGTGCATACCCACGCGATCCGGCACGCCGCCGGTGAGGATGGTCTTGATGCGTTCGCGCGATGTCATCGTGTCTTCCACGTCACCTCCTTTATCGTGTAGTCTCCTGCCGCGGTCTATTCTACCATGCCTCGGGGCGCAGGGCAAGAGGACCGGCGAATAGTTCATTGACATCGGCCGGCCAATCATTTATCTTAGCCCTCAGCCTTTCGCGTCCATTTTGCGCAACGCATTGATGCGCGCCACGCGACTTTCAGCAGCCATAATGACTCAAGAGGAGGAACACATGCAGTACCGCAATTTGGGACATACCGGACAGAAGGTCTCGGCCCTCGGCTTCGGGTGCATGCGCCTGCCCAAGACGAAAGACGACCCGAAGCAGATTGACTTCGACGCATCCCTGGCCCTGTTCCGCCGGGCGGTCGAGCTCGGCGTGAACTACTTCGACACCGCCTATCTTTATGACAATGGCGACAGCGAGCGGGCCATCGGAAAGTTCCTGAAGGAAATCAACCGTTCGGATATTTTCATTACCACGAAAAACCCCGTCGGCCACCAGTGGTATCAGATCCCCGGCGACCAGCCCACCGGGCCGCTCTTCCGCAAGTGTCTCGAAGAAGAGCTGGAGCGCATGGAGACCGACACCATCGACAACTATCTCTTCCATGACACGCAGTTCCTCACCTTTCGGATTATCGTCGGCGCCGAGGGCGGACCGCTGGACGCAGCGAAGAAGGCGAAGGAGGAGGGCCTGATCCGCCACATCGGCATCTCCTGCCACGACACGCCGCAGAACATGATGAAGATCATCGACATGGCCAAGGGCGCCATTGAGTTGATCATCATGCAATACAACCTGCTCGACCGCAAGAACGAGCCGGTCATCGACCGCTGCCGCGAGGAGGGCATCGGCGTCGCCATCATGGGTCCGGTCGGCGGCGGCAAGCTGATACACCCGTCGCCTGCCTATACCGAGGCCGTCGGCGCGAAGAGCACGCCGGAGGTGGCGCTGCGATTCGTCCTGGCGAACCCCGGTGTGAGCACCGCCATGTCCGGCATGAACGAAATGGCGCAGTTGGAGGAGAACGCCGAAGCCGCGTCTGCCACCGAGCCGCTGTCGGCGGACGATCTGGCGGCCATCGACAAACTGCAGAAGGACAACGAAGCGTTGCTCGGCCTCTACTGCACCGCCTGCGGCTACTGCATGCCCTGCTCGAACGGGGTGGACATCCCGGGAAATTTCGCGGCCATGAATTTTGCGAAGGTGCATGGGCTTGTGGACCTCGCGAAGCAACAGTACAAACGGCTCGGCGAAAAGAGCGCGGAGCACTGCGTCGAGTGTGGCGAGTGCGCCGGAAAGTGCCCGCAGCACATCGAGATTCAGGAGCGGCTGAAGGAAGTCGCCGCCGAATTGGGGGAGTAATGGGAAGGGTCAGGTCTTTCTTCTGCGTTACATGGATGGCCTGTGTGTTGGGAAGCGCCATGGCGGCGGAGGACGTGCCGACGGTGACGTTCAAGTCCGGGGACTACGTCCTCACCTTCGACGGCGGTCGGTCCTGGACGATCTGGAACCTGTCCTACAAAGGCGTTCAAATCCTCTCCGGCATCCGCGGCGCGCACAACGGCACCGTGCTCAACTGCAAGCCCGAGGGCTGGATCGGCACGGGGCACGGCCTGGAAGAAGTCACCGAGATGTCGGTCAGGGTGAGGGGGAAAAAACGGAAGTTCGAGCCGAATGAGACCTACAAGGCCAAGAGGCTCCTTCTCACGAAGAAGAGCAGCCTTCGCATTTACGAACTTCTCGCTACGGTCGAGCTGACTCCCGACGGCATCACCGAGATCAATAAGTACACCGTCAAGGAAGAACGGCCGATCCACTTCATCTACG
The DNA here is from genome assembly GCA_013152475.1 of Planctomycetota bacterium. GTDB lineage: Bacteria > Planctomycetota > Brocadiia > JAADGH01 > JAADGH01 > JAADGH01. Next base: position 79,388 of record JAADGH010000066.1, read on the forward strand.
GCTTCATGCACTCCTTCGCGCAGAACCTGTCCGCGTGGGCCGCGCAGCCTGCGGAGGGGGAGATGCTCTCGGGCAAGTTCGTCGACGACAAGGGCAACCTGATTCTCAAGCCCGTCCGGTGGGCGGCCCTCTTCGACCCCGAGGCGAAAGTCGGCATCGTCTGCCGCTTCCCTGACCCATATGTCCCCGGCAGCGAGACGTTCTTCTGGGACCGCGCCGGCGACAACAAGCTCTACTATCGCCTCCGCCCGAAGGTCGGCGAGGCCTTCGAGTGCCAGGTCAACCTCCGCGCCTTCGAGTGCAAGAAGGGCGACTGGATCGACGAGGCGAAGCGGGTGGCGGCGAAGCTGGGAAAGTAACCCCGCTTTTCAATCCGGCAAGTCCGTCTCCCACAGACGTTTGATGAAGAGCCCCACGGCCTCCGCCTTGATCTCCCACTGCGTCCGGCCCAGGTCCGCGTCCGCCATGGACGGATCGCCGAAGGCGCCCGTCTCCGACAGCTCGTCCGTCAGCCACGACCACTCCGGGACCTTCTCCACCTTGAGCGTCGGCTTCACGGCCTTTTCCTTTCGCACCAGATGCGGCCGGTCGGCCAGCGTGCCTGAGGTCTCGGACCGCGCGGCGTGAATCCCGATTTGCCCCTCCGACGGCACGTCCTTGAAGGCCTCCCTTCGCCGGCGGGCGAACTCGGCATCCTGCCAGCCCTGGTACAGCGCGATGCGCACCGGGTTCGCTGACTGACAAACCACCTTCTTGATGCCGAGCTGAAGGCCCGGCATGTTCCCCCCGTGCCCGGAGATGACGGCGATACGGCGGAAGCCGTGCTGCACGATACACGACAGGACCTCCGCCACGAGCGTAACGTACGTCTCCGGCTGGAGGGTGATTGTGCCCGCGAACTTCATGTGGTGCGGGGCCAGGCCGAAGGGCATCGTCGGCGCGACGAGGACCGGAACGCCGTGCTTCTCCGCCGCGACCGTCGCGCCATCGACGGCGCTTTTTTCGGCGATGCGAATGTCCGTATCGACCGGCAGCATGGGGCCGTGCTGCTCCGTGGACCCAAAGGGGGCGACGACCACGGCCCCGCTCTCGGCGATCTGCTTGATCTCGTCCCACGGATGCTCGCCCCAGTGAATACTCTTCGGTTTCATTGATAGGTCCTCGTATGCGCTTTGTCGATTCTCACCTTTGTTGCACCTGTCATTGCGCGCGAGACATCACACCTTGGCAGGATGTCGTGCGCGGCAACCCTATCACTCGACTCATAAGATTGCTTCGTCGGCCCGCCTTCTGCGGGCCGCCTCGCAATGTATGGCATAAAAGCGCACTCCTGGGGTAGAATGGTTCGGTTCTACTCCGGGCAACAAGTTCTTTAAAAAATAGAGCGCGCTATGAAAATGAGTATAACCTTTGACTCGCACAAACGCTATACCCTTGTGTTCGTGGAGGAGGAAAAAGACGGGAGGAGTGACGAAGCGCGGATCAAGCACGAACGTGGACCGATTCCGGCGGCAGGTCCGCGACGGGCCCCCGCTCCCCCTGTCGCAAAATCCCATACAATCCACTTGACGTACGGTGCGCTTTCAGAGATGACACGGAATCGGGAATGGGGCGCTTGAGACAGGAACGGAAAGGAACAGAAGAAAGAGGAGAACAGATGGACCAGGTCACGTTGGGAATCATTGGGTACGGCGGCATCGCAAAGAACTACCACATCCCGGCCATTGCGCAGATACCCGAGGCGAAGATGCTGGCCGTGGCGGATATGGACGAGGGCAAGGCGAAGGACTGCGCCGAGACGTACGACATCCCCGATGTCTATACGGACTACCGCCGCATCATGGATCGCGACGACATCGACGCAATCATTCTACTCACGCGGTGCGACACGCACGTGGAGATCGTCTCCGCGGCGGCCGAGACGGGGAAACACGTCTTCATGCAGAAGCCCTTCGCCATGAACTCCGAAGACGGACAGAAGATCGTGGACATGGCAAAGGAGGGAAACATCCGGGTCGTCACCAGCTTTATGCACCGCTACATGGATGAAACGGTCAAGGCGGGAGAGCTCATCCGCGACGGCGCCATTGGCAAGGTGCGGATGATCCGCCAGCGCAACTGCACGTTCAACAGCTACGAGACCGCCGTGAGGCTCTGGGGCGCGGTGCAGGACATCGGGCCCCACGGCATCGACCTGATCCGGTTTTTCGCAAACGAAAAATTCGCAAAAGTAGCCACCATGATGGACCCATTCGTCTCGGGCATTACCCCCAACACCGACGGTCCCGACGGCCGCGCCGTGGACATGGTATCGGTCATGAACTACGAGATGACGGGGCAGGTGCTCGTCTCGCACGAGGTCTTCTGGGACCAGGCCGGCGGGCAGGGCCGTTTCATGAGCGAGATATACGGCAGCGAAGGCGCCCTCTTCGTCCGGCCGATGTTTACCGACAAATCCGTGGCCGTCGTGAAGCAGGGCAAGCCCACCGAGTTTCCCGATCTGGACGAGACGCCGTTCGGCGTCCGGCACCACCAGGTGTTCATCAACGACATCCTCAACGACACCTACGAGAGCGCATCGCCCGAGGAAGGCTTCGAGGTGCTCCGCGTGATCGAGGCGAACTATGAGTCGGCGGTGGAGGGGGGCGCACCGGTGGTGGTGTGACCCCTCCTCCTCGCTGCGGCAGCCCGGCCTATGCGGGCCACTCGATTTGTGCGTCCAGGAGAGGGGGGACGTTGCCCTTGTTCAGGATGAGGATGGGGTTCTCCTCGCCGGGATTCCGCGCGTTGCGCAGGTTGATGTTCATGACCAGATCACCCGCGCGATCTCTCTCGGTCTTCCGGAACACGTGGGTCAGGAGGATGTACTCGATTTGTTTGATGCCGAACCCGGTGTCTCGACTATATTCACCAATACGAATCTTCACCTGATGGAGAAACTCACCGACCCGCTTTGCCCACATCTCCCAGTCCTTCATCATGACCGTCAGGCGGTGGCAGTGCCCGTCCATGGAGTCGAGGGCCTCCGGCGTGCCCGGCATCCAGACGGGGTTTCCTTTCCCGTCGAGGTCCTTCCATTGATACACCCCCCCGAGCAGGCCGGAGACGAGCTCCGCCTGCCGGGCGAGGAGTTGGTCCGAGGACTGGAGGTAGCAGAGGTACTCCGCCTGTTTCTTCTTGATGCTCCATGCGAACAGCCCCCGTCCCTGGGGGATGCGCTTCTTCGAGCCTGGCTCGATGGCCGCCGGCAAGGTATAGGGTTCGCTCCATTGCACGGTGATCTCGGTCGGCTTCGCCATGGCTCTCTTCCCAAAGCAAACGGTGTCTGAATTACTGTTTCTTCTTGATCTTTTGTTCGTATTTCCGCTTGCCTTCCACCATGTATTCCCAGACGCCCTTCTCGAAGAGGGCGACGCGCTGCTTCTCCACATCGGTGTGCGCCGCAGCGCGGGCCTGGTCCATCAGTTTGGCGAAACGCGCCATGCGCTCGTCGGTGCCGAGCCACTTCCACGCCAGTTCTTCGGTCTGATGCTGGGTCGCGGGGGAGTTGCGAATCGCATCGGGGTAATTCGCCGGATTCAAAAACGTCTCTTCGATCTGCATGTAGAGCTCCCTCATCGGCCCTGCCGCCGCGCCGTAGAAGCGGGTGAAGAACTCGTCGATGATCCGATTCCCGTCCAGCGTGGGATCGTCGCAGAGCTTCAGCGTGACGTACATATCCGGCACATCAAGCAGATGGCTCTGCCCGGCCTCGCTGGAGTGTTCCATGAAAAGCCCGCGAACGCCCGCCTTGTGATACAGCTTCATCTGCTTCACGACCGTGTGGGCGAAGTAGCCGGGGAAGGCGTTGAAGTGGCGGCGGGGCGTAAGCCAGGCCGGGAAGTTGTAGTAGAGCCACAGGTAGAGGGGGCGTTTCCCTTTCGCTTTTTCGACCCAGCCGTTGAATACCTTCAGGTCGTTCTTCTCCATCGACGGCACCCACCAGTTGCGCGTGTGGAGGCACATCTGCACCGCGATGTTCGGCTCCAGGTCCACCTTCGGCGGATAGTAGGCGTATGTGGCGTAGGCCAGGGCGGTGATCCATTTGTCCGGGTGGGTCTTTCGGACCTCGCCCGCCACGTGGTTCACGAAGCCCCAGATGTAGTTGCTGGCCTTGCCATTGGAGAACTGCGGGTTGTCCATCTCTGCCGGGTCCATCTGTGCCTGGCAGGCGTCGCACTTGCACCAGCGGCCGGTGTCCATGGGCACGAGACCGTAGTACGGGCCCTGGGCCGTTGCGCCCTTGCGCTTTCCCTTGCCGTCGAAATAGGCGCGAGCGTCGCGGATCACCTGCCCGATGAATTCCGCATTTGTGAAACACGGCTGGGGCGGCTTGCCCTTGTAGCCCTTGGCGAACCAGTCGGGCTTCTCCTTGAGAAAGTCATCGTAGTACCCGCCGAAAGAGTGACAGCACCAGAACGCCTCGCCGCCGATCCGCATGCGGAGCTTCCATAACGTGGCGTCGGTGTTGGAGACCGGGTCCTTGTTCGATGGGACATACAGCCGCGAGGGCGTGATCCACCGGTGGCGCATGGCGGGCCTGCGCCGGATGTCTTCGCCCTGGACAATGAGAGTCGGGGTCGTGGGGTGGACCGTGCCGAGGTCGGTGGGGATGTACCACCGGACGTCACAGAAGCGTTCCAGGAAATCATAGACGGCGTTCAGCGTGCCCTTCGGCTCGAAGAAGCCCGGCGGGTTGACGGTGCGGGTGTTGCCGCTGCTGTCGCGCGGGCTGCCCCGGCCCTCGTCGAAGTGCAGGAGAAGCGTGGTGTGCTCATCGGGCTTGCACGGGGCATGGGTCTTCGGTTTCCGGATGGTCTTTGATATGCGTACCTCGTCGATGATGCCCACGAAGGGGTTGCCCACTTCGGTCTGGCCGGACCCCTTTGGCGGGATGCCCCCAATACCAAGGAACGCCCCGGCACACGTGGTGCGGGTGTAGGGCTTCGTGCCCTGGCTCTTCCCGTCGATGTAGAGTTCGATTTTGCCGTCCTTCACACTGTGCGTCGCCAGGACATGGCGCCATCCCTCCGCCAGCGGAGGCGATGCCACGGCCACCCCCTTTTTTCCGTCATAGACCTGGTATCGGATGCGATTGGATTTTGCATCGCGCTGGAGAATATGATAGCTCCAGGGATTCGCTCCGTCCAGGCGAAGGATGGTGCCGGCGCGGGGAGGCGGTTGGGCGGGCATCCAGACCCATGCCTCCATCGTTCCGGCGTCATCGTCGAAGCCGCATTCGAAAATCCGCAGCGCGTCGCGGCCGTCGAACTTAAGCGCCTTGCCGAATTTTCCGTCAACCCACTCTGGTCGGTTGGCCGGAGTATCGTCTGCCTGCTCCGGGGCCATGTCCCGGCCCATGAGGACCAGCGTGTCGGGCATGAAGCGGATGAGATACTCCTGCTCGGCAAAATCGCTGCTGCGCAGGCCGAGGGCGCGGGTGGCTGCGCTTTCCCCGATGAGGATGCGCGGGCCAGTGATCTTGGCGTCGCCCGAGGCGATGGGTAAAACTGCGCCGGTGATCTTCTTGACGTGCAGCCGCAGCTCGTCCGCCGCGAACTGGGCCGCGCGGGTGGGATTCCCGGCGAGGATGATCGTCGCCTGTGGATCGCCCTCGCGGACGAGGCAAAACTCCTCCTTGCACCCTTTCGCAGAAACGCAAACCGTTAGTATGGCCGCAAGCAAGGCGAGCAACCCGACCCTCATGACCGGCCTCCTTCCTTCAGTTTTTCTTTTTCTGCCGCACCCAGAGCAGCACGTCCTGCCATACGGATTTTGCTGTGCCGCCGTCTTTGAGGAGGACTTCAATGGTGTTGAAGCCTTCCTTCACCATCTCAGGATTCAAGACGTAGTCGAACCAAACACCCTTCGATTTTTTGCCCGCGACCGATTGGCCGTTTACCTTCACCGATAGCTCTGCCGGGTCGGGCAGGTTGCGGACCCGGAGTTGAAGTGTTACGTCCACCTCATTTTTCCGCTCGGCCGGATTTTCGCCGACGCGAATCCGAACCGACTCCGCCTTGCCGGGCTGGAGCGTGATCGGCTGCTCGGGCGAGAGGCGGGAGCGAGTAAGAAAGCGCTTCTCGCCGTCGCGCATCCAGCGGCTGATGGCCTTCGTTCCACGCACGTTGACAACGTAGACCTGGTCCATCGTCTCCAGCGCCTTCGGGTCGCCCAGTTCGCGCCACATGGGGCGGCGAGGGTTGAATACGTTGAAGATGTAGATTCCATCCACGCCGGCGCTCCATGCGTTCAGTGCGCGGCCCCGGTAGCACTCGATCGATGCCCGGACCTTCCTCGCCTCCTTGTCCCGGATGCGCGATTCGCTCAAACCGGCCAGCACGGGCACGCCGTACTTGTGGCCGAGCTTCACGCTTACCTCCCACGGGTTCAGACGGAAGTAGCCGCTCACACCCATGATATCGACCAGGCCCTCCTTCAGCCAGCGCTCGATGTCGATGCCCATGGCCTTGCAGTACTCCACCGAGTCCGGCACGCGCACCGCGACAAGAATCGGCCGGCCGCGCTTGAGCGCCTCGCGCTCGGTGACGGTGCGCACCTGGCGGACCATGTCGGTCAGCTTGTCGAGCTCCTCCTGCCCCGCGTCCTCGCCCCAAGCCGGTTTCTTGAAGTAGATGGGGTGGCGGAAGTAGTCCATCTCGATGCCGTCGATGTCATAGTTCTGGCAGACCTCTTCGATGAATTTGACCGCGAGGTCGCGGACCTCCTTGTGGCCGAAGTCCATGGCCGTCCACCCGCCGTGCTTGGACCGGTTGTAGTCCTTTGCATTGGTGCTGCCCCGCTTGCTTTTGTCCTTGAGCTCGGACACCAGCCACTCGGGGTGGTCTTTTTTGATCTGGGGGAAGAGGTGCTCGCCGTACCAGCTCCCCCAGGCGTCGTGGGTATCGTTCATGCGGAACGACCAGAAGACCTCCAGGTTGTGCTCCTTGCAGAACTCCACCATCATCTTGAGCGGGTCGGTGCCCTGCTTGATGAAGTCGGCGGTCTTGTTATTGGCAAAGCCAACGCCTTTGTTGGCGGGATGTTTGGGATTGACCGTGGTGTCGAAGACCTGGCCGACCTTGGTGTTGTGCGTGAAGAAACTGAACCCGGAGCTCCACGTGCAGTAGAAGATGCTGTCCACCTGCGAGCCGAGAAGCGGTGTGGTCCTCGCCGCCAGGAAGGATTCGCGCGTGGCCTTCTTGAGGGAGTAGACGGCTTCGTCGCCGTCGTTGTTGAAGACGATCCGGCGCTTGCGATGGGCGAGTTTCTTTCGTGCCTCTCTCATCTTGGCCACCTCCTGGGCGCCATCCGCAAATGCGAGATTAACAACAAACAGAGCCACAAGACACATAACGATATTCCGCATGGCTACTCCTTCTCCGGTGCGCCGATGACGCGGCGGTAGATGCCCCAGGCAATGAGGCGTTTCTCGATCTCCGGATCGACATTCACATGGCCCGTGTGCTTCAGTGCATCGCCGAAGTCGCGGTGATCTAACGTGAGGAGCAGGTCCTCCATCATCACGCGCATCTCCTCCGCCTTCTCGGGCATTTCGCAGATCAGGTTCCGTTGCTCATCGGCATCCTCGGCGACATGATACAGCCCGTCCTGCGCGGCGTCCGACGACCAGATGTACTTCCAGTCCCGCGTCCGCGCCGCCTTCATGTGGCGATTGAACACGCGGTAGTCGAAGCCGGGCACCTCGCGCGGAATCCAGTGCATCGGCTCGAGGGCCTTCTGCACCTCGGCCATCACGAACTCGCGCACCGCTTCGCCGCCGATAGTCTTCAGCAGGCTGTGGCCGTGCATGTGTTCGTTCGCCTCCTTGTCATCGATGCCCGCGAGCTCCAGGAGCGTCGGCATGACGTCCACGTTTGCCGCCATGTGCTCGACGCGCGTGCCGGCGGGGATGCGCTCGGGGTAGCGCATGACCAACGGCGTGTGGAGCATCGTGTCCCAGAGCGCCGTCTGGCAGTGGGCCGTGTGGAAACCATGCTCGCCGTGGCTGTCACCGTGGTCGCTGGTGACGATGAAGACGGTGTTGTCGAGGAGGCCGCGCTTGCGCATGTTGTCGAAGATCTCGCCGATGCAGTGGTCCACGTAGGCCATGCACCCGTCGCGCAGGCAGCGGACGATCTCCCACTGCTCGGCGGTCAGCTTGTCCAGTCCGGCCGTGCCGTGGAACTGGCGTTGGGGAACCGCCCCCGCCTTTTCATCGGAATAGCCCGGCGGGAGGAACTGCTCGCGGTACTTGCGCGGCGGCCAGCACTTCATGTGCGTCTCGCCCGTGAGGACGAAGAGCATCCACGGCTCGTCGCGGTCGGCGTTCTTCTCCAGCCAGTCCTCCACCCAGCCGACCATCTTCCAGCACGCGCCCGTGTCGGACTCGTCCTTGACGGGAGTGTAGGGAGGTACGGCCGGCAGCGGCTTGCCGCCGGGACCGGACGTGCGGGGGTTGATGAACTCGGTGAAGCCGCGGAAGCAGTTGCCCTCGTCCTGCTGCACCCAGGGATTCGGCTGGATGGCGGCGGTGTGGTAGCCGTGGCGGTTGAGCACCTCGGGCAGCGTCGGGATGCCCGGCTCCAGGAACTGATACTGGTCGCCGCAGCCGTGGCCGCAGGTGTGCTTGCCGGTGACAAAAGACGTCTGGCTCGGCAGCGACCATGGACCGACGACGAAGTGGTTGTCGAAAATCGCGCCTTCCTCGGCAATCTGCCCGATCTTCGGCGCCGTGGGGCGATGGTAGCCGTAGCAGGACATGTTGCGCTGGCGTGCGGTGTCGATCATATAAACAAAGATGTTCGGTCGATCCATGAAGGTCTCCTCTGGTTGCAAAGGTCACACGAATTGCCGGACTATTGAACTAAAGTCGGCGGAAGCAATCAATAACCAATTCCGGGCCGTCCAAGCTTCTGGGATTTTCGTAATGCCTCAGTGCCGGGGGGATGTCATGGCGAGCGCCGCGCTTCGCGGGGCGAAGCAATCTCATCAATGAATGGCCCAAGTGCGACGGATGAGATTGCATCGTCGAGCGCAGGGCGCTCTCCTCACAATGACAGTGGCCGCCCTCCCGGCACTGAGGCATTACGAATTTTCTCGTTTTGGTGTTGCATTTGGGACAGTCTCCTCCTATAATGAAGTAAGGTAGGATTTCAGTCGC
>JAADGH010000137.1 GCA_013152475.1 Planctomycetota bacterium
AGGGGATGTGTGGTGGGACGGGATCACGATGAAGGAAACGAAAGCGAAACCTGTGGAATAGAAGGAGGCGGATCATGCATCGGCAGCGAAAAGTTACGACTGTCGTCGGCGTCATCATAGCTGTCGCGGTTCTCGTCCCGAGCTCGTCATTCTCCGTGGAGACCGAAGACGGCCCCATGTACCTCACCGACTCCCACGGGGCGGCGGGGGTGATCTGGGCCATGATGAGCCTGGCCGAGGCCGACCCGAAGTACATGGACTGCGCCGAGCAGACGATGAAGTGGCTTATGCACGTCAAGAAGGTCGATGACCAGGGGCGCGTGACCTGGCTGCTCAGCTACTCCGCCCCGCCCGGCCACAAGAACCGGGCCATCAAGCCGCCCGGCCTGCCCCTGCCGATCATCCTCTTCTTCAACGCATACGAGAAAACGAAAAACCCGGAATACAAGGAAATCGCCCTCGACGCCGCCCGCTATATGGCGGAGGCAGCGCCGTACAGGTCGAAGACGAAGCTCGGCACGGCCTACGGCTTCGCCTTCTCCGTCGGCGAGAAAGACCCCGGACTGATCCTGGGCCACTCCCACGGCCTGGGGAAGTATATGCAGCTCTTCACGCGCGCCTACCAGGTCCAACCCCATGCGTCTTTCGTCGATGCCCTCCGGGGGATGCTCGTCAACCTGAAGGTGAATGCCGTGGAGTTGGGCGATGGTGCAATCGGCTGGCGCGCCTTTAGGTGGAAGCACATCAAGGACAAGGGGGTTATCGTGACCGGCTACTGCTTCGGCCAGGCGGGCCTCATCATCCCGCTCATGGACCTCGCCAAGGCCATGCCGGAGCTGAAATTGTCCGACGGAACCACACCCCTTTCCCTCGGCAATGCCGGACTCCGATACCTGATAGCGCAGGCGAAGCCCGTGAAGAAGGGGTACCTCTGGCCCTACATGCGCTTCGACAGGAAAAGCAAGAACCCCGGCCTCGGCAGCGGAACCGGCGGGATCGGCTGGGCCTTCCTCGCGGGCTACCAGGCCAATCGCGCTGCAGGGAACGAAGCCTTCGCCGAGGAGTGTATGAAATACGCCCGGGGCGCGGCGGAGTATACGCTGGGCATGATTGAGCGTGCGCCGAAAGATTACGTCTTTACGAGCGGAGGCGGGTCCGGCGGATTCGGCGTGTGCGGTGGGGCCGGCGGGTCGGCCTGGTTCCCCATCAAGCTGTCGAAGGAACTTGGCGAGAAGGACCCGGAGTTCGTGGAGCGTGTAAGGAAGTGCACGAAGCGTCTCGCCATGATGGTCATCAGGAGCGCCACCCCCGTGGGCGACACGCTGACGTGGCCTCTCAGCACGGGGGAACGCAAACACCATAAGATCAAGTCGAAGCAAGTGGCCGTCAACATGGCCCTCGACTACGGCCAGACGGGGGTCGTTCTCGAGCTGGCGGAGATGGGCAAGTTCCTCCACGATGACGAGATTCTCGACGCCGCAAAGAAGGCCGCCGATTTCATCGTCGCCCACATGGTGAAAACCGAGCACGGGTGGAAGATGCCGAGGTTTGTCTATCTGAAAACGGAGGAAATCGAAAAGGACAAGTAGGTGTGATATGGCAGATATTCCCGACAAGATCGTATGTTCGCCTGCGGATGTCGATCCTGCAGAACTCCCCATCCAGAAACAAACCGGCGTCGAAACGTACGTCCTCGGCGCATTCAATCCCGGCATGGCACGGCTGCCGAACGGGAACCTTGTCATCATGGTAAGGGTCGCCGAGGCATTGAAGGAACCTATTCACGGCCAGCATGTTACATCCATACGGTGGACACCGAGCCAGGGCTATGTGGTGGACAAGTATCCCCTGGGCGAGGTGGACACGACGGACCCTCGGAAGTTTCGCCTTCTCGAATATCCTCATATCAAGGTCTGCCGCCTCACCTCCCTCTCCTGGCTCCTGCCGGTGGAGCTGACGCCGGACGGGCTGGAGATCGTGACCATCCACTACGACAAGATCATCGAGCCCCGGACCACGTATCAGGAATATGGCGTCGAGGACGCGCGCATCACGCGCATCGGCGACGAGTATTACATGACCACGTGCAGCGTCAGCTCCGAGCGCCACTCGACCACGCTCTACAAGTCTACCGACGGCCTGAACTACGACCTGCTTGGCATCATCATCGACCACCAGAACAAGGACGTGCTTCTCTTCCCGGAGAAGATCGGCGACCTCTACTACGCCATGACCCGGCCTCTTGGCGATCTCTACTTCCCCCCCGCTCCAGAGGAAGATTCCCTGGCCGGTCCGTCCATCAACATGGCGGAGTCGCCCGACCTGCTCCACTGGAAGCCCATCGATGTCCCCTTTGTCCGCCCATCGAAGGGGAGCCGTATGACGATGAAGCTCGGCGGCGGCGCGCCCCCGATCCTGCGCGGCGAAGGTTGGCTCATCCTCTACCACGGCGTGGAGCAGAAGGGTGTCGTCGGCATCTACCGCACCTTCTGGGCGCTGACCGAGAAAGAAAAGCCCTGGTCGATCATTCACATTGACGAAGATCGCCCGGTCCTCGAACACAAGCCGGACCTGACGAGGGACATGGCAGACAGCATCTATGTCACCGACGTCGTCTTCACGACAGGCATCGAGGAGCACGGGGATGTGTACGTGGTCGCCTCAGGCGAGTTGGATCTCTGCTGTCGGATAACACATCTCACCAAAGATCGGTTCGCGACATGCAAGTAACGTATGGCCGCGAATGCGACTCAGTGCAAGACAAAAGGAGAATTGCTTGATGTCACGGCACTTCGTGTTTTTCCCACTCGTTTTGTTGACAGCAAGCGCCTTTGCCCAGACCGGTTTGCGTGAGGAGACCGTCGAGACCACCGTCCAGGGCAAACCCATCGTGCGAGCGGACTTCGAGAAGTGTCTGCCCGCCGAGGCGGTGATTCCCGTCACCGAAGCGGAGCTCAAGGCCGGCAAGATGAGGGGCCGTCTCAAGGGCTGCTGGATCGTCCGCAGGCCCGGTTGGACCGACCGTCTGCTGAATGCCGTCGGGAGCCCACCGGATATTGTGTATGATCCCAAGCTGACCGATCCGTGCGATATCTACCTCGGCCTCCGCGCCGTGTCGCCGAGGATGAGTTTCGGCATCAAGCTGTCGAGTGAGCAGGACTTCACCATCATCACCGCTCCCGCCGCGGCCCCGAAGCGCCACTTCAACTACGAGTTCCACTGGAAGATCCAGGCCCCGATGGCCGGCGAGAAGATCGTCCTTCGGGCGCTGGGGTATCCCGTCTACATCCAGTACCTCCGCTTCGTTCCCACGGTCAAACGCAAGGCCAAGCGCCTCGTCGCCACCGACCATGTGACCATCTGCAAGGAAAAGGGTCGGCACTTCGCCTTCCCCGGTGTGGCGAAACTGCCCAATGGCGACCTCGCCGTGGTCTGCCGGGAGGGCGTGGCGCACGTCTGCCCCTTCGGGAAGATCGTCCTGATCCGTTCGCGGGATGGTGGGCGCACGTGGGACAAGCGGGTGACCATCTACGACTCCATCTCCGACGACCGCGACCCGGCCATCCTTACCCTGCCGGATGGAACAGTCATTGTCACGTTCAACACATGGCACAGTTGGACGGCTCAACAGACGCTCAAAGAAAAGTACGCCAAGCAGACGAAGGCGATCCAGAGCGAGGAAGGGCGGAGGGTCGGTGGAGCGTGGCTCATGGCATCGAAGGACAACGGCCACACCTGGAGCAAGCCCATCCGCACACCCACGTTCAGCCCTCGCGGTCCGACGCTTGGGCCGGATGGCAAGCTGTATTACGTCGGCGACGACTCCATGTACGGCAAGTGCGTCGTGAACGTCTATCGGTCGGAGGACGGCGGGAAGACATGGACGCGGCACGGGGAAGTCGGGTACTCGCCACCGATCAAGAGACAATTCGATACGGAAGTCTACGACGAGCCGAATCTCGGCATCTCTCCCAACGGGCAGTGGATCACGACAATCCGCGTGCAGTATGACGGCTATGTTCGGCAGTCCCACTCGAAGGACGGACAAAGATGGACCTTCCCGAAGAAGCTTTCGGTCCGGGGCTTCCCCCAGCATCTGCTCCCCCTGAGAGACGGACGGTGGCTGATGACCTACGGCTATCGCTTTCCGCCCATGGGCATCCGCGGCTGCCTGAGCAAGGATGGTGGGAAGACGTGGGACTTGTCCCGCGAGATCGTCTTCCGACACGAAGGCGCCAGCAGCGACCTGGGCTACCCCTACTCCATCGAACTGGACGACGGCCGGGTCCTGACCGTGTATTACTACATCGAACAGGACAGCGACTGCTACATCGAGGGCGCATTTTATAGCCCGTAGTCTTTGGGGGCATATCATTCTCTCTCGTTCAAGGCCGGCTTCTCTCCCCGCGCGCGGAGCGAAAGAAGTTACATGCACCCGGGGGGATGTTTGGTGTGGAACTCGGCCGCCGCATATGGTATCCTTGAATATCTGGTTCGGTCGGGAAAGATTCGCTTGGAGAGCGAACGCGTTCCTGGTATGTTTGACGAGGGGACGGCGCCGCAAGTTAAGCTGTATCTGCAACAGTGAGGAATCTCCCCGTGAGCAGCACAGAGGCAATGGCCCCGAAGGCATTTGGGCGCCTCTTGGCAACGAATAACCCTCCGGCGGCGATTCTCTGGATGCTGCTTTGCACAGAGCATCTGCTGAATCAATTGATTGAAGAAAAACTCCCCAACGGGGAAGCGATGGTCAGCGACCCGAGAACCTACACCTTCCTGATCAAATTGGTTGCCGCGCAGAACAAAGACCTCCTCCCGGCGGAGCTGTGCGAGAACATCAAGAGGCTGAACGACCTCAGAGATCAGTATGCGCGCGCATTGGATTACCAGCCATCGGAAGAAGACCTGGACTTTTTCGAACCCGGAGACATCGCCGATGCGCCCCTCCAGCGCATGGTGGAGGGGAAGCTCGGTATCCTGAAGCGGGTGTGGCGCGGGACGGTAGGGCGGTTCGGCAAGTCGAAGACAGGCATGCCAGGGCCCGGAGCAAGCGATCTCCGACGTATTTGGGCTCTTACCTATGGGTGGCTCAGTGAGTACTGCAAGCAGGAGTGTGGGGTGGCTGAGCCTGCTCATACGCCACAGCTTCCGGATTCTCCAATGTCATAGCTGAAGACTTCCGCCAATCCAGAATAGGAGGAAGATAACCATTTAGCCAAATGGGACAGGGGATAATTGGGTTGTTGAAAAGACCCCCGTGGCGTCATCCTGAACGAAGTGAAGGGTCTCAAACGGACGAATGGTCGAGAGATTCTTCGCTGCGCTCAGAATGAGAACCGTGGGTAAGATGGTTCTTCAACACCCCCGTAATTTCCGTTCTCGTCCTTCCCGCGAAAGTAGGAATGACACGAATTTACAAAGCCAACCCCCTATCACTACACACGGCCAAATGCTTACGGAGGAAGAGAACATGCTGCCCACCGTGAAGATCGGCGACACGGATGTAACCCGGTTGATCTGCGGCGGGAACCCGTTCAGCGGGTTCTCGCATGTGAGCGCGGAGCTGGACCGGGAGATGGTTGAGTATTACACAATGCCGAATCTCCTGAAATGCCTCGATGCGTGCTGGGCGAACGGCATCAACACGTTCCAGTCGCGCGGCGACCGGCATCAGAATCGGCTCTATCTGGAGCATCGCCTGGGTGGCGGGCGGATGCAGTGGATTGCCCAGACGGCGAGCGAGTTCCGGAGCATCGAGGGCAACATCCGAGAGATCGCGCGATACGAACCCATCGCCATCTACCACCACGGCTCGCACGTGGACAACTCCTGGCACAAGGGAGAAATTGATGTCGTCGCCGACATCGTGAAGTGCATCAAGGACCGGGGCCTGCCGGCCGGCGTCGGCACCCACATCCCCGAGGTGATCGAGTACGCCGAGGAGAAGGGGTGGGAGACGGACTTCTACATGGCGTGTTTCTACAACCTGGCCCGGGGATACAAGTCGGCCCCGGCGCAGGACCAGGATGCCTACGCGAGGGACAAGTTCCAGGAGGGCGACCCCGAGCGCATGACCCAGACGATGCGCCAGACGCCGAAGCCGTGCATCGGGTTTAAGATTATGGCTGCGACCCGGAAGTGCGAAACCGATGAGATGGTGAAGGACACGTTCCAGTGGTCCTTCGACCATATCAAGGACATCGACCTCGTGGACGTCGGCATGTTCCCGAAGCACAAGGACCAGGTGAAACAGAACGCGGAGTTTGTTCGGGAGATTCTGGCATAGGGCGCACCGCCGAGGCGCAGAGGACGCAGAGAAGAATCGGATGTGGTTAGTCATAGCCAAGGCGGCATGTGGTGTGGGTGGCGTTACAGCCCTTGCGGCAGCTTCTCTGTATGCGCTGTGGGCGCTCTGCATCCTGCGGGGCAAGGTGCTCGTCATTCGGTCGGACCAGTTGTTCTATTTCCGGATCGTGTGCCTCACTCCTTTTCTTGCCGTCGTTCCCACCTTGTTCGCCTGCCACCCCGGCTCGCCGCTGACGTGGGCGGTGACGGGCCTTTTCGCCTGCGACTTCTTCGGGCTGGCGCGGCATGCGCTAAGTCTCCTGTACGTAGCCTGTTATAACGTGGCCGAGGAGGACTTGGTCCTGGCCGTTCGACGGGCATTCGTCCTCGCGGGGATTGGATTTCACGAACGCGAATATCGATTCTTCGACGAGAGCAAAACACCCCTCGTCGAGGTGGACCCCGACGCGCGGGGACCGGCGGGGCAGGTATATCTCCTTTCCGGGCTGACGCCCCATCTCTACCCTCTTCTCGCCGCATCCTGCATGCAATCCGAAGCGACCCTCGGCGCGTCACCGCTGGGCTTTGCGCTGCGCGGGGCCGAGATGCTCGGCGTGGGAGGGGTTGCGCTGTGGCTCATCGCCCTCGGCATCGGCTGATCCCGCGCCGCGTCTTGACAGACAACGCGCATCTCGCCATAATGAGACGGGGGGGACTATGACGCAGGAGGATGAGAATGCAAAGCACGACCACACTCCGGAAATGGGACGAGCGGGAGGCGATCTTCAAGAGCCCGCGCTGGATCGGCCTCCTGTTCGCGCTGATCGGCATCGGGGTCATTGTCGGCTGCGCTATCGGCAAGACCTACCGACAACACAACGGCTGGGTGCCCTTTGCTGTCGGAGGACTGTTCGCGGTCATCGGCATCCTCGCCTTCTGCTTTATGGATGAGTGCCGGCTTGATCTGATCAATCGCCGGTACTACAGGAAGAAGGGGTTCTTCCTCTCGCCGAAAACGACGGAGTCCACCTTCGACGATTTCCGCGGTTTACTCTTCAAGACAGAACGGCGGAGCAATAGCAACAGCAGCTCCTCTTCTTACACCGTGTGGTGCGTTTATCTCCAGTGGAACGATGGGGATAAGATACCCATTGGCGAGTGGCGCGACCCGTTGGAGGCGCACAACAAGCTGGAGGAGTTCGCCAAGAAACTGAACCTGCCCATGATCGATACCACCGGCGGCGAAGAGGTGGTGTGCTCCATCGAAGAGGCGGACGTCACCTTCCGCGAAAAGGCGGCCGAGCGGAAGGCGGCGGGGGAAGCGCCCTTCGAGTTTCCCGCGCCGCCCGCCGACCTGCGGATGGAGTTCTCGGTCGAAGGCAAGGAGATCCATTTCACCCTGCCGCGGGTGGGTCTGGGCCGTGCATCGATCTTCTTCGGCGTGTTTGCGCTTTTCTGGAACGGCATCGTTTTCTTTTTCATTGTCGCCCTGCTGATGGGGAATGTGGAGAATGCTCCAAACCTGGTCCTCATGTTCCTGTTTTTGGTTCCTTTTGTGGCCGCGGGTATTGCCATGGCGTTCGGGGTGCTATACGTTGCGCTGGCGAAGACCCATGTGCTTGCAAACCCCGATCACATCAGGAGTTACGCCACGTTCTTCGGCAGGGACTGGGGGGTCAAGACGATCCCCTGCGCGGAGATCGAGGAGATCGGATTGCACAAGGCCGACGAAAGCGGCAAGGAGAGCATCTATATCCGGTCCGACCAGGTCGGCATCGACATCGGCAGCGACCTGCGAGACAGCGAGAAGCAATGGCTATGCAGCGCGATCCAGGCCATTGTTGCCGCGTGACCGGATTTAGCCTGGCGCGTCCGCTCCCATCAGCGGGGCATGAGGCACGCCGTAGATTTCGACCGGCGCATCTCTCCCGCGGACCTTCGCCACGCCGCATGAAACGGCCCCCCTTCTATCGGTTAACCGCTCGAAGGTGGACTGACTGATGATAATCTTCGTATCATACTCCTTGGTCAGCTTCTCCAGGCGGGCCGCCAGGTTCACGCCGTCACCGATCACGGTATAGTCCATCCGCCGGTCGGTTCCGACATTCCCGGCGATGACATCCGCCGTGTTGATCCCGACGCCGATCTCAACGGGACAGAACCCGTTCGACACCCTTCGCCGGTTGAACTCCGCCACCTCCTCCATGATCTCCACCGCCGCCTGGACGGCGCGGTCTGCGTCATCGGGGTGGGACATCGGCGCGCCGAAAAGGGCCATGAGGCAGTCGCCCATGAACTTGTCCAGCGTGCCGCGATGGCGGAAGATCACCTCGGTGGTGACACGAAGGTAGTCATTGAGAAACCCGATCACCTCCTCCGGCCGGTGACTCTCGGCCATCGGGGTGAAGCCTCGAATGTCGGCGAAGAGGATGGTCACCGACTGGCGCCTGCCCCCCAGTTGGAGCAGGGCGGGGTCCTGGGCGATGCGCTCGACAAGCTCCGGGGGGAGAAAGCGCGCGAGGTGTTCCTTCCGCGTGACATCGGCCATGAGGACGGTCAGGCGCATCATGACGAAATAGCTGAGCACGCCGAGCAGCAGCAGAACGGCCGCCGTGCCGAAGGCATCCCCGAAGGGCACGGCCAGCCAGACCCCCACCACCACGAGATCGGCCATGACCAGTCCCGTCGCATAGGCCACGGCCCATTTCGACAGGCGGATGGAGGCGGTGACAATCAGGAATGCGCCGAAAAGCGCCATCGCCATGAGCAGCGCCTCTCCCGACCAGCTCTCCATGTCCCACACCGTCACATACAGGATGACGGCGGCGTCGGCGGTGACGATGATATACTTGAACCAATACCGGCTTGCCCAGCGATAGGTCGCCAGCAGCGCAGCGATGAGATAGACGAGGCAGACGATATCCAGCCACCAGAGAGAGGCGGGCAGGTCCTGCTGGAAGAAATCCGGGACAATCGTCAGCACCAGACCGAAGCGCAGCCACGCAAGGATTTTCTCGTTCCGGGTCGCCTCGTGTTGGAGCGTTCGCTGGATGAAATCGTCTGTGGCGTCCACGTCGCTATGTTTCCAACATGGGCGGGCGGATGTCCCGGCCTACACCTCGACCCGCATCGGCTCAATCCCCTGGCTCAGATCGAGGTATTCAATGACCTGCGTCTTGAAAGAGATGAGGCCAAAATCGGAGTCATCGGGGCTCTCGTGATAGTCGGCGCAGGCGGGGACCTGGTCCCAGAATTTTTTCTTGCGATCGAGCGATTCCACCATTTCGGCCGTGCCCGAGAGGGTGGCCACCTGCTTGTAGTCCTCAGAGGAAAACAGGAGCTGGGCCTTGGGGTTTTGCCCCATCTGCCGGACCTTCCTCGCCGAGGCGCTGGTCGCCATCAGAATCTCGAAATTCCCTTCGAGCACCAGGGCCCCCATCCACCGCATCTGAGGGGCGTTGTCCCCGTCAACCGTCCCAAGCACGAACACGATCTGCTCCCCGGTGATCAGCTCGCGGACCTTCGCCTTGATCTCCTCCGGCGTCATGGCAATTTCCTCCTAAAGGCAAATGAAGTTTGGCTCGGCCCGGTCTCACAATTCGACCCGCTCTCAATATCCCAGTTTTCGCAGATATTCCCGGTTCGCCTTTGCCGCCTCGGCCGGTGGCTTTGGTGGAAAGCACTCGTCGAGCTCCACCGAGATCCAGCCGTCATATCCCGCCTCTTCCAGCGCGGTCATCACCTTCCCCACGTCCAGGCCCAGGTTCCCCGCGCCCAGTTCGGCAAAACGCGCATCCTGACGGAACCGGCCCTTCCGATAGTCCCAATTCGCCGGATCATCCGCGTGAGTATCCTTCAGGTGGACGTGGCCGATTCGCCCCCCGCACCACTTGATCGCATCCATGGGGTCCGACCCGGCAGCAAGGATGTGCCCCGTGTCCAGAAGCAAATACAATCCCGGCGCGACGTCAAGCAGCCTCTTTGCGTCCTCGGACGTCTCGATCATGCGCCCCAGATGGGCATGGTGGAAGGGCTTGATCTTCCGCTCTTCGGCATAGGCGATGGACTCCGCAAGTGACTCGCCCGCCCGTTTAAAGTCCTCATCGCCCGGGTCCGGGCCGCCGAAGTCCTTCTTCGCCGCGCCCTGGATCTCGGCCGCGTCGTTGCCGAGGGCCGCATTGAAGTCGATGCGATGCTGGTAGTCCGCCCCGCTCGCGTTGACGATGCGCAGTCCATACTTCGCTGCGGTGGACTGGAGCCAGACGAGCTGTTCGGCCCATTGGATCTTGAAGCCCTCCAGCCCATCGTATCCGGCCTCGGCGACCTGGCGCATGATCTTCTCGGGGTTCTCGTTTTGCTCTCCGCGCCATTGGATCAGATGGCAGCAGATGCGAAATTTCTTGGCCATTCCGGAAGCTCCTCCCTCCCAAACGCATGGATGAAAATCCTGTAGTGATTCTATCCGTAGACGTAAGCTGCGGTCAATGGAAAAATGGCCGCGAGCGCATCCCCGTCCCCCAGGCGTTGCCCATGCCATCCGAAAACCGTTGACACCTGCGCGGCACAGGCGTAGAATCCATGAGAATGCGCGAACGCCGGGCCGGAGGGACCGCCCTGTGGGATGGACATGCTGTGCAATCAAGCCAACTGAGAAACACCATCCGACTCGAACTCGACAAGATTCGGGTCGTCGATACCCACGAGCACACCGAGGCGGTGGACTTCGCCCGTACCCAGAGAAACCAGATCTTTCGCACCTTCTCCCGCAGCTTCATTCAGCACGACCTCTCCAATGCCGGCGTCTCCGCGGGGCGCTGGCGGGCAACGACCCAGGGCGATGCCGCCGGATGGATCGGCCTCCGACGCTATGTTGACCTGTGCCGCAACACCGGATATTTCCGATGCTTTCTTCGGGCCGTGCGCGATCTGCTGGATATGGACCTCGTCGAGCTCACAGATGAAAACTGGGAGAGAATCTCCGAAGCGCTCGTTTCGGCAAACGAAAGACCCGATTGGTACTCCTATGTCCTCCGGGATCGGGCGAACATCGACGTGGCCCTCTGGGACCGCTCGCCCGACGAGCCGCAATGGCCCACCATGGACCCGAGTCTTTTTCTTCCCACGCGTCGCTTCGACGCCTTCGCATGGGTCGCCTCCCCTCACTATCGCCGCCACCTGCAGCAGGGCTTCGGCATGGAGCCTGCCACCCTCGCCGATGTACTGGATATGCTGGACGCCGCCTTCGACCGAGCGGTGGCGGCCGGCATCGCGGGGGTGAAGGTCGCCGCCGCCTATTTCCGACCGCTCGATTTCGGCCCTTGTGACCGCAACACGGCATCGACGGTCCTCAGCATGCCGACAGAGGACATCGGCCCGGCAGAGGCACGCATCTACGAAAACTTCATCTACGGGAAGATCTTTGAGAAGTGCGCCGAGCACGGCTTCCCCATCCTGATGCACACCGGCATGCCGTCCACCGGCGGCCTGATCCAGCAGGGGAACCCGCTGGCGCTGAAAGGCACCATTGCGCGGTTTCCTGCGGCCACGTTCGTGCTCCTGCATGGGGGATATCCGTTCACCAACGAGGCGGCCTCGCTCGCCGTGACGTATCCGAATGTCTACGTCGAGGGCTCGTGGATGCCGATCCTCACCCCGTTCGGCTATAGCCGGACGCTGGCCGGATGGCTGGACGTGCTGCCCGTGGAGCGCATCCTCGCCTGGGGGGGCGATGCCATCCGGGTGGAGATGAGCTACGGTTCGCTCGTCATGGCCAAGGACGCGGCGGCGGATGTGCTGGCGCAAAGGATGGAGAAGGGCGTCCTCTCCGAGACAAAGGCCATCGACGTCGCCTGTCGAATCTTCAGGGAGAACGCGAGGGCCTTGTTCCGGACCGATGAAAACAAAGACAGCCGTCTGGGCAGAGGCGCGCCGAGCCGAGAGAATGTGGCTTGACAATCTCCCGCCCTTCTCGTATGGTCCCTTAGCAGATTAGACAGAGCACGGAATTGTGATACATGAGGAGCTCACCCATGCAGACCATCCAGCTCGGCAAGACGGACCTGATTGTCTCGCGCATCTGCTTCGGCTGCTGGCAGCTTTCGCCCAAGTTCTGGGGGGAAGTCCCCCTGGGCCCCTGGCGCGAAGCCATCAAGAAGGCGCTTGACGTGGGCGTCAACTTCATCGACACCGCCGACGCCTACGGCGACGGCTACGCCGAAAGCTCCCTCGGCGACTTCCTTGCCAAGGAAGGACTCCGCGACCGCTTCGTCATTGCCACCAAATTCTACTGGAACTTCGAGCGGGAGAAGCGCTACCCTGACACGAGCCATGACTACATCATTCGCGAATGCGAGGCATCGCTGAAGCGCCTGAAGACCGACCGGATCGATCTCTACCAGATTCACGCCTGGGACCCGCTCATCCGGCCCGACGAGGTCGCCGCCGCCTTCGGCCAACTGAAGAAGCAGGGCAAGGTCCGCTGGTTCGGCGTGAGCAACTGGAACGCCGACCAGATCCGCATGGGCCTGGAGCACTTCGACATCGAGTGCCTCCAGCCGCGCTACAGCCTGCTCACCCGCGAGATCGAGGAGCGCGAGCTGCCCCTCTGCCTGGGGAAGCGGATCGGCGTCATCGCCTTCTCGTCGCTGTACCGGGGCCTGCTCACGGGGAAATACCCCCGCGATCACAAGTTCACTGACACCCGCGCTGACCTGCCCCTCTTCCAGGGCAAGGCGTTCCAGCGCATGATGGACGCCATGGACGATCTGAAGCCCTTCGCCGAGAAGCACGGCCTCACGCTGCCGCAGTTGGCCATCCGTTGGATCCTCACGCACCCCGCACTGTCATGCGCGATCGTGGGCATCAAGACCGCCGAGCACATCGAGACCATCGCCCCCGCCGGCGATGCCATCCTCCCGAGCACCGACTGGTGGGACATCGCTGACATCATCGAGACGGCGGAGGAGGAGGCGAAGAAGGCGGACTGAGGTCGCGCGGGTTCGCTCTCACTTCACGGCCACGTTCACGTTGATTGCCGCTCCACCACTGCGGCGACCGTTTGCTCATGGGTCAGGCCCGTGCAGTCGATGGTCGCGTCGGCATACCTGCGATAGAGGGGTTGGCGTTCATCGAAGAGGTCGCGGAGGGTCTGGCCCGGCTCCATGACCACACCGCGCGAGTCGAGGTCGGTGATTCGCCTCTCCAGCGCATCGAAGGGCAGGTCCAGGTGAACGATGGCACCCGAGGCCCCGAGATGTTTCATGGCGCGCTCGCTGTACACAACGCTGCCGCCCGTGGCGATGACATGCCGGCGGAGGTCCAGGGATAAGAGGGCTTGCTCTTCGATCTTGCGGAACGCGGCCGTGCCTTCCGTGTCGATGATGTCCTGCAGGCGGCGGCCCTCTCTGGATTGGATGACCACATCGGTATCGACGAAGTCCCGCGACGTGACCTTGGCCAGGAGCACACCGACGGTGCTCTTGCCCACACCGGGCATGCCGATCAGAACGATATTGTCCTTTTTCCTCACCGCTGATTTCCTTCTGCGCGGCCGCTGGAGAGGCAGTAGAGGTGGCCGGAAACATCGCAAAAGACCACGGCTCCCTGACCGATTGCGGGGGAGGATCGGATCTTTGCACCGGCGACAAACGACCAGATTTCCTTCCCGGTCCGAATGTCGAGGACGTGGAGCTTGCTGTCTTTGCCCGTGATGTAGACCCCATCGCCACTGATAGCGGGGGAGGAGTCGAAGCCGGAACGGGCCGCAAAGGTCCACTGGATCTCTCCGGTGTTGGCATCGAGGGAATAGACCGCGCCCTTCTTGCTCGGGATGCGGCCCTCCGAGTAGGCGGGCGAGCCATAGAACGATTCCTCCTCGATGCGCCTCTCCCACACCTTGCTGCCGTCGGCGATCTTGAGACAGACCACCACGCCGTCCATCGCGCCCACCGCCACCTTGCCATCGAAGCACACGGGGGCCGTGGGGATCACCGCGCCGACATCGAAAGCCCATTTCTCTTTGCCCGTCTGCGCGTCGATGGCGCGCAGCGTGTGATCGCACCCGCCGCCGAAGACGAGACCGTCCGAAACGGCGAGGGTCGCATGGATCTGCGCCTGCGCCTCGAACTTCCACACCAACCCGCCGTCCGCCGCACGCAGGCAATACATATGATTGTCGTACGACCCGAAGACGACGTGCTCTCCGAAACGATTCGCCGAGGAATGAATCTCGTCCTCCGACTCAAACTGCCAGACCTGCTTGCCGGTCTTCAGGTCGATGGCGAGGAACATGCCGTCCTCATCGCCGATGAAGACCTTCCCCAAAAACACCAGCGGCGACGCGGCGAAGGACGATTTCGTCTCATACCGCCATCTCAACTTGCCCGTGGCGAGGTCGATGGCGTACACCCCACCGCCCATGCCCCCCACGTAAACCACTCCGTCTGCAATGGCCGGCGACGACTCACCGCCCCTCTCGATCTTGAACTCCCAGAAAAGGGGCATCTCTCTAAGCGGCAGGGCGACGGTCGAGCCGTGAAGCGGCCCCCCCTTCTGGAACGCGGGCCATTGGGCGCTCAGCACGTCGGCGGACAGGGCCGGCTCCGCCTGCTTGCCGTTACCGGCGCGGTCTTGGGGGGGCTCATGGAAGACCCAGAAGCCGATCGCCATACATGCGATCAGGATGAAAACCGTGCCGACGCGTTTCACCATCGGCCCCTCCTCCTTCGCGCCAGTGCACCGGTGGGACATGCGTCGGCGCACGCCAACGCCGCCTGCGTCAGCCCCGCCTTCAGCGTCTCGCCGAAGGATACCCCCACCCGGACATGGAATCCCCGCCCGATGTATGTCAGCCCCAAATGCTCTTCAAATTCCCGGGCAATCAGGATACACCGCCCGCACTTGATGCACTTGCCCGGCTCATACACCACCTCCTCATGCGTCCCCTCGCGCTCGAAGGTCGGCCGCTCCCCGGCGAAGGCGTGTGGGTTGGCCTCATACTCTGTGGCATAGATCCGCAGGAGACATTCGTCCCGCTTCGTGCAAGCGCACTGCAGGCAGCGCTTCGCCTCGGTTACGGCATCGTCTTCACACTCCGCCCCAACGCTCGGTGTTTTCCGGACATCGTGGAAGAGGTTCGCAAGGTCAGCCCCCGAGAGATGCCGCATGAGAACATGAACGGGCTTCTTACTCTCTGCGGTTTCCCCTGCGAGATGCCGCGATATGGCCTCTGCCGCGTGGCGGCCGGATGCGGAGGCGTGGACCGCATACCGTCCCCCTCCCGTGATCCTCCCCGCTGCGAAGATGCCGTCCACACGGGTCATGAACGTGTGATGATCGATCGTCACGCACCGTTCGGATGTCTCCACGCCGAGCCGCCGCAGCGTCCCCACGTCCGGCGTCACATCGGCGGCAACGCAAGAAGAATCGACGTCGATCTTTTCCGGCGTCACATCATAACCCAGCCCCGTGGCCAGCAGGACGGCGTCATATCCACTCCGAAGATCGTCCAGCGCCAGGTTCTCGCCCAGTGTCTGCCCGCCATGAAAGTCCATGCCCAGTTTTGTGACGACTGCGAGCTCCGCTTCAAAAACGCGCCTGGGCAGGCGCAACTCGGGAATGAGACGCAGCGCCCCGCCGGGCTCCGCCTTGGCGTCGAACACCGCGCAGGCGTGCCCTTCCACCAACAGGTAGTACGCCGCAGTCAGACCGGCGATCCCCGCGCCGACAATTGCGACCCTTTTTCCTGTGGGGGGGTTCTTCGGCGGCACGTAAGCCGGACCGCTGTCCATGTCCCGGTCCGCAACGAATCGCTTAAGCGCGCAGACGGCCACCGCTTCGTCCAGATTCTTCCTGCGGCAGACGGCCTCGCACGGCTTTGGGCAGATACGGCCCAGGACACCGGGGAAGGCCACGCTCTCCTTGATGATGGCAATGGCCTTGTCATATTTCCCATTGCGAATTTCGACAATGAACCGCGGGATGTCGATGTGCGCCGGGCAGCCCAACTGGCATGGCGCCGCGCAATCGCCCAGGTGGTCCGAGAGAAGCAGCTCCAGAGCCACCCGGCGCGACCGGCGCACCGCCTCCGTGTCCGTGCGGACCACCATGCCGTCTTGCACCCGCGTCGCACACGCAGGCAAGAGGCCGTCCCGCCCTTCCACCTCGACCATGCAGACGCCGCAGGATTCGTTCGGTTTCCTGTCGTCCATGTAACAGAGCGTGGGGATGTCGATGCCGAGTTGCCGGGCAACGGAGAGAATCGTCGCGGTTCGTTGGGCTTTCGTTGAACGGCCGTCGATTGTCACGCTCACTTGGTCGGCCAACGTGTTACTCCACATCCACTGCATCCTGCGGGCAGACGACCTTGCACATGCCGCACCGGACGCATTTCTCCAGGTCGATCTCGTGCTTCTCATACGGCGTGACCGCGATGGCCTCCGCCGGGCAGTTCTGCGCGCAGACGGTGCAGCCGATGCACCTGTCCGTAATCACATACTTGATCAGCGCCCTGCATTTCCCCGCCGGGCACCGGCCCTCCAGGTGCGCCTCGTACTCCTCCCGGAAGTACCGCAGCGACGTCACCACCGGGTTCGGCGCGGTCCGGCCCAGGCCGCAGAAGCTCGACGACTTGAGCACCCCCGCCAGTTCTTCGAGCGCCTCCAGGTCCCTCTCCTTCGCCGTTCCCTCACAGATACGGTCCAGGATTTCCAACATGCGCTTGGACCCGATCCGGCAGAAGGTGCACTTCCCGCACGACTCGTTCTGAGTGAAGGGCAGGAAGAAGCGGGCGAAATCGACCATGCACGTCGAGTCGTCGAGGACCACCAGCCCGCCCGATCCCATGATCATGCCGGTTTCCCTGAGGGCATCGTAGTCGATGGGCGTGTGGCACAGCCGCGCCGGCAGGCACCCTCCCGACGGCCCGCCGATCTGCACCGCCTTGAACTCCCGGCCCTCCGGCACGCCGCCGCCGATCTGGTGGACGATGTCCCACACGGTCGTGCCCATCGGTACTTCGACAAGCCCGCCGCGCCGCACCTGCCCGGCGAGTGCAAAGATCTTCGTGCCCTTGCTCCCCTCCGTACCCAGGGCGCTGAACGCCTCCGGGCCCTTGCCGATGATCCAGGACAGGCAGCCAAGGGTCTCCACGTTGTTGATCAGCGTCGGCCTGCCCCAGAGGCCGTGCTCGGCGGGATACGGCGGCCGGACCCTCGGCGTGCCCCGCCGGCCCTCGATGGAGGCGATGAGCGCCGTCTCCTCGCCACAGACGAACGCGCCGGCGCTTTCGAAAACGTGAAGTTTCAAATCAAAGCCGCTGCCCTGGATGTCCTCTCCCAGCCATCCCTTTTCCTCGGCCAGACGGATTGCCTCGCTCATGCGCTTTACGGCCAGGGGGTATTCCGCCCGGATGAAGATGTAGCCCTCCGCCGCTCCCACGGCGTACGCCGCGATCGCCATGCCCTCCAGGACCTGATAGGGTGACGACTCCAGGACCGACCGGTCCATGAAGGCGCCGGGGTCGCCCTCGTCCGCGTTGCAGATGACGAACTTCTCCTCGCTCGGCTGGTCGCGGGTGACGCGCCACTTGGCTCCTGTCGGATATCCCGCGCCGCCCCGTCCGCGAAGACCCGACCGGGTCACGATGTCGATGACGTCATCCGGCTTCAGTTCCATCAGGCACCTCCGGAGCGCGGAGTACCCGCCGTGGGCCAGGTAGTCGTCGAGGTCGAGGGGGTCGCCTTGCCCTGCCCGCCGGAGGACGATACGCTCCTGGTTCTTCAGATAGGCCCCCTCGCCGCTGCTGTCGAGGTCGATCTGATAATCGCACATCGGCGCCCACGCGCGGTCGTCCGTCAGTCGGTCCACAATTCGCCGTGACAGCCCGAGCGCCCGCCGGAAGGGCGAGGCCGGGGGCGCGTACATGCAGACGATGCGCCGGGCCATGCCGGGGGTGACGTTCCCGAAGGTCCGGCTGTCGCCGTTGCCGGCGACGATCTCCACGATGGGTTCGGAGAAGCACATGCCGTTGCACCCCACCGGGACGAGGCGGGCCGGGGCCCGGGTGCGCCGGATTTCCTCCTCGATCGCCTGGGCCACACGGCGCGCGCCGCTGGCGATGCCGCAGCTTCCCATGCCCACCCGGATTTCAACGGGTCGCGGCGCGGTCATTCTCCATAGTCCCTCATAAAACTGTCGATGGCCTTGTGCGTGTTCTGCGGTGTCAGGTGACCGTAGGTGATGTCATCGATCATGAGGCACGGCGCAAGGGAGCAACACCCCAGACACGCCACGTTCTCGACGGTGAACAGCCGGTCGGCGTCGGTGTCCTCGCCCTCATCGATGTCCAGGAACTTGCGGACCGAATCGCTGATCCGCTGCGCACCGAGCACGTAGCAAGCCGTTCCGTGGCAAATCTTTATGATGTGCTTCCCGACGGGCTTGTGGCGGAACTGGGAATAGAAGGTAGACACACCCGTGATCTGGGCCGGGGTGATCTCGGTGATCTCGCACACGCGGCGGAGCGCCTCCTGCGGCAGGTAGCGATATGTCTCCTGGATGCTCAAGAGGATGTTCAGCGTGTCTTTCGCCTTGCCGCCGATGCGATCGACGACCTCGTCAATCTCGCAAAGGTCAATCTTGAATTCGGCGGTGTTTTTCTTCGAGCCCGTCATTGCTTCTTGCCGATGCAGAACAGATGCCTCTCCCCGCGCAGGTAGATCTTTGAATCGACGAACGCCGGCGTCGCAAATACCTTCTCCCCGACGTCGCCTTTTCCAAGGGACCTGTACGTGTCCGAAAGCCCCAGAATGTAGGTCTTGCCCGGGATGTCGGAGATATACACCCGCCGTCCCACGAGTGTGGGCGACGACCAGAACATGTCGGGGAAATCCTGCTGCCACAGGCCCTTCCCCGTCTTGGCGTCCACGCATGTCAGGCAGCCGTAGCCCGCCGCGGCCATGAGCAGGTACTTCCCATCCGTGAGCGGGCTGGCGCAGTCGGGGAGGCCGTCCTCAAATGTCCACGCCACATGCGTCTTCGTCACATCCCCTGTCCCGCCGGTGCGGATGGCCGAAAGCTGGGCGGATTCGGTGACCGTGTAAACCATGCCATCGGCATAGACAGGCAACGGGGCCACGTCGCCGCCGAGGACGTCCGCCCGCCAGAGCTCTTTGCCCGTTGTCGGGTCATACGAAATCGCGAAGGAGTCGGCGCAGGTGATCAGTTCCTCCCGCTCGGGGGTCTTGATGAGCAGCGGGCTGCTCCACGAGGCGGGCACCTTGCGCCCTGTCTGCCACACGATCTTGCCATCGGCGGGATGGATCGCATAGAGGACCGACTTGGGTTTGCGCTTGCCGCCCTGGTCGAGCTGGAGGATCACCTTGTCCTTGTGGAGCCGAAGGCTTGTGCACAGTCCATATGCGCTGTGCGGGGGACCGAACCAGTTGACCCAGATCTGCTTGCCGGAGAAATCCACCGCCGCCAGCTCGGCCGTGCCGAAGAAGGCGTAGACCCGCTCCCCGTCCGTCACGGGCGTCGATGCGGCGAGGCCGGTGTCCCGGTAGACCTCGAAATCATTGCCGAGGACGGCGCCGCTCTGGATATTGCATTCCCATAGCAGCTTGCCGGTCGCCCGATCGAAGCAGAAGACCTTCCGCTCCTTCAGGTTGGCGCCGGTCAGGAAGATTCTGTCGCCCCAGACAATCGGCGAGCTGTTGCCGGGGAGGGGGACCTCCGTCCTCCACAGGATGTTCTCACCCGTCTTGGCATCCCACGAGACGGGCAAGTCCATCTCGGGTGCGATGCCCTGTCCGGTGGGACCGCGGAAGGTCGGCCATTTCAGACGGTCCGGGACCGTTGGCTGGGCGGCGACGATCATGCCCTTCGGGGTCGGCCTGCCCTTGGCCGGCTCGGGCGCCTGGCGGCTCCACGCGACCCCGATGAAAGCGGCGACAACAACCGGCGCCGTAACCGCCACGACAGAGACCATGGCCCGGTCGCGCTCTATCGCCTCGTCCACTTCCTCGCCTCGGCGAACCGGAACGGGCGTCGGAGCGGTCAGCGCCGCCAAGCGTCTCATGGACATGGCAAAGACGAACAGGGAGACAAACAGCAAATACGCGCCGGTCTGTATTTTTCGCTGATACGTAAAATGCATCTGCCGGCTCGCCACGTCCTCGGCGCGATAGGTCTTGATGAGCGCCCCCTTCTCTGCGGTCTGCTTGATGGCCTCGCGCTTGGCATCCAGGCGGTCGTCGTCGAAGCGAATCTTGGGGCGGTAGCTCACACCGAAATAGACCAACCCGGCGATGACCACCGCCGACATCACTCCGCTGACCGCCGCGAGGAAGGTCGTGGTTTGCTTGTCGAAGAACTGGGATGTCCGGTCACTCAGACGCAACAGTTTCGCCTTCCTTTTTCAATCGATCCCGCTCGCGAGGGCAGGACATGTAGCAGCGCGCACACGCGAAACACTTGGCGTGATCGACCTCGTAGGTCTCGCGTTCCGAGACCACACACACCGACACCAGTTTGGCCGCAATGACCCCACCGAACCACGCTCCGAGAATCGCCCCGGCGGAGGACCGGCCCGCGGCCAGGTATCCCCCCACTGCGCACACGACAAACACCATCGCCGAGGCCCCCCACAGCGCCCTCCGCCTGCCCGGGGACAGGCGTTCCTCCTCCCGGGGCGGGAGGAGGGCCCCGAAGGGGCAGGCGTCCTTGCACAGAGAGCAGTCGATGCACTCATCCGGCGTCACGCTGACCCCCACGCTCGTCCACCTTGCGGCCAGTGACAGCAGTGCGCCATAGGGGCAGAGGAACCGGCAGAACGGCCGGCCGACGAACATGCCGAGCAGCAGAAACGCTCCGCCGAAGGCAAACATCCCCAGCGTCCCGCCGAACCGAAAGAACGGGACAAACGGGTCGTACCCGCACATGAGGAAGTATCCCGTGGCGACGACGGAGTACACGACCAGGCCGAGGAACAGATACCGCAGCAGTCCCAGCGGTTCCTCAAGCCAGCGCGGGACGCGCACGGGCCTGAACAGGAAGATGTCCTGGATCAGCCCCAGGGGGCAGGCCGCCCCGCAGAACACGCGCCCGACGACCAGGGCCACCGCCAGCGGCGCGACGAAGACGACCACCGCCATCAACGGGATCATGTAGCTGCTGTCGCTGAGTGCAAGGGTGATGTTCTCGATCGCGCCGATAGGGCAGATGCAGCCGCCCTTGTAGAACCCGAAGTAGAGCACCGAGGCAAGTCCGAGGGCAAAGATGCCCCTCCGGCTTCGCTTCCATAACAGCAGCCATGAGCCCACACCCAAAGCCACAAAAAGAAGCACCGTGCTCGATACTTCCGTCAGGAGCGTCTGCTGCGTCTGAAGTTCGAGGATCGGTTGTTTGTATCCGGTCTCGAAATCCGGGGGAGGGAAGCGCTGCTGGCCGAACGCCGCAGGCGCCAGCATGAATGCGAGGACGAATATCAAAAAAAGATATTTCAACCGCGTCCTATGCATGTTTCTTGGTGATGTATTGCTGCTCGGCTGGAATTCGAACAATCGCATTCCCCTTGCATACCCGCTCGATGGCGCATTCGTTGCAATTCAGGCACAGGTCGCGTTTGATCTGCAGATAGAGCGAGCCGTTCCCGAACGAAGCACATCCTTTTACGCAGCGCGCACATCCGTAACAGAGGTCCTCGTCGATCGTGTATTCGTAATAGGGCTCCTCGACGAACCGCCGCCGCAGGGCGCCGACCGGACAGAGCTGATTCTCCGCGCCCTCGTCGAGCTTCGGCGGCTCGGTCACGAAGAAGCCGACGCAGATCCGGCAGTAACCGCACATGCTGAAGTCGTGCACGCACTTGACCGCCGACGGGGTCAACACGCAGTGCGTGGAGCAGTTGCTGCACTGGGCGCACTTCGTGGGATCGATCTGCCACACATGACGGTCCCGTCCGATGCGGGTGGCCAGCTTGCCCAGCAGGCCGCCGAAGGCGAACAGGCCGGCGCCGCCCGCAAGCCGCCGGATGAATCCCCGCCGCGCCGCTTTTGCTTTCTTGATTCCTTCCTCATTCATGGCTTTTGTTCCTCTTCCCCCCAGCGGTCACTCCGCACTCCTTGGCCAATGGGCAGCCCGCACAGATCGCCGGGCGGCCGTCATTCGTCTTCGTCTGCAGGCGCACCCGCGTCGCGAGGATGAACGTCAGCATCCCGAGCAGCACCAGCAGGATGGCGCGGACGATCGCGGCCATTTTGTCTTTTCTATTCATTCGCATTCTCGAAAACACGAACACACCCCGCGACACGATCGACGGCGTAGATCCGGCCGCGCGAGTCCACGGCAACGTCGATGCCCTTGCACTCCTTGGCGAAGACATCCGCCCCGAACGTTTTGAGCCGCTTGCCGTCCGCGTCGAAGACCTTCACCAGTGGAAGGCCCTTATCGGCCGTCACCACCCGCCCGCCCGCAGCGAGGGCCAGGTTGGTCGGGTTGCAGCAGCCCGGGAAGTCGTCGCCCTCCGGACCGATCTTTCCCCAGACCTTGAGCCGCTTGCCCTCGAAGTCATACACCTCGACCCGCTTGCGCCCCGAGTTGTTCAGGGCCACCAGACCGTCCCTCGCCGCACAGTCGAGGAACGGACTCGGCAGGACAATGCCGATCCCCTCGGGGTCCTGGTCCTTGCTCCCCACATAGTTCAGAAAGCGGCCGTCGTCGCGGAAGCGATACACGACCCGCTCCTCGGAATCGGCGACGAACACACTGCCGTCGCACGTGGCAATGCCGGTGAGCAGTCCAAAGTTCTCCGTCTCGCACCCCCCCTTGCCCCAGCGGAGGAGAGACCTGCCGTCGGCGTCGAACTTCTCCACCTTCTTCTGGGTGGCGACGTAGACGTTGCCCTTTGCATCGACCGCCAGCGCCGCCACTGGGGCGGCCGCTTCCCACTCGCGCAGCTTCCTGCCGTCCGGGCCATAGACCCTCACACCGAAATCCCCGCCGACATAGACGTTGTCCCTCGCGTCCACCGCCACACTCGTGATCCCCGGCACGGCCAGAACGTTCTTCTTGGGCGGGGGGGCGGTCCCCTTGGATTTCGCGAAGAAAGCATAGCCGACGCCAAGGCCCAGCGCGATAAGGATCACCGCGCCTAATGCTTGCCCTATCAGCAACTTACGATTTGACACTTCGTTGCGCATGGTCACCTCAAATCCAGGCACACCATCGTCTCGGCGTCACGAAGGAGCACCTTCCCGTTTACAAATGCAATGGGCGCCCAGGCATCGTAGCCGCCGATGACCGAGTGATGCGCCCGCTCCTTGGCCCCCTTCGCGTTCACATCAAACAGGTAGAGCACCGGTGGTTGGTCGTCGAGAACGAGGAGTTTCCCATTTACCATGAGATACGGCCCGAGGCCGAAGTTATGGTCCTTGTCTATCCAGAGCTGCTTGCCCTCGAGGGAGAGGCAGGTCAGCCGCCCGCCCGGGATGACGCCGTAGATCAGGCCGTTGTGGAGGATCGGCGTCTGCTGGTCCGAACCGAAGGTGTCCGGCTTGGTTCGGAACAGTTCCTTCACCTGGAAGGCGTCGCCGCTCTTCACGAGCTGGACCATCATGCTGCCGGCGTTGTATCCACC
Source organism: Planctomycetota bacterium (assembly GCA_013152475.1). GTDB lineage: Bacteria > Planctomycetota > Brocadiia > JAADGH01 > JAADGH01 > JAADGH01. Next base: position 23,921 of record JAADGH010000137.1, read on the forward strand.
GGTGAAGAAGAGCCGGCCGTCGCCGACATCCACCGGCGTGGGCACGGTGGCGATGCGGATGCGCCAGTCGGGAAACTCCCAGAGCAGCTTGCCCGTCTCGGCGTCGACGCCGATCACGCCGTCGCTTGCGCACCAGACGTACTGGCGTTTCCCGCCGAAGTGGATCGGCAGGATGGATGAGTGGGTCATCTGCCAGTTCTTTGGGTTGGGCGTTTCCCAGACGGTCTTGCCTGTCGCCAGCTCGACCGCCGTCATCAGGCACGCGCCGCCGGGGGCGAGGATGGCCCGGTCGCCGTCGATCAGGGGGCACTGGCCCGCATACCATTCCGGCACGCGCGTCCCGTAGTCGGCGACGAGGTCCTTCTTCCAGATCGCCTCGCCGGTGGTCGCGTCGAGGCAGACGACGTGGCACTTGGGCCCGAGTGTAACCACGAACTTGTCGGTTACGGCTGGGACGGTTCGCGACATGCCGTGGTTGCGCTTTACCTTGACGTAGTAGGTGTAGCGCCAGATCTCCTCGGCGCTGTCGAGAGAGAGGCAGCGGACCGCATCCTCGTTCTTTTTTTCGTCATAGTCAATGATGTAAACGCAGCCGTTATGCACCGCCGCGCCGGCGTGCCCCTCTCCCAGGTCGATCTTCCAGAGGACCTTCGGCCCGTCGGCCGGCCAGGTCGAGGCGATCCGTGCGCCGGTTGCGATGGCGTCGCCTGCGGGACCCCGGAAGCGCGGCCAGCTTCCCTTCTCGCTCGACGGCGTGCCCTTGCCCGGGATCAAGGTCCCTTGGTTCACGTTCTTGGCGCGGGCGGTGTTGGCGGACGGATGGTTCTCGGGGATGCGCACCCGGGCCTGGATCTCCGGCCCGGCGGGCATGAGGAGCCAGTACCCAAGCAGCGTCGCGCTGACGGCGAGGACGAACCCGTAAAATCCGATGCGACCCATAAATCAACCACGGCCACGAAGGCAAAGTGACGGACATGCCATATTTTTATTGTAGCATATCCGGGGGCCTTTCTGCAACTCCGGTTGCGGGCCCGGCATGGGGCGCATGGGAGAGGGACCGCCGTCAGATGTCCAGCTTCTGCAGCGCTTCATCGACGGCATTCAGAATGTTGGGGCCGTGTTCTATCAAGGATTTCGCCTGATCGGAGGGCAGTTGATCGGCGTGCAGTCCAAGCTGCAGGGGCGCCTCCTGTCGGACCGTGTCCTTCGTGATGTCTGCCGGCCCGCGGTTGTGGGACCGCGCGAGGTAGCGCCAGATGCACAATTGGATGATGGTATGCGGGCGGATTGCCGCCGGGATATCGAGGTCGGCGTACCGGCGCTTCACTTCCGTCAGATCAACGATGCCGATGATGTCCTGGATGGCAGCCAGGTCGCGTGCGTTGGGGTAGGGGGCGAAACGGTAACTGGAGAACCGTTGGGCGGGCCGTTTTTTGGTCCTGAGGTCCGCGCAGACGCAGGGGCACTCGACGGTGGCCGAGCCTTTCGGAGCAAGCGTGATGTCCAGAGACTCCCGGATGAGCATGATCTGTTTTCCCTGCTCCGCCGGGATCGCCGCCGTCCAGAAGGGGATCACCACGTGCATTTTCTTTCCGCTGAGGTTCCGGATCAGGAGCTTCAGCGTCGACGTGACGCGACCGTCGCCGGCGACGGCTGTCTCCACCAGTTTGCGTTCGACGGCCTCCCATATCGGGATGGCATGGGGCGTGGCCTTCGGGTCGTCGAGATGGGCCTCGAAGTCGCGCCGCAGGAGCGCCATGTCCGCGTTGACGGCCTTCTTGTAGCGTGTGTACCACTCCACCGGATTGACGGGGACGTGGAAACGCTGAACGTGTCTTTGCAGCCGGTCGATAAGGGGAAAGTAGTCGAAGAAGTCGCCCGGGAAGTAGGCGTTCTTCATTCCCCGGACGCGCATGCGCTGGCCGTCCCGGTCGCCGGTCGCCCGTGCGTACATTCGGGCGAGGTTGTAGTGCGCCTTGAAGCGAACGATGTCGCGGAAGGTATCCTCGACGACTTGCAGCGCCTCGGCTCGGTTTTTTACATCGGGAAAGCCGGCGCGCATGCGATCCTTCAGTTTCTTGCCCAGCTCATTGATCTTCGTGATATGCGCATTCGCCCTGGCCAGTGCGAGGGCCGGGTCTACACTCTGGGCCTGCGCGATGAGACCGGAGGGGGGTCGCGTCGCCAGGAGGGCGCAGAAGAGACAGAGGGCCGGCAGGCGGAGCGCCCATGGCCCTCCGGATGGTTCCTTGGGATGCGAAATGTAACGAATCGAGTTCAGCCTACTTCTCAAACCGGATGTTGTCCAAGCGCACCTCTCCCTTGTTGTCGCCGTAGACCAGGATGACCACGCGCTTCACGGCGTTGGCGTCGGAGAGCTTTGCGCTGTGCTTCCATCCCGTGGCGGCGCTCTTGAACTTCTCGGACTTCAGGTCGAATGAGATGCTCTTGTTCGTGCCCGGCTTCACGGTGGCCGGCTCGGTCTCGAAGAAGGTGTTGCTGCCGCCGGTCATGAAGGCGATCGCCAGCTTCACGTCCTTCTTCGTGTTGTTTCGCACATCCAGCATCAGCTTGCTTCGGTCGGACATGTCCAGACTTGCCGCGCGGGCGATGGCGGACTTGTCCTGCTTCCCTCCGCTGAGCTCGACCTTCAGCTCGCCGTCGGCGATGCTGAGGGTGGCGGGATTGGCCCACGTTTCGACCTGCCAGTAGTTGTTGCCCTTCTCGAAGTCGTCAACGATCCAGACCTTTTCCTCGGCCTTGCAGGGCCCTATGGCCGGGGGGGTCTTCGGCTTGGGAACCGCGACTTTCTTCTCCGGCTCGACCGCTTTCTTCGCCGGTTCTTTCTTGGCGGGCTCAGGCCTCGGCGGAGGCGTGATTTTCGCGACCGTCACCCTTGTTTTCCTCGCCGGCTTGGCTTTCTCGGCCTTCTTGATCGGGGCCGCCGGTTGGGGCGCTTTTTTCACCTCCGCCTTCTCCTCCGGCGGCGCGGCCTGTTTCTCCGCCGGCTGCTCCTCGCACCCCAGGCAGAGGACAAACACCATCCACACCGCGACACACAACCACACGCTTCTCGAACCCATCGCACCCCTCCTAACAGAACCTTCATTTCAGTCTTTAAGCATATTATCCATCGCCCTTGCGAGGGTGTCAAGCGGATTCTCGCGAGGAGTTTCCTCCATGTCGTTGGGGGGTGAGGAAACTCCTCAGAGCGTTTCTTTTTGACAGCGGAACAATAGATATGTTAAAGAAGGGGAAGTTGTGATAGTGTACATGCTGTTTTGGCTTACGGTTGCTGTTGCCGCTGTAATTTTTGACGGCCTGAACTCCTCCCGAGATCCGTACGCCCGCGTGACAGCAGAAATGTTCTACTGGCCTCCAACCCGGGACAGAAACTTGAGTTCAGGGGGACAGTGAGCGCGCCCCACCAACGGCGCAAGAGAAGCGAAGCATGAACCACGTCCTCGGTACCACGCCGATTCCCATTTTGCTGATTATTGGATGCGCGCTTTTGGCGGGCACAGTCGGCGCATGGGTGTTTCAACGGCTGCACATCCCGCAGGTCGTGGGCTACATCGTTAGCGGCGTGCTGGTGGGAAAGTCCGGCCTCGGTCTCATCAACGACGACCGAATCCAAAGCCTTATGCCCGTTAGTTTTCTGGCCTTGGGTGTAATTGGTTTCGTGGTTGGGGGGGGGCTCCATCGAGACGCATTCAGGAAACACGGAAAGCAGTTTTTTGCGATCCTCTTCGCCGAAGGAATGGGGGCCTTTTTTCTTGTCAGTCTCGCGGTGGGCGCCATCACCTATGCGCTCACTCGCAGCGTCGCCGTGTCCGTAGCCTTTGGTATGACATTGGGTGCTATCTCGTCGGCCACAGACCCGGCCGCGACGGTGGATGTGCTGTGGGAATATAAGACCCGGGGGATTCTTACGACAACAACATTTGCCATTGTGGCTATGGACGATGCCTTGGCCCTTGTCCTCTACAGCATCGCTACGGGTTTGGCCACCTGCCTGATCGGAATGGGGACGGTGGGCATCGGCTGGAACCTTGCCTACGCCGGGTACCAACTGGGGGGCGCGGTGGCGCTCGGCGCGGTGGCCGGCGCATTGCTGAACCAGTTGTTGAGACGTACGCGCGAACCGGAAAGGTCCCTCACGTTCGTTCTCGGCATACTCACGGTGGTCCTGGGTCTCACGATGCTCCTGAAGGTGGACCTGATTCTCGCGGCGATGAGCTTGGGTATAACGGTCGTCAACATTGCGCCCCACCACAGCGAGGACGCCATTAAAACCTTAAAGCGTTTCGCACAACCGATTTATATCCTCTTTTTCGTTATTGTCGGCGCCCGCCTCAGCATCGGCGCCATGCCGGGGTGGATGTGGGGAATTGTGTTGGCCTACGTGATCGGGAGAACGGCCGGAAAGATGATGGGCGCGCGGTTAGGCGCTCGCTGGAGCGGCGCTTCTCAAAACGTTCGGAAATACCTTGGGCTGTGTTTGTTCGGTCAAGCGGGCGTGGCGATCGGGTTGGCGATTGTCGCCAGTATCAAGTTCAGCCATCTGACCATCGGTGGCACAATTATGGGAGACGCCATCATCATGATCGCCACCGCCACGACGCTCATCGTCCAGCTTATCGGTCCGCCGTGCGTCAAAGTGGCCGTGACGAAGGCTGGTGAAGTGGGACTCAACGTTACGGAGGAAAGCCTGATCGAGTCGTACACGGCAGGAGACGCCATGGACGCCTCCGCGCCGACGTTTCATCCTGACGCGACGGTCGCCTCCATCCTGAAGGTCATCTCCAAAACCGACGCCATGTCCTTTCCCGTTGTCAATGAAAAGAAGCAGATCATAGGCATGATCACGATGGAGGCCCTCAAGCATTGCCTCGGCGCATCGCAAAACGTGGAAGAGTGGCTGGTCGCGTTCGATGTGATGGCCCCGGCGCCGGAACCGGTCCATAAAAGCACACCCCTCCCCGACGCCATCGCCCACATGAAAAGCCAAAGCCGAGACAGTCTACCGGTGGTATCGGAAGGTGACAGCGCCCAGTATCTCGGTCTGCTGGAGCTTCGCGCAGTCAATCGCATGATCTCGCGGGAGGTCCTCCGCCGCCTTAAACTCGCGGACACCTAAACCGGGGACAGTATACTCTATTAACGCGACATTTTCTGGGGGGTTAGGCTTGCCGAAACTGCAGGCGTGCGGCATACTCCTCAAGGACAAGGAGTGTTGGGGTGCGGAAAAGTTGTTTTCATCTTAAATAATATACTGTCACCGAATTTCCAGCGCCCCATGGGGATCGCGACCGGTCAAAGCCGCCCGTCCTGTCTCAAGAGCCGAAGGCCATTGAAGATGACCAGAAGGGACGCTCCCGTATCCGCCGCGATGGCCATCCACAAGGTGGCCCACCCCACCACGGCAAGGGCCATGAACACCACCTTGAGCCCAAGCGCGAACCATATATTTTGTTTGATGATCCCGAGCGTCCGCCGGGAATGTCGGATGAGCCAGGGCAGCCTCGACAGATCATCGGACATGAGCGCGATGTCGGCGGTCTCGATCGCCGCATCCGTCCCCGCTGCGCCCATGGCAATTCCCAACGTCGCCGCGGCCAGAGCGGGAGCGTCGTTGACGCCGTCGCCTATCATGGCCACGTGCTCGAGTTCCTTGACCAGCGACTCCACCGTGTTGACTTTGTCCTCCGGGAGCAGCTCGGCTTTGAACTCGTCCACCCCTGTGGCCTCGGCCACGGCTCGGGCCGTTCCTTCATTGTCGCCTGTCAGCATGACCACGCGCTTGATCCCCGCCGCCTTCATGGCGCTCACCGTCGCCGCGGCCTGGGGCCTCACCCCGTCGGCAACGCTGATCAGACCGCACACGTGTTTGTCATTGCCCACGACCACGACGGAGTGGCCGGCATCCTCGAGCTCTTCAGCCTTTTCGTGTATCTCGGGCGCCTCCCCACCCTTTTCGTGCATCAGCCGGTGGCTGCCGATCCAGAAGGGCCTGCCGTCAATCCGCGCCTCGGCGCCCTTGCCCTGGATGGCCTGGAAATCCTCCGCAGGCGCAAACTGGACGCCATCGTTCTCCGCCTTGAGGAGAATGGCCCTTGCGAGGGGATGCTCGCTGAGCGACTCCAGAGCGGCCGCTTTGGCCAGGAGTTCTTCCGGGGTGTGGCCCTCGAAGGGGACGACTTCCTGGACCTCGGGGCGGCCGTAGGTGAGTGTGCCGGTCTTGTCCAAGGCGATGGCGTCGAGGTGGGTGGGGGTTTCCAGGTACACGCCGCCCTTGATCAGGACCCCCTGCCGCACGGCGGCCGTAAGCCCGGCCACGATGCTCACCGGTGTGGAAATCACCAGCGCGCAGGGGCAGGCGATCACCAGGATCACCAGGGCCCGGTAGAACCATGCGCTCCAAAGCCAGCCGAACGCCAGGGGGGGAACGACGGCGATGACCACGGCCAGCGCGATCATGGCGGGCGTATAATAGCGGGCGAATTTCTCGACCCATTGCTCGCTGCGTGCCCGGCGGGACTGGGCCTCCTCGACCATACGGATGATTCGCGCCAACGTGGTGTCGTTGGCTGGCTTGGTGACCTCAAATTCGAACGCCCCTTCGTTGTTGATGGTTCCGGCGAAGATCTCGTCGCCGACCTCTTTGGGGACGGGGTTCGATTCGCCGGTGATCGGCGCCTGGTTGATCGAGGTGGACCCTTTCGTGATCGTCCCGTCCAGGGGAATCTTTTCCCCGGGGCGCACCAGTGCCGTAACGCCTACGGGCACGTCCTCGACCGGCTTCTCCTCGATGTCGCCCTCATGCGGGCAGATGTAGCGGGCCTTGGTGGGCGAAAGGTCCAGCAGCGCGCCGATGGCCCGGCGGGCCCGGCCGACGCTCCACGACTCCAGCAGGAGGGCCACGGCGAAGAGGAATGTGACCGTGGCCGCCTCGAACCACTCGCCGATAGCCATCGCGCCGCATACAGCAATGACCATGAGAACGTTCATGTCGGGCCGCAAGGCCCGTGCGGCGGCGACAGCCTTCGGAATGACATACCACGCGGACAACAGGATCGCGCCGACATAGAGCAGAATGGAGACAAGCGGAAAGGCGTGTTCCTCCACACCTTCACCGGCGGCGAAGGCATCGAAGAGGCTGCCGTGGATGATGGCATGGCTTGCGAATCCAGCCGCGAGCAGGATTCCGCCGGCGACACACATCACCAAGCGGCCGCGCCTCTGCCAGAACCCCTCCTCCTCGTGTGCACTGACGGCCTCGTCCCAGGGCAACGCCTCAAGACCGGCCTTATGCACGGCGGCCGTGATGTCCTCTTCGCTGACCGCATCGGGGTCCGCCGTAACCGTCATCTTGGCGTTCAGGATGTCGAATGCGCCACATCGGGAAGGATTCCGACCGTCTTGCGCAGCGCGGCCACCTCCTCGGCGCAATCCATGCCGCGAATCTTGTATTGCCGTTTCTCACTCATGGGTACCTCACAAAAAACTCCATGCACTGTTTCTGATTGGGATTACGATGACGGGAGGAAATCTCCTTTGGCTATCCCGACATACCTTGCCGTTCTTGATTTGTACAAGCGATAGTCTTCTCCGAATATGCGCCCCAGATAAGGCTCTTCCAGCCGGACGGTGTACAAATGTATGGACACAACAAGCGCCGCTGAAAACAAAAAAGCAAGCCCTGAACGCCCCGCCAATGATACGCCAAGAAGAGCCAGAAACCAACCCAGATATTGTGGGTTTCTGCTCCATCGGTATATGCCCGTCGTCACGAACTTCGACGTGTCCAAACCAGACATTCTGCGTAATGACCGAAACTCAATCATCCCCGCCGACATTATAGCAACTCCGGCCCCGAACACTACCCATCCGCCTATCTGTGCGGCCATCTTGCTGACCGGTAACAGCCAAACACCATATGCCGACGAAAAAGCCACCAACAGGGCATGGACGGTATCCGCCGCCCATATAGCAACGGAAACACGGAGCGGGAGCGCTTCTCCCTTCTCATAGGCCTTCTTCATTCCCACCCAACAGTATATCCCCAGAACGGCCAGGGCTCCCGAACCTATGTAGTACCCGCTGTTTTCCACGTCTTTTACCTTTGGCCGCTCTTGCCCGCTGCGGAGCGCCGTCTTTCTTCCCTCGTCATGTTTAGGATGGTGTAGTCGTAGATCTTGGCGCCGGCCTTTTGGAGCAGTTCCATC
>JAADGH010000224.1 GCA_013152475.1 Planctomycetota bacterium
CCGTCCTCACACTCCCCCCCTCCTCCACACGAGGCAACACCAACTCCCCACACGAATGCATTAAAGAATACCTTACACGGGTGGGTACGGGAAGTTTTTCAACGGGACCTCGCGCCGCGCCATCAAAGCGGAACCGGTAGATTTTCAGCTTGGCCATGACTGTCTCATTCCAAAAGAAAGAAAGGCGGGAACCGGCCGCACACCGCCACGCCTTGACGGCGGCCCGGACTCTCGCCTGGGGGTGGGATTATACGGAACTCCGGCCGAATCGGTCAACGAAAAAATCTCAAGGGCTTGCCATGGGCCATTGCTTGACACATCTGCGTTGCAGCGTTACGATGCACCCTTTCAAGGAAGGAACTCAGAATGATTCAGAAAAAGATGGGGGTTCTCATCGACAACGGGCCAAGCGATTGGCAGGTCCTCCAGCAGAACGACCGCGGATTCGCCGCCGTTGATCTCTCCGGCAGGTGGCACGCGCAGGAGCAGAAGCGGCGGGTAGAGGCGCGTGTTGTTTACGAGTCCCCCTCGGCTCCCGCCACGAAATCGTTGGACTGGACGCCGGCCGAGGCAAGGGACGACAACACATGGTCGATCACTCTCCCCAACATCCCCGCCGGCGGTCCGTATCGCATCGAAACGCGCGTGTGGCGCAGGGGCGGGCCCGATGAGCGACCGCTGCGGGGGGACTACGTTCACCACCTCGGCGTGGGAGACCTGTGGTGCATCGCCGGGCAGAGCAATGCCTCCGGCACAGGGCTGGGAATCGCCGAGGACGGCCCGGAGCTCGGGGTTCATCTTTTTGCCAATGACGAAACATGGAAACTGGCCTGCCATCCCCTGGAAGATGCGACGAACACACTCCACCCCATCACCATCACAGGCATTTTCCACGGCCACTCGCCGTGGCTCGCCTTTGCGAAAATGTTGAAACGGCATCTCGCCATCCCCATCGGTCTCATCCCCACCGCCCTCGGCGGGTCCGCACTGCGCCCGTGGAACCCCAAGGACAAAGGCAAGCCGGTGCTCTACGAAAACATGATGGACATGATCCGGAAGGCCGGCGGGCGCATCAAGGGCATCGTTTGGTACCAGGGCGAATCCGACGCCAACTCGGAGAATGCGGCGAGTTACAAAGACCGCTTCGCCCAATTCGTGTCCAGCGTTCGCGAGGGCCTGAACACCCCCGACCTCCCGATCCTCACGGCACAGTTGAGTCGCTGCACAAATCCCGTACCGAGCAAAGAACTCGACCAGGCCTGGACCGTCCTTCGCGAACAGCAACGCCAAGCGGCGAAGCAGATATCAAACGTCCATGTGATCCCCACGCTCGACCTTCCCCTATCCGACGACATCCACATCTCCGCGCCCGGGTGCGTCACACTCGGTCAGCGCTTCGCGGATGTAGCGCTGGGGAAAGTGTACGGGCATCCCGTCTCGGACACATTCCCGGAGATCGCCTCGGCACACTTTCGCGATGGCGAACGTCGTGAACTGGTCCTCACCTTCGATCACGTCCCCGGCGGCTGGCACCCGCGCAAGCCGCCCGAAGGCTTCACTGTCGAAGGCCCGGATGGATTCATCCCCATCGAGTGGACTGACTTCGGCGAAGGCTCGCAGATCATACTGCGCCTGGCAGGGCCTACCGAAGGCCCCGTCACCGTCCACGGTGCGTATGGTCGGAATCCGAAGGTCCGTCTGTGTGATGCGAACCAGAGGCCGTTTGTGGCGTTTTCGACGCAGGTGGCGTAGTTTTGAGTTGAAATAAGTCTGGTGTTACCGTAATGGAACGGTGACATTGTGAGGTGTTGAAGTGATTCCACCCATTACCCCAGTCCTGAACCGGAGGAAACGCGATGAAATACGAACTCGATCCGGAATACGTCAAAGGCGTTGAGATCAAGCCGTTCAAAAAAGGGAAACAGTACGAAGTCGCCCTAAAGGCCACGGAGGACATGAACTTCTCGGCGGGCATCTGGTACTTCATCTATACCATGGCTGACCGTTTCAGCGGCGACCAGAACCTGAACAACCTGACCATCGAGGAGGGTATCGAGTTCTGCCACCGCATCGGCGTGAAGAAGGTGTCGTTCCACTACCCGGGCGAATATACCGACGAAAACTGCGACGTGATCGACGGCCTCCTCAAGGAGCGCGGCATGAGCGTCGGGTCGGTGGCAGGCAACACCTTCACCGCGCTGCAGTTCAAGTGGGGTGGGCCGGCATGCCACATCAAGGGCATCCGCGATCTTGCCCTGCAAGTAAACCTCCGCGCCCAGGAGATCAACGCCCGCACCGGCGCGCAGAACCACACCGACTGGGCCGGACGCGACGGCCTGGACGGCTACTTCCTCTACGAGGCCGAGAAGCAGTGGGAGTGGACAAAGCAGGCCTATGTGAAGATGCTCATGGCGGTCGAGGCGAAGGCCGGTATCGCCATCGAGTTCAAGCCGTACGATGCGATGGAGCACTCGGTACTGAAAAACGTGGACACGGCGATGCTTTTCGCCGAGGAGGTCGAGAAGGAGATTGCGAAGAAGGTGTGGCAGCAACTCAAGAAAGAAAAAGGATCGAAAGCCACGCACAGGGACTTCGACCGCGCCTTCAAGCCCTACGACCATTGCGTCGGCGTAAACATCGAGGACGCGCACGTCTACCTCGCCGGGCAGAAGGTGGCCGAGGCCGTGCGCAAATCCATCGCGGCCAAGCGCCTCTTCCTGCGCCACGAGAACGACTGCGAGGGGCGGATCGACAACGACCGCATCTTCGGGTCGATCCACTTCTGGGATGCGCTCGAAGCGACCTACGTCCAGATCGTCAACAAGTACGACGAAAAGGGCGGCTTCCACGAGCCGGACATCTTCCCGCAGCGTGACGACCCGTTGAAGGCCTTCATCCAGTGCCTGAACGCCATCAACTACTTCTACGCCCTGGCGCGTCGGCTGGTGGATGAGAAGAAATGGGCGAACCGTCTGAAGGATGTCATCGAGTGCAAATATGCCAGCGAGGCGAATTCCCTGCTCTTTGATCTCGTCTCCGAAGGGATCGAATACAACAAGATTCCGCTCGACCTCGCCGAGAAATTCCGGAAGGACATCGGGAAGCCGATGGTATTTTGAGCATCGCACGTGTTGGAGAACGGATACAACAAAG
>JAADGH010000056.1 GCA_013152475.1 Planctomycetota bacterium
CAGGGGAGACCAGTTCGGCAGGCGATCGTCCGTGCCGTTGGCTGGACCGTTGGTGAGGCGCGCCAGGCCGGTCCCGTCGGCTTTCACCTTCCAGATGCTTCCCTGCTGCTGGGCCTCGGGGGCATTTGTATCCTCTTCAAAGACGATCCATTGGCCATCCGGCGAAAAGCTTGGCTCGAGAAAATACGTGTTTGTCGTGTGGGTGGTCACGCGAAAGAGGCCGCTCCCGTCCGAGGCCATGGTCCAGATTTCGTCGGTGTCCTGGCGATCCGACGTAAAGGCAACGCGCCCTGTCTTGGCGTTCCAACTGGAACCGGGCACGCTGACGCTGTCCTGGCCGGCTTCATTCAGCAGCGCCGTGGGTGTGCCGCCGGTCGTGGAGACCGTGTACAAGCCCGCCGGCCCGTCGTTGTATCCTTGATGAAAAATGGTGAAGAGAACCGTCCCTCCGTCCGGCGAGAAGACGGCATTCTGTGCGCTCTCCGGAGAGGATGGGGCGTAGAGGAGCTGCGCTCCGTCGGAACGGCCCGTTCCCGCTACCGTCACATTCACCACAGCCGACGCCGTGCCGCCGTTGCCATCGCTGATGGTGTAGCTGAAGCTGTCGCTCCCGGAATACCCCGCCGTTGGCGTGTAGCGCACCTGGCCGCTGGCAAGCTGCGCCGTGCCGTGCGAGGCCGAACCGACGGAGGTCACAGTCAGCGTGTCGTTGTCGGCATCGGTATCGTTGCTCAGCACATTGATGACGTTGTTGGTGCTGTTCTGGCTCACCGTCGCCGAGTCGTTGACGGCGGTAGGAGGGGTGTTGGCCGATCCGCCGACGGAGGGATGCCATGTGTCCACAAACCGTTGGGTGTTGGTGATGCCGCTGCGGTATGCGTTGCGCGATGCGGTCGAGCTGTTGATCCGCAGGTCGCTGAGCGAGTTGTCGTCGTTGGTCCATGCCTCGTCCCAATAGCAAATTGCACGGACGTTGGGCCAGCGATTGGCGGCCAGGTCGGTCAGGGCGCTCGTAATCCACTGCGCCTTGCTGCCGGAGGGGGAAAGCTCGGCGCGGCCCCATTCGGCCACCATGACGGGCTTGCCCGGGGCGAGATTGGTAAACAGGGTGTAGGCCGAGTCCAGGCCCTGGCGGAATGGATAGTCGTCATCGCCCTTTGTCTGCTTGCCGTACACACTTACCCCCAGCCAGTCCACGTAATTGTCGCCCGGATAATAGGCGTCGGCGCGATTCCACGATGTTTCCGGGGCGGGATAGGCGTCGGGCTGGAAGACCCAGATCACGTTGTCGGCCCCATCGGCGCGGAAGCGATCGACGACGTGCCGGTAGGCGTCCACGTAGCGCTCGGGGCCGTCGGGCTTGGTCGGGTCGCCATAGCCGGTGAGCGTACCGCCGCCATTGTTGACGCCGGACCAGGGGAACCAATCACCGTTCATCTCGCACGCAAAGGTGATGATGATCGGGTGGTTGTAGTTGACGGCAAAGGCCGCGACCTGGTCGAGATAGGCATCCTGCTGTCCCGCAATGATCGCATCCAGCGAAAAGGCCGGGTCGGTCACGTCCCACTCGGCCCAGGGCTTGAAGTTGAACATGGGAACCGCGTCGTAGGTGACCAGGTCATCCAGGGCCTGGGACGGCCAATAGTTCCAGTTCCACATGATCTCCAAATTGACAAAGGCGATGTGGCGGCCGGTGATTTGCTGGAGGGCCTGGTCCTCGGCGAGCAAGCCTTGGTAATCGAGCTCCCCGTCTACGGTCTGTCCGCCGACATGATTTCCGAGAATAATCTTCCCCGACCAGCCCGTCATTGGGTCGCCGGAAGACACGGTGACGGATTCGTAGGCCCCGATGTCGGGGGTCGCATCGCGGGCATTCCCATCGAGATCGGCTGCCGGCGCGCCGGTGGCCATGCCCGCGTTGATGGCCGGGCTGCCGGCTTTCAGGTGGTAGTCGCCGGTCTGCCCCCATGCCGGCGACACGAAGAGGGGATCGCCGTACTGGTTGCCGGTCCCCAGATTTCCGATGGTGCTGGAGGTGTACTCCGTGTTGCCGTGGATGAGGACGGTGCTGCTGCTCGGCATGTAGAACAGGTTGTTCTCCGCCGTCAGCGTGACGACATCTCTGAGAAAGACGGGTCCCACGCCGCTGAAGATGGAATTTCGGATGGTCAGGTCGATAGGGGTGGTGGTCTCGTCGTATTGGGCATAGAGGATGTAGTTGTTGCCGGAGGTATCGTGGACCGTGGTGTTCATGATCTCGAATTTCGCATTGGCGTTGGTGCAGCCGATGACGATCGCCGCCCAAGGCGTCTGGGTGCTGTCGCCGTCGCCGCGGCCGTAAATGAGTGTATTCTCGATCCGGCTGGTCCCGTTCCAGAGCTTCACGCCGTCGCAGGAGTTGTTCGCCACGATGCAGTCGCGGATCGTCGTGTTCGCGGCCTTCGAGTCGAGGCCGTCGCCGTAGTTGTGCTCGGAGGTGGTGTTGACGATCAGGATGGGTCCGGCGGAGGGCTCGATGCCGAAGCCGTCCGGGCGGTCATAGGGCCGGCTCGATCCGTCGCCGCCCTGGTAGTAGTGTCCGCTGTAGGAAAGGGTGGTGTTTTCAATGCGGACATTCTGCCATCCCCCCTGGGAAGCGGAGGGTCCCCCGATGGCCCCGAAGCCGCAGTAGGAGATCACGCTGTCGGTCACCGTCAGGTCGTTGATGTCCTGAAAGTCGAGGCCGAACTCATCGATATGATGGATGTAGAGATCGTCCAGAACAATATGGCTTGTCGGTTCTCCGGCGATGACGATTCCATCTCGGAAGTACGTCCCCGCGCCGGTGGCCTGACTGTCGTGGGTGATCTCCAGGTTCTCGACGCGGACGTAGTCCGCGCCGCTGAGATCCATCGCCATGGCCAGATTGTCTCCGCCGGCCAGGACAGGCCGGTTGCCGGTCTCGCCGCGGATGGTAACCCACGCGCCTGCCGTCCCGCTCGGCGGGATGATGATGTCCTCATCATAGGTATCGAGGACGTATCGCCCGCCAAGGACGACCAGCGTGTCGCCGGGGGACAACTGCCGTGAGGCATAGCCGGGCGTGGCCCAGGGAGAATCGAATGTGCCGGAGTTGGCATTGTCTCCCGTGGGCGAAACATACAACGTGGCGGGCGCTACTCGCTGCTCCAGCTCCTCAACGCTTAGCCTCTGATGAATGCGATGACTTGTCATGAATCGCGCTCCTCAACCGATGTGTTCCTTGTATGACTTGGGCCCCGTATGCGCTGATGGAAATGCCTGCGGAGCAGATGCAGGAAAGGTGACCACGGTTCGTGCCGCCGCGTGATAGGTCGTGGTGAGTGAATGCTGTGGGGGGATGCACCCCATGCGCCAACCGATCCTTCCTGCTCCAACCTTGGGCCGCGCCAGATAACACCGATATGGCCTCGGCCTTGCTCCTGAGGAATGAAGCGCCTCCCGGAATGCACATGTGCATCATAGAAGGGCAAACGGCGTGCCTAAGATGCGCACATGTGCTCATATGACCGTATCGTATGTTTATATAAAAGGTTATGACATCTTAATCCGTCATGGACAGAACGCCGAAGGCGCACGCACCTATCAGGATCGTTACACCGAGTGCATAAGAATGCCACGCGATCCGTCCATCGGGCGGGAGGGCCCTGCTGGCACAATAGGCCTCGACGAAGTCTCTGGCATGGCCCTTCCTTGTGTGTCCGCCTGATTTCTGCTACACTTCCTGTGAAGAACGGTTCCGCCGTTTGGGTGTGGGTTCACTATGAGACGCGCTATGAGATGGATCGCTTGGGCTGTCATTGTGGCCGCCACCGTCGCATCGTGGAGTTCGGCGTGTTCGGGGCAGGGAGTGGG
The DNA here is from genome assembly GCA_013152475.1 of Planctomycetota bacterium. Lineage (GTDB taxonomy): Bacteria > Planctomycetota > Brocadiia > JAADGH01 > JAADGH01 > JAADGH01. Next base: position 3,874 of record JAADGH010000056.1, read on the forward strand.
GAGGCGCGCCGCTGAGCCGCTTCGGGTCCTGGTCATGGATCCGTTGTCGGACCAGATTGCCTGCGGCTGCGTGGCTGGCTTCGCCCAGAGGAAGTACGGCAAGCTCGGAGCATTCATCGAGAAGCATGTCGGCCGGCCCGTACAGATTGCCTACGCCGAGGCCCTCGACTCGCGAGAGGCGGGCGACCCCAAGACCATCGATCTGGTCATCGGCAAGCATTCCGTCGTGACCTTCGATGCGAAGAAGATCGGCATTCCCCTGCGGACCCTCGCCATGCTGACGGGGCAAGACGGCGAGATGACGCTCACCGGATTGTTCATTGTCCGGCAGAAGGACCCCGCGAAGTCCATTGCCGATCTAACGGGATACCGCATCCTTTTCGGTCCCCAGGAGGCCGAAGAGAACCACAGCGCGGCCTTTGCCACGCTTGAGGCATTTGGCCTTCCGACCCCGAAAGATCCACATACCAGCCCTGGTTGCACTACGGCGGCCATTGCCGTTGGCAAGAAGGAGGCAGACGCGGCGGTGATCTCGAGCTATGCCATGCGCCTTCTGGAGGGATGCGGCTCTGTGAAGAAGGGAGAGCTTCGCATCGTCGGCCGCACCGACCCGGTGCCCTTCATCACGCTGTTTGCGACGGATCGGGTCGGGGCCGAGCTCGAAGGCAGGTTGCTGGCGGCGCTGTCGGACGTGAAGAACCATCCCGATCTCCTGAAGGCGATGGAGTCGAAGCACGGGTTTGTCGGCCTGTCCCCGATCCGGAGGAAGGACGAGTGGACCGACTGGCGCGGGCCGAAGCGGCAGGCGATTATTGAGACCCTCCCGAAGGAACTGCCTCCCCGGAAGCAGCTCCTCTGGTCCCGGACGCTCACCGGTCCGGGCATGTCCGGTCTCGCCGTTACGACCAAGCGTGTTATTGTGGCAGACAAGAGCATCGATGACAGGCGCGACATTTGGCGCTGCCTCGACGCCGACACGGGCCGGGAGATATGGAGACTGACCTATCCTGCCGAGGGGGAGATGGACTACACGAACTCGCCGCGCGCCAACCCGGTGGTTCACGACGGCCTCGTCTACCTGCTCGGGGCCTTCGGGGACCTGCACTGCGTGCGCCTCGACACGGGGAAGGTGCTCTGGCGGAAGCACCTCATCAAGGACTTCGGCGCCGAGCTGCCAACATGGGGGATGTGCTCCACGCCCCTCATTGTGGGCGACAAGCTCATCGTCAACCCCGGCGCGAAGGACGCCGCCATTGTCGCGCTGGACCGCCGCACGGGCAAGGTGCTCTGGCACACGCCGGGCGACCCGCCGGCATATGCCAGTTTCGTCTTCGCGAAGTTCAACGGTGTGCCGCAAATCATCGGCTACGAGGCCGCCTCCTTAAACGGGTGGGACCCCGGGACAGGGAAGCGGCTGTGGACGCTGGTCCCCCGCTACGAGGGCGACTTCAACGTGCCGACACCGATCGTCCTGGGCGACAAGCTGCTGGTCAGCACGGAGAACAACGGTACACGACTCTACGGCTTCGACAAGCAGGGGCGCATCATACCCAAGCCGGTCGCCGCCACGGAAGACCTCTTTCCGGATACATCGACGCCCGTGGTGATCGACGGCATGGTGTTCGGCAACTGCAGCGGCCTCGTCTGCCTGGACCTGCAGAACGGTCTGAAGATGTCTTGGGAGGAGACGGGCGATCCGTACTCCGATTATTGTTCCCTCATCGCCGGCCATCACCGCGTCCTGGTGGTCACCGTGAAGGGCGAGCTGTGCCTTCTCGAACCCAACCGGGCCGGGCACAAACTCGTCTCCCGCCTTCCTCTCTTCGGCGACGTGCCTGAGGCCGAGCGCGACACGTGGTCGCACCCGGCCCTTGTCGGCAACCGGCTCTATATTCGGAACCTGCTCGGGGTCTACTGCTTCCTGATCCGTTAGCCGCATTGCCCCTGTGCACGGCTCATTTTCTCTTCAGGGCCACAACGGCCTTCAGGTCGTCGGAGCAGGTGGCCGGGATGCCGAAATCTGTGATGATTCGTCCGGTTTCGTTCCCGCACGTTTGGGCGCCGAGTATGATCTGTTGGCCCTGAGACAATTCGATAAGGTGATACGCCCGCCCGCGATCATTCAGGGCATTCACAAGATGTTCCAGATCACGAACGGGCTGACCATCGATCTTGGCGACCACCGCGTTCCGGATGTCCTGGTAGCCGAAGTTCACATCGTCCGGAAGTACATTGGCGAGTACCACCACCTGCCGGCGCTTCTGGCTGGGCAGACCGGACTGCATGTATTGCAGCATCTCCTCAAGGGCCGGGGCGCAGGACTTTTCGTCCGCCAGAAGGTTTCTGACGTATCTCCGTGTCAGGGGCAGGAAGATGAGCCCACCGGCGATATAGTAGGTGGATTCGTGGCTGAAGGACGGAACCAACGGCGCATGAGGGCGCAACAGGCATTTCATTGCCAGGACGTTTCCACTGCGAAGGACCTCAAGGTCGATCCCGACGTTGATCTGTTTTTGGGCCGCCACCTGCTCAAAGCAGATTCGATCGCTTCCATTAAAGGGAATCATACCGTCGTTGTCGATTTTGTGCCCGTCAACCGAAAGCAGCACATCGCCGACGTGAACATGTCCGTCTAACGTGCCGTCGTATGACACCCCGGTCACCAGCACGCCCGTTCGCCCGCCCATATTGTAGTACGTTTGCATGGTGGGGTTCTCCATCGCCTGCCACCGGATGCTCAGCGACGGCACCCCATTGTATGCGCCGTCTTCCAGGTCCCTGAGAAATCGGTCGACAATGGGCGGTGGGATCATGTAACCGATGTTGTCCGCCACTTCTGCGGAGATTCCCTGAAACCCGATCCCGACGATGCGTCCGTCCTTCATCACCGGCCCGCCGCTGTTGCCTGCATTGAGGGCGGCATCGATCTGGACAGCGAGGAGTTTCATGTTGCTGTTGATGTACTCCTGGAACTCGATCCGAGAAACGATTCCATTGGTGACCGAGAGCTTGTCCCCCCCGATAGGGAAGCCATAGGCCGCGACATGGTCGCTGATCTTCGGCATCTTACCCAGGGTCAGCGGCTCTGTATTCTTCCAGAACCGCTCATCTTCCACCGTCAACATCGCCAGATCGCAGTCGTGGGCGACATAGAGCACCTTGGCCCGGTATCCGATGCCCTCCCCCGACTTCAGCACGCGGGTGAAGATGGCGTCGCTGACCACGTGAGCATTGGTGAGAATCCGTCTCCGGCTCAGGATGCAGCCCGATCCAGACCGGTATTCCTGCGGGTTCCGCTGCCACGGCTGGAGGTAGTCCCGTTCCTGGTAGATCGACACGATCCTGACCACGGAACGGGAGAAATCAGGTTGGCCTTTCGGCTCTCCCGCGTGCGACAGATAACCGACAAAGCAGACCCCCCAAATCACGGCTGTTCCTATGCGCATCCGCGTCCTCCTCCCATGGCGCACACGTCACTTGTTCCCAGGCGGTATCAGTATAGCACACGTTTCCGACACTTGCGGGGCCGGGCAGGGCGTCCAGGACCGAAGGTGCACACTCGGGGCACGAGGGATTGGCGTATCCAAGCCCGATACACCCACATATTGCGCACTTGTGCACGCCTGCATTTTTCTCGTTTTTTCCGCCCGTTTGTCCGAACGTCCCCGCAAGCAGAGGTCAGACATGTGTAACACAAGATATAACACATAGTTATGGTGATATTACTTACGGCGTGCCTCCCAGCGGGGGGGATTGGGATCAGATCAAAAAGGCCAGAATCAGGCCACCGGCAAGGGGGACGGAGAGGTTGTCGTCGATCCATCTGCTGATCGGAAGGGACTCGATGACGGCAGCAAAGAACGCCGCGATAAGGGCAGGGAGGAGTGCGTGACGGATCGACAATGCCTGGTCGGTGTAGCGGCCGCTGACCCAGGCGAGCAGCACGGCCGAGCTCACCCATCCGGTGAGAAGGAAGGTCGCGAGGCCGATCCACGTCTTGCGCCTGTTCCAGGGGAGCCGTTTTCCACCCCACCGCACCCCGGCAAGGGACGCGCAGCCGTCGCCGACCGATAGCATGGCCCAGGCGCCGGCGGCGAGGTGAAGGCGGCGGCGAAAGGCGATCACCAACAACAGGACCGCAAGGGCGTAGTGGAGCTTCGCGGGGATGCAGCGCAGGGCCCTCTCCTCCGGCCGGAGACCCGAGGGGACCAGTCGGGGGGAGATGAAGATGGCGTAGACCACGCCGATACTTACCATTCCCACCGCCCCCCACGGCGGCAGCCATCTCAGGAACAGGGCGAAGGCGATGGGAACAATGTGTTCGATCTGCCGGTTGGTCTCGTTTGACGGCCTGGGAGATGCGTCGGGTTCATTCATGTCATTCTGGCGCGAATGAAAGGCAGGCAACCCTCATCGCGGATAACGGTCGAAAACCGGGCGCAGCAAGAAGATGACCTGGGCGCGCTGCTTCTCGATGTGGCGCTTGGAGAGGAAGCGCTTCAGCAGGGGCAGGTGACCCAGGATGGGAACGCTCTCCTCGACTTCCTTCTCTCCTGTGGCGGAGATACGGGAGATGAGAATATAGTCCCCCTCGCCGACCTCCACGCTGTTCCGAAACACCGTGGCCTTCTCTTCAAACTCAAACTCCGGCGGCCCGAGGGCCACGCCATCCGTCCCGGGGTATGTCCAAGTCATCGTCGCTACGAGGGAGCGAGGCTCGAAAACGTGGACGGTATTCGGCCAGTCGAAGAAATCAAAACGGATCCGTTTCCCGTCGGGTGAAACAACGGGGCGGAAGGCGAGGGTCACCGATGCGGCCTCCGACGTGGTGGGCGCACCGCCCAGCGCTTGGAACGTCCTGTCGGGACAGAGCTTCAGCTCCGCTCGCTGGGTGTCGAGGAGGCGAACGAAGAAGCTGGCGACCACCCGCACGTCCTTGTTGTCACACGTGGCCGTGTCCAGAAGGCCCATGGCCTGGGCGTTCGCTTGGGGGGTGATCCGGACGACCTTCTTCCCCAGGAGCGAGGTGCTTCCCGGCTCGACCTCGGCCAGGACCGATCGGGAGGAGCCGGCCACGTCCATGTGCTCTGCGTAGGTCTGCGCGACGAGCACGACGTTGAAGGCGATCTGCAGCCGGCAATGGTGTTGCCGGATCTCGTCGAGGAGCTTCTTCTTCAGCCCTCGATCGCCCTTGGGATGGAGCCCCACGGCCTTGTCGTAGGACGACTGCCACGACCCTTCGTCGGCGCGGCACTTGCCGTTTCCCGCCAGAATGAGGGCCGAAACCAAGGCGAAGTTGATGACCTGTCGGATTGTGCTCCTGTCCATGTGAGTTCTCTCCTTGTCTGGTTCTGCCCTATGATTCCACGCGTGCGGTGAACTCTCCTCCGGCCACGCGCGTCATGATCCGGTCCCCCACCGACACCTGATCCGCATCGCGGACGATCTCCCCCGTGCCGGCAAGGGTCGTTACACTGTATCCCCGGCTCAACACCGCCAGCGGGCTGAGCGACTCCAACTTCCCCGCAATGCCCTTCAGACGTTCCTGCTGGGCCTGGACAAAGCGATCCGCGCTCATCAACACCCGTTGGCCCAGCTCATCGGTGCGCTGTTGGAGCTGCCGGACCCTGTCCAGCGGCTGCCGCAGGGCGTAGCTCTGCTCGATCGTCCGGAGCCGCTGGCGTATCTCCTCCGCGCGCGTCCGCAGCGCCAGGACGATCCGGGCCTGGTACTCACCGAGCGCTCCTTCGATCTCCTCGAAGACCGGCACGATCAGCTCCGCCGCCTCCGAGGGCGTCGCGGCGCGAACGTCCGCCACGAAGTCGGAGATCGTGAAGTCGATCTCATGGCCCACCGCCGAGACGACGGGAATCTCCGACGCGAAAATCGCCCGGGCGACGATCTCCTCGTTGAAGGCCCACAGGTCCTCCAGGCTCCCCCCGCCGCGGCCGACGATCATCACGTCGATGCCGCCGAGACGGTTCAGGTCGGCGATGCCCTCGGCGATCTCCGCAGGCGCCTCGTCGCCCTGCACCCTCGCGGGCCGGAGGATGAGATGAAACCGGGGCCAGCGCCGATTCAAAATATTCACAATATCCCGGATCGCCGCGCCGTCGGGCGAGGTGACCACGCCGATGGTCCTCGGAAAGGCCGGCAGCGGCTTCTTGCGCTCCAGGTCGAACAGCCCCTCCTCGCCGAGCTTCTGTTTCAGTTGCTCGAAGGCCAGTTGAAGCGCCCCGATTCCTTTGGGTTCCATGTGCGAGATGACGAGCTGATAGTTCCCGCGCGGCTCGTAGACGCCGATGTTGCCGCAGGCGACGACGGCCAGGCCGTCCTCGGCCTTGAACTTCAGCCGGTTCGCTACGCCGCGCCAGATCACCGCGCTGAGCTGGGCCTTCTCGTCCTTCAGTGTCAGGTAGACGTGGCCGGAGCTGTACTGCCGGGCGTTCGAGACCTCTCCACATACCCAGACCAGGGGAAACCTCCCCTCGATCAGGGCCTTGATCTCACGGGTGAGCTCGCTGATCGTGTAGATCTTCGGCTCGTCCGGGGATTCCGCCTTCTTCCCGGGTTTGGGCTTTCTGGTTCTCTTGCCGGCGAACAGGTCGCCTTGCTTCTCGAACACTATTCCTCCTTGTCCTCCCTCACCACGACCCGTTCGATGGCCGTGGCGCATCCCGTCGCGGAGTCGATGGTGATGATCGCGCCGCACATGCGAACGTCGCCCTTGGCTACGTCGAAGGACTTCGGCATGCCGGTGGTGACGGCATCGAGCACGCGGTCCGTCCGCCGACCCAGGATGGAGTCGTGCGGGCCGGTCATGCCCAGGTCGGTGATATAGGCCGTGCCCCCGGGCAGGACGCGCTCGTCGGCGGTCTGCACGTGGGTGTGCGTGCCGAAGACGGCGCTCACCTTGCCATCGAGGAGCCAGCCCATGGCGATCTTCTCCGACGTGGCCTCGCAGTGGATGTCGATCAGGAGAATGTTCGTCTCCTTCGAGAGTTCCTCGACCACCTGCTCCGCGGCGCGGAAGGGGTCCTCGGCGGGGTTCATGAACACCCGGCCGAGCAGATTGACCACACCGACCCGAACGCCGTTCTGCGTCTCGAACACGCCATGCCCCACCCCTGCGCAGCGGGGGTTCATATTCGCGGGGCGGAGGATGCGATGGTCCTCGGTCAGCAGGTTGGCGGCCTCCTTCTGCTTCCAGACATGGTCGCCGGTGGTGATCACGTCGGCGCCCGCGTCGAGGATCTCCTTTCCCGTGTCCCGCGTGATCCCCGACCCGCCGGCGGCGTTCTCCCCGTTGACCACACAAAAGGTCGCCCCCAGCCGGTCGAGGGTGTCCCTCAACTTCTGCCGGAGGATCCGCCGGCCGGGCTTGCCGACCACGTCGCCGAGCGTCAATATTTTCAGTTCCACGCGGGCCTATCTCTTTCTTTTCGTTTTTTTTGTTTTCTTTGCCTTCGGGCCGTTCAGGGCCTTCAGGCGTTTCTTCAGACGGCGCCCGATCTTGGGATTGACGAACGCGCTGACGTCCCCGCCGAGCTTTGCGATCTCCTTCACCATGGTCGAGCTCAGGAAGGCGTACTCCTCGCTCGTCATCACGAAGACCGTCTCGACGCCCTTCCCGACAACACGGTTCGTGAGGGCCATCTGAAACTCATATTCAAAGTCCGATACCGTCCGGATGCCCTTCAGGATGACGTCCGTGCCCTGGCGGTGGACGTAGTCCACGATCAGGCCGTCGAAGATATCCACCCGGATGTTCCGGATGCCTTTCGTCACCAGTTTGAGCATCTCCACGCGCTCGTCGAGGTCGAAGATCGGCGTCTTCGCGGGGTTTGGGCCGATGGCCACGATTAGCTCGTCGAAGATCTTTGCGCCGCGGCGCATGATGTCCAGGTGACCGTTCGTCACGGGGTCGAACGTGCCGGGGTAGATGGCCTTCTTCATTCCTTTTCCTTTTTTTTGCCGTGAAACCGCAGGAAACTGAACAGCGCGAGCTCCGACCGGTCCCCCCTCCGCCAGAAGCGAAAGAAGGGCTTCAATTGAAGCAGGCGATAGTCCTCGCCCGATTCGTCCCGGTAGAGACGGTGGCGAAGGCGGACGTATTTCACACCGTTCTTGTCCTTGCCGGTCTGGAAGATCCAAAAAAACGGCGCCCAGTTCCGGTCCCATCCCCCGTTCTCCTTGAGCCAGATCGGCGACAGGCTGTCGGTCCTCTCCACGCCGTTCCGCTTCTTGGACGTGTGGAAGAAGGGCCAGAGCTGGAAGTAGGTCTCCTTCGACTGGTCCTTGTGCCATTCCTCCTTCACGTCGAACCAGAAGGGGAACACGCGGGCCGACTTGTACTCGGAGTCTGCGTTCTTCCGCTCGCTGAACCAGGCGATGGGCCAGGCGATGACGTCGTCCTTGCTGTCGCCGATTTTCGTGGAACTGAAAAACGGCAGGAGTACGTCCTTCTTGTAACCCGGCCCCCGCCCCCGCCCCGCAATCGGCCACGGGAACCAGTCGTTCGTGGTTTTCTTCTTGTAGTCTTCCTTGTGCTGGAAGAAGGGCCAGATCACCGCGTCGGCCTCGCCTGCCGGAGAGCGCTCATGGGCGGCGACAAGCGGCATGACGGCCGACTCATACTCGCCGCCCTGTTTCAGCTTGGCCCACCGGTAGTTGTAGAGCGGCCAGAGCGCAAAGGCCTTCTTGAAGTGCCCTTTTTTTTCGCTCAGCCCAAAGAACGGCCAGAACTTGAATCCGCCGCCGCCGGGATAATCGGAGAAGCCGATGAACGGCCAGAGGATGGTCGTCGCCGTCACCTCCCCCGTGCGCTGCCAGGTGTAGATGGGCCACAGGACGAAGATGATCTCGTCGCGCCCGAAGCGCTCGGTCATGTGGCCGTAGAAGGGGAAGATCGCCGTGTAGTCCTTGCCCTTCTTTCGCCGTTTGAAAACAAAAGGGAAGAAGATATCGTCCACCTCCTTGTCCTTACCCTTCACCTCCTCTGTCTTGAAATGAAACGGGAAGAAGTGGGTGTTTGTCGTTGTGCCGCGCTTCGTGACGCGGCCGAAGGGCCAGAGGATCTCCTGGTCGTCGAACTCCTTGCCTTTCTCGATGCGATGGTTCCAGAAGGGACGGACGAAGGTCTGCTTCCACTCGGCGTCCTCCCGCGCCTCGAAGAAGGGCCACAGCACCTCGGTCACGCTCGACGTCTTGTCCTCCGTGGTATCATAGTAGAACAGCGGCCACAGGTCGATCTCGGGCTTCCCGTCCTGGGCGCGGACCGGGCGCGCCGCCGCGAGCGCCGCGAGTGCATAAATCAAGACCAAGTTGCGTCGTCGTCTCAGTGCGGTCATCGGAGTATCTGGGTCCCGATCCCCTTGTCTGTCAGAATTTCCAGCAGCAGCGAGTGAGGCACGCGGCCGTCGATGATGTGGGCCTTGTTCACGCCCGCCTCCAGGGCCTGGATGCAGGCGTTGACCTTGGGAAGCATACCGCCGTCGATCACCCCCTCGGCGATGAGCCGGTTCACCTCGTCTTCCTTCAGTGTCGATGCCATCGAGCGTTCGTCCCCCGGAACGCGCAGGATGCCCGGCGTGTCCGACAAATAAACGATCTTCTCCGGCTTGAGCTGCGCCGCCGTGAATGCCGCCACCTCATCGGCCTGGACGTTCAGCAGGTTCCCATTGCTGTCGGCGGAGATCGGCGCGATCACGGGGATGAAGTCGTCGTAGCACAGGTCGAGGATCTGCCGGGCGTCGATGGACACCATCGCGCCAACCAGCCCGAGGTCAATCTGCTCGCCGTCGATCTCCATCAGCTTCTTCTTTGCCTGGAGTGTCTTGCGGTCTTTGTTGATCACCGCGTGCGCCCGCCCGCCCAGGTCGTTGATCTTTCGGACGATGTCCGCGTTGATCTGGTTCCACAGCACGTCGGCCACGAGGTCGATGACCTGCTCGTCGGTCACGCGATGGCCCTTGACAAACGTTGGCTCAATGCCTCGTTTCTTCATCTCCGCGCTGATGGCCGGGCCCCCGCCGTGGACGAGGATAGGGTGCATCCCCACCAGCTCCATGAACACCACATCCTGCAGGACGGTGCGGAGGGACTCCTCCTGGTCCATCGCGCTGCCGCCAAGCTTCACGAGGATGATCTTGTCCCGAAACGCCTGGATGTGCGGCATGGCCTCGACAAGGGTCGCCGCCTTCTCGATTTCTTTCTGCATAGCTCGCTCGTGGGTACATACTCCATCCGCAACGTGCCCGGATTATATCACATCTCCGCCGAGGATTCAACGACGAGGGGGATTGCAGGTGCATGTCATTTCCCTCGGCCATGGAACGGCATATTTCTTGATGGGGCCTTGCCGCTGCTTTGGAGTGCGGCAGCCGCGCTGCCGCCTTTTTTGCGGGAAGCCACGCTTCCCGCTCTTCCGTTGCCGGCCTGTCCCCGTCAGGCCTTCTCTGCGGCCTCGCACGGTGGTTGCGCCACCGCCGGGAAGCACGGCTTCCCAGTGTCAAGGCGCAAGCATGGCTTGCGCACTCCACAGACGCCGTCGTCGTTTCGCCTCGTTGGCAACTCCACGCCTTTATCTTACCGAGACACTTGACTTGCGTGAGGGAAGATGATGAACTGCATCTGTTCCCGAAACTGCGGAAGAAGGCAAGCAAGCCCCATGCATTTCAAGAAACTCCATCGCTGGGATGTGAGTTACGCCCGGGCCAGAGAGCTTCAGGAGGAGCTTCGCTCGCGGCTCATCCTCCGGGCGCCCCGAAGGAAGTTCCGACTCGTCGCAGGGACGGACATATCCTACTCGAAGAAGAGCGACCAGTTCTTCGGCGGCGTGATCGTCCTGTCGCTGCCGGACCTGGAGGAGGTAGATCGTGCCACGGCGGTCGGCCGGGTCACGTTTCCCTACATCCCCGGCCTGCTCTCTTTCCGCGAGGCGCCGGTTCTCCTGAAGGCGTTTGGACAACTGAGGACCACACCCGACCTCGTCCTCTTCGACGGCCAGGGCACGGCCCACCCCCGGGGCATCGGTCTGGCGTCGCACCTGGGGCTGGTCATCGACCTCCCGTCCATCGGCTGCGCCAAGAGCCGACTGTGCGGGGAGCATGGCGACGTCGGGCCGAGGGCCGGCTCGCATGTGCCGCTGAAGCTCGATGGGAAGACCATCGGCGCCGTCGTCCGCACACGGGACAACGTGAACCCCATCTTCGTCTCGCCCGGCCACCGCATGGGTGTGCGGTCGTCCGTGACATGGGCCTTGCGCTGCTGTGCAGGTTATCGCATCCCCGAGCCCACCCGCCGGGCGCACCATCTGGTGAACGAACTTCGGATGAAGAAAACGTAGAGGCTTGACGTTCTCGGCGGAATCGGGTAGACAGGATATTCAATCCAGGGCGGGACCGATGTCCCGCCCATGCAATTGACAGGAGGAGGAAGATTCATGAAACGGAAATACGTGGCGCTCGACAGCAACGGATACGCCCATGTGGAAGAAGGCGACGTCCCCGAACTGCAGCCGGGCCAGGTGCTCGTCGAGGTCCATGCGTCTCTCGTCAGCCCCGGAACGGAGCTCGGCGGCGCAAAACGAAATCGTGAAAAAGAGAAGAAGGACCCCGATCCCAAGAAGCGCCCCTTCGGCTACCAGAACGCCGGAGTGGTGATCGAAAAGGCCGAGGGGTGCGACGAGTACGAGATCGGCCAGCGCATCGCCTGCATGGGCGGCGGCTATGCCATGCACACGACGCACGCCACCGTGCCGATCAACCTGAGCACCCCCCTGCCCGAGAATGTGAGCTTCGAGGAGGGCGCGTTCAACCACTTGGCCGCCACGGCGCTCTGGGCCGTCCGCCGGTCCACGCCAGAGTTTGCACAGAACGTGGCCGTCGTCGGCCTCGGCATCGTGGGCCAATGTGCAAGCCAGTTCCTGCGCTGGTGCGGCTGCCATGTGATCGGCCTCGACCGTCTGCCCATGCGGATCGACATTGCCCGGAAGAACGGGATCGATCTCGCCATCAACACGGCCGATGACGACCCCATCCCCATCGTGAAGGACTTCACCCGCGGCTACGGTCTCGACGCCGCCATCATCTGCTTCGGCGGCGAGGCGACGGAGGTGCTGAATCAGCTCTACGAGATGTTCAAGACCACCCTCGACGGCCACAAATACGGCAACATCACCATCGTCGGCGGTGCGAGCATCTCAAAGACCTTCGCGTCGGGCCTCGGCAACCTCGACATCCGCAGCTCCGCCCGCACCGGCCCGGGCTACCACGATGAGGCATGGGAGCACGGCGCGGCCTATCCCCCGGTGGTGGTGCAGTGGAACACGCGGCGCAACATCGAGGAGTGCATGCGCGCCATCTCGGAGAAGAAGCTGAACGTCGGGTCGCTCATCACGCACCGTCTCCCCCTCGACGATGCGCCGAAGGGGTGCGACGATCTGATCGAAAACCCGAACGCCGCGCTGGGGGTGATCCTCCTGCCACAGGCATAGGGCAGCGTACTCATCGCGCAGCCGGCGCACAGATGCACAGAACCGGGTGTCCCGGGAAAGAATCCCTACACTTCCGGCCCTTCGACATCCACCCGAAGCTGCGCCGTCGCCGTCAGGCCGTTCTTGCCGGTGCGGCGGACGGTGACGATGTAGCGGCCGGGCTGGTCGTAGGCGTGCCAGCGCTCGTCGAAGTCCTTGTCCGCACATGCCGAGCCGCGCCCTGGCGCGCCGGAGCAGCTCGTCGCGGTTGTTCCATCGCCGAAGTCCCACAGCTCTTCGCCATCGCGGTTCACCTCGAACTCGCCCGTGAAGAAGGTGCGAACCTTGAACGCGATGGGCTGGCCGGGGAGGATGTGGTCCGTGGGATAATACGTCAGGTGCATCGCGGGCGGGGTCCTCGCGGGATCGCCGTCTTGGGGGGCAAGATCTGGACCACGCAGAAATCAACGTCCGTCTGGCCCCGATCGTCGGTGACGGTGAGCATCTCGGAATACATCCCCTCCTGCTCGTACTTGACCGTCGTTCGGACGTCGCCCGCCGCGCCGCCGTTCTGCAGAGTCCAGTGATACGATGTGATCTTGCCCCCGTCGCAGATCGACCGGCTTCCGTCCAGCTCGATCTCCTCGCCCACCCTCCCCACGCGGTGGGGCCGGGCGCATGCGAGCAGCGCGCCGGGGTGCTCGTGCAGATAGGCCTCCGCCAGGAAGGGATAGCCCTCCACCTGGCCGTATCGCCCGCTGGGTTGAGGCGACGTCATGCCGAAGTGGAGATGCGCCCAGCCGCCGGACGCGCCTTCCTTTCCGAGAGCGCCGACGGGATCGCCTGCCTCGACGGGCCGGCCGAGCTCGATTGTCGGGTCGATCATGTCGAGATGGGAGTAGAGGTAATACCATCCCTGCTCATCCTGGACCACGACGCGGTCATACCGGGGGACGCGTGCCGAGTCGTCGAAATCCGGGG